>JABSPW010000031.1 GCA_013214285.1 Halioglobus sp. | reverse complement strand
CTTACCAAACCGTGGGGGGAAATACACCGCGTCCACGAAGACGGCCGCATACCATCGGATAATCCATTCCTTGATAGGGGCGACGCCTACCCCAGTAAATGGACCTACGGTCCCCGCAATCCCCAAGGGCTGGAATTCAAAACACGACTGGATACACTCTGGTCCACTGAGATGGGACCACGCGGCGGCGATGAACTCAACATGTGGCTGCCCGGACGAAATTACGGTTGGCCGCTGTACTCACTAGGACTGAATTACGACGGCTCGCCGATTGAATACGCTGAGTGGCTGGATATTACGTTTGAAGTAAACGATATTGAGCAACCCATCGTCGACCTGACCCCAGCACCGGCCGTATGCAGCTTTATTTTCTATCAGGGGAAACAGTTTCCTCATTGGCAAGGCAATGCATTGGTCGGCTCCCTCAAAGGGTCAGAATTGTACCGCATCGTACTCGATGACCACGGACACTATGTCCATTGGGAAGTGGTACTGAAACAACTAGCCCGAATTCGCGACATAGAAACAGGGCCCGAAGGCCACATATTACTCTTACTTGAACACAAGAGCGGCGGGCAGATTCTGCGACTGGTGCCCGCGAACGGGTAAGAAGACGATCACCTAGGCTCGACAAAATCCGAAGGGTCCGGCGCACAGGTCTGCTGCCACCATTCGAAATGTGTCCCTGGCCAGTTCTGTGAAACCCGGCCTTCATCATTCTTGTACCAGCTATCTACTTTAGGAGAGCCCCATGCACATTGACGGCTACGCCTATCTATGACGTCATTGTAGTCACGCCAGCGATCTTCTCTCACCTCAAGCGTCACCCTATGTTGTTCGAATTGCATTTTGAAGCAGCCCATGATGTAGCGCATTTCACATTCACTGCCAAATATAATGCTGCTGCCCACCACGATATTTGTGTTTGGACCGTACAGACAGTAGAAGTTGGGAAAACCCGGAATAGTCATGCCCATGAAGGCTCGAGGATTGCCCTGCCAAAGCTCGTGCAAATCGCGACCATCGCGACCAACAATCCGCATGGGGGAGAGAAACTGGTCTGCCTTGAACCCTGTGCCATAAATCAAGACGTCGGCCTTGAAAAGGTTTCCGTCTACTGTGCGAACGCCTTGCTCTTCGATTCGATCAATTGCTTCAGTGACCAACTCAACGTGATCCCTTTTCAGCGTATTGATCCATTGGCCGTCGTCGAGTACCGGGCGCTTGCCGCCTGGGGGATAATCCGGGATCAAGGCGTTAACCAGAGCCTCGTCGTCGCCTACCTGCTCCCGAATAGATGCTTCGATCGCCTCACGCAAGTTAGCGTTGGCGGCGCCTACCGTCCCCGCGAGCCCTTGCCAACCTGCGTCCCCCAAGAGAAAGGGCAAAAGTCCGTCGCAAGCCCTTGCCCGGAATAGATAAAAGCGGTACCAGCGTGCATAAAAGGGGATGTTTCTAAAACACCAGCGCTCTTCTTCACTTACCGACCAATGATACTTCTCTGTTGGCAACAGCCAGGGTGCGGACCGCTGGAAAACATGCATTTTCGCCGGCTGGTCCGCAATAGCAGGCACAAACTGCACTGCACTGCAACCTGTGCCGATCACAGCTACGCGTTTGCCACACAGATCGTGCTTATGCTGCCAACGAGCCGAGTGAAATGCGATCCCAGCAAAGTCATCCCTACCCGGTATATCCGGCATGGACGGTGAATTGAGTTGGCCGCAGGCTGCGATCAATGTATTGAAATGATCATGACTTCGTTGGCCGCGTATGTCGCTAAAAGTCACCGTCCAATGATCTGAATCCTCATCGTATTGCGCCTGTTCTACGGTCGTACCGAGTTCCATGTCAGACCTTAGGTCATGATCACGCACGACACGCGCAAAGTAATCCAAAAGCTCAGTCTGCTGGGAATAATGGACTGTCCACTGATTCTCTGGGGCAAAGATGTAATTGTACAGGTGGTTTGCCGAATCAACCTGGCAGCCGGGATAGGTGTTCTCATACCAGGTACCGCCAATCTGCGGATTCTTATCCACCACAAGGAAAGGGATACCGGCCTCTTTCAGCCTCACCGCCGCAAGAATGCCGGACATGCCGGCTCCGATCACCAGCACGCGGTAACCCTCCGGTATAGACTCGGCCGTAATCGGCACTCGGCGACGATCCTCCCCATACAAGTTCAACTCCTCCCGCATCAACTCCATTTGTCCGGCCGGAACGGGTTCCCCCGTCACATAGTGCATGGTTTCCTCGACCAGTTCGTTATCGATCAGAGCTAGCGCCGGGCAGCCGTCATCGCGATAAACGCGCAAGGCATCAAAGGCCAGCGTTCTGGCTGCTTTTCGCAGCGTTTCATTCAAACCGTCCTCTTCTTCTGCTAACTGCACTACATGCGGCCTGATGTCACCCCTGAGATGTTCACCGGACGCCGTGAGGTGAGTCAGTGCTGCCATCAAAGCCGGCACATGCGCCTCAGCAAGCGCGTGTTGTAACTGACTGTCGGCGACATCCAACAGCGAGATGTTCCAGTCCATTGTCATAGGCTGCCTTTTTTGCGGTGTCCATTGTCATTGAAGCACATATCGCCGTACTCACCACGTCTAATCCGCCTTTATTCGCTGGAACACATGCCGATCTGGCAGTAGCATGTTCTATCATCACAATAAGGAGCTAAAAAAATGAAACAGTACAAGGTAATTCAATGGGCTACTGGCGTCGTAGGCACAGCAGCTCTGAAGGGCGTGATCCGTCATCCAGCGCTTGAACTTGTCGGTGTGAAGGTATATGCCGACGACAAAGCGGGTCAGGATGCAGGTGACCTTGCAGACACCGAGAAGACGGGAATAACCGCAACCCAGGACGCAGAAACCATTGTCTCCCTGGACGCAGATTGTGTGCTGTACTGTCCGATGCCCTGGGATATCAACGAGATATGCCGCTTGCTCGCATCCGGCAAGCACGTTATCACGCCCTGCCCCTACTGGTACCCATTCTTTCAGGATAAGGAGGCGGCAGAACAATTGCAGGCTGCCTGCAAACAAGGCAGCGTGAACTTCCATGCCTCAGGTTGCAATCCAGGCGGTATTGCCGAGCGCTTTCCTCTTACATTCACAGGCTGGTGCAACCGCATTGACCGTATCACGATGACTGAGTGTGGTGACTGTCGCGCTTATGCTTCAGAAGGTGTGGTACGTGAACTGATGAACCTGGGTAAAACACCCGAAGAAGCTGACAATAATCCAATCAAGGAGATGCTCAAGGCCTACTGGTACGAGCCCATCGAAATGATTGCAGAGGGTCTCAGCTCTGAGGTGATCGAGTATGAGGCGCAACACAATTACGTATTGGCCAACCAGGATATCGACACCGCGGCAGGTGTCATCGAAAAGGACACTATTGGGCTGAACAATTACCGGCATATTGGTCGCACCCGGGAAGGTACTGAGATTGTGCAAGAACAGATCTGGTATATGGATGATATTGAACTGAATCGCTTGCGGGAAAAATTCCCCATACCGCGGCGCTCTGGCTGGCGAATCCGCATCGAAGGAGACGTAAACCTGATTGTTGATGTGGACTTCCCACCTGAGCTGAGCAGTGAGGAACACCAAGCGCAGGGCTTAAGCACGACCGGGTTCCACCTGGTGAACGCCGTGCCTGTGGTATGTGGCCAGGGTAACCCCGGTATCAAAACCTATCTGGATCTGCCCATGATCACAGGTTGCATGGGCACCCACCAGGTGGATCGCTGATTGACCCAAGGGAGGCTTGACATGCCACAACCCGGCATAACAGAGCATCGGGCACAGGTCGGCTCACACACCTGTTTCTACCTGGCGAGCGGCCCGGAATCCGGGCCGCTCCTTGTTTTTGTGCACGGCTGGCCGGAGCTTTCATTAAGCTGGCGCCATCAGATACCCGTTTTCGGCGCCTTAGGCTTTCGCTGCATCGCTCCCGATATGCGCGGCTATGGCCGCTCATCTGTGTACGACACAAAAGAGGCGTATACGATCGAGAAAAGCGTGGACGACATGCTCGGGCTGCTTGATCATCTGGAACGGGACAGCGCTATCTGGATAGGCCACGACTGGGGCAGCCCAGTGGTATGGAATATCGCTAGCCATCATCCTCAACGGTGCGTTGCAGTAGCAAACCTCTGCGTGCCTTATATGGGAACCGACACAAGTAACTTTGATTACATCGACCGTACTGTTTATCCAGAGGAAGAGTATCCTGCAGGGCAATGGGAATACATGTTGTACTATTACGAAAACTTTGAAAAAGCGGTAGCAGAGTTTGACGACAACGTTCGAACCACGATCAAAATGTTGTTTCGCCGCGGGGACCCTGCAGGAGCGGGACAACCTGCAACGACTGCGCTGGTGAGAAAAATGGGTGGGTTTTTTGGGACCCCCGAGACGCACGATGGCAAGCCCCCGCTATTGGAATATGCAGACGACCTGCCGGTAGACGAAGCGGTAATCAGCGAGGAGGACCTGAAATTCTATACCGATGCTCTGGAGAGAAACGGTTTTTTTGGGCCCAGCAGTTGGTACGTCAACATGGAAGCGAATGCAAACTATGCCGCCACCTCATTGGCTGGGGGAACGCTGCATATGCCCGTATTGTTTATCGGCGCCACCTACGATTATACCTGTGAGACCGTCGAATCTCGTTTGAAAGAACCAATGGAGAAATTGTGCCGCAACTTGTCACTGGCTGAGATCAAGTCCGGCCACTGGGTGGCACAGGAGAAACCGATCGAGGTGAACGGCATACTGGCGAAATGGTTGGCGACCGCTGTCACCGCAAGCTGGCCGCGACCCGCCTGATAATCCAACAGGTGCGCGATGCAGCAGCGTTTTCACGCGGGCACGGGTCGCGCCCGGGCAATCGCTGCGGCCGGGTCCACCCAGCCGGTGCAGCGCACCCGGCTCGAGGTACCGCGCAGCAAATTGAGCAGCGTCTTACCCTGCGCGTAGCTGTGCAGAAAGACTAGCAGCTTGCGCCGCTCAACTGTGCTGAGGGCTTGGGCCGCGCAGACAAGTTTGTCTTCATACATCATGCGCTCTGTCATGCCTACTGCTCCCACGGCGGGCAAAGTCACACGGCTACCTCTAGCCAGACGCGGCCCCAGCACAATCGCGTCAAGATAATCGCTGTCGCCACCGATATAAGCGTGCACCGAGCCATAGTTATAAGGGCAGGGTACAGGCGACAGAAAATCAATTTGGCCCTGGCTACCGCGCTTGATAAAACTACCGCGGGGAATCTCAATCACCACCTCCACAAAAGGTACATCACTGATTATCGTTTTCGTCGTCTGCATGACGCCCAATCTAATCGGCTTGTGAATATGTCGCAAGAAAATTGGTGTGTCATGATATTCTTCTCGAGTCTGTCCAATAATTTTCTATACTGCCAGCGCTAACGCCCCAACAGGGATCAATTTATGGCTAACAACATGTCAGCGGCAAATCAGGAACGGCGACAGCATGAGCGTATAGAATTCGCACAAGCTATCTATATTGAAATCGTCAGTCGCAGGCGACGTCCCGAGTCGAACAATAGAATTCTGCGCTGCGAGACGGTCAACGTTTCCGTTGGTGGCCTACAGCTATTTGTACCAGAACCGGTGCCCGCCGGGAGTAAGCTCCATCTCGCGGTGCCATTGCAAAACGGCAGAAATAATCTTGAATTGACAGGTCTGGCGGTCTGGGTCACACCTGCCAAGGACAATGCAGGCTGTTGGCTTGGTCTGCAACTGGACGATTCTGACAAGGAAAGCATGGAGAAGTGGTTCCGGGTCGTACACAGCCTATCCAGTAAACCGGCCGCATAAAGTAGAAGGTCTTGCGTTAAGCCACTCTGCGCCCGCTGCGTCCGGAGCCTTTTTGACTTGGGACTTAAAGGGACAGCAACAAGACTGCTCGATGAAACTTGGAGTTGGTCATGTCCTGGAACAAGCAAATGCCACGCTTTGCGATATCGATGTCCAGTGTCCACAGGCCTGGCTTTGCGGGTGCCCAAACCTGCATTGTCCAGCGCCCCCAGTGGCCGGGTTTTATAGTACTCGTCAGGCGCACCCTGCGGACAATATGTCCCCGGTGCCCCAACTTATTGGCCCAGCGCGCAACCAGCAATAAACCACTTTGCTGAAAAGGCAACCATGCGGCCTCACCGGGATTGGTCACTTCCACCGCGACGGCTATCTCGCGGCCAGACCAGCCCACCCCAGAACAGCGGACACGGATTACAACACGCCTGTCCGCAAGCGAGAACCGCAGCAAGGAGGCTTTCTCAGCCACCTGTGGAAACGGGTTTTGCAAGGGCTCTTTAGCCAGGGCAGCGCGGATATCACGCTGAATGTCAGCAATGAGTTGGGCGTTATAATCGGGCTCAAGGAGCCCGTTGTGCCGCCCGGGCAGCTCTATTACTCCCAGGACCACCCGTATTACTTGCGCCAGGCGGGCCCAGGCGCCTCGAATTTGCGATAAGGGTTACAATGCGATTGTCAGGGGAACACCAGGTGTGAGCGACTAAAGAAAACCAATGGAACAAACTGTTCAATCGTACAAAGCAAAACCACCTCACGACCCTCAGCCTGCGACTCTTTTGCTGCATAGGCGGTAAGCTTTGCCCCTTCACAGTAACCCACAAGAATGATAGGTCCGGTCGGATAAATACCCTGTAGCTCACTGACGTAATCATGGGCCAGTGCCTGGGTATTTCTGGGGTCCTCGATGCCAGTTCGAGCAAACTGCGCATCCAATATAACGGCTGGTCAGCGCGGAAAGTCGCGCCACCAGAGCCTTATACATACCGCTAGAAATAAACACTGGCGGCCTGGCGCCGACAGTAATACTGACCCAAATCAGCGACTCGGGACGTTTACGCTGCTCGACCACGCCGGACACAGTCAGCTTCCTCAGTGCCGCGTTCAAACACTTTCCAGGCATCCGGTTGATCATCCCTGAAGCCCAAAGGCGAGTAGGCTCCGATGCGGAGTTCTATATCGCCGTTTCGCTTGCGCTAAATATCGCGCATGGTGCGCAACGCAGACAACTCAACGTTGTCGGCCGTCATATCAACGCGACTATCAGCACGACGCGTGCCACAACCCACCATGATGTCCAGGCAATCGTTAACCCGCGGACGCAAGTCCTCTTCCTCGTAAGCACCACCTTTGTGCAGTACTGAGATAAGACTGTGCTTCTTTTGCAAAGAGGTATACGAACTTTCCGTGATACGGTGTCCTACCTGACTCATGTACCGCTCATCCAGTGTAGCCACTCGATCTAGATGGAGTTGGGCTTTGTGCATGCGACCCAATTTGGCGATTGCATCCCTCAGATCATCAAAAAATAGGATGATCGGTCAAGGCCCATTCATAAAATAGACAATACCGATAGACTAGTGCCGTCGATACAATCAGCGAGATCCTGCGCAGAACCCTTGTCCCGCGCCGTGCACGTACTTACGCGAGTTTCCATGGCCAACAACGGCCGCTTCCACAGCCAGTAGTTGCCTCGTGCCTCTCCAACATAACCCGCCTCACCCAGAGCAGTTGCCAGTGCATGCGCCGTCTCCGTTTCTCGCTCATAGGCCACCATCGTAGGCCGGTCACTCGCCAATTGGGTTGCGAAGAAGGCTGCCGTAACTTGACGTTTATCTCGCCCCTCAAGAAACCTGATCACCCGTTTCCTGCGGTCAATTTCGCGAACACCGACATGCTGCCTGATGGAACCAAAGGATAAATAGTCTGGACGTACAATCAGGGGATAGGGATGTTGCCGGAATGTGGTAATCCAGGCAGCGATTGACACCGGGGCATAAATGGTGGACCGCTCTGGCGCACGATGCACAATCTCGTTAGCCATGGCGTAGCCGTGTGGCTCCACCTTGTAACGGGGGAATGCAAACTCGACAGCATTTTCCGGAGAAATACTCAAACGTGATGACATCGCCAAGACGGTTAACATCAGGACGGGCAGCACAACCCAGCGTCGGGAAGGCTGGATGCGGCCAGCAGCGATAGCGCCCATACCCAGCAGAGCCAACGCTGCAGACACGACGAGTGGCACCGACCAAAAAATGCGCCACTGAAACGCCTGGTCAAATAGCCTGGCAAAAAACGGCGATGTCCATGGATTCAGCACGGCCACCACAAAGATCAGTGTAGAGGTGGCATACAGTTTTCGCCGCCGCTCTTCGAAAATAAAAATAGGAGCGACGGGGAACAGCGACAAGACAATTATGCCGAGCAGGCCACCCCCCAACAGCGTAGCAAGGCCTGCCTCCGCGGTGGGTGCTGTCCGACCAGGCAGCAAGCCCTGACCTGTATTCATAGTGAGCGCCAGAAACGTACCGACAATAGCCAGCAAAACCAAAGAGGCGATCCCCCCAGCGAGTATACGACGCATAGACCGGCGCGATGCACTCAGCAAACCACCACCTAGCGCGGCAGCCACTACCACTGGTGCAGTCGCCAGGGCGGACGAACTCATACCCAGACTGGCTGTGACAGCCAGAGCCAACGCAAGGCCGCGCCGCCAGTCTGGTCGCTCTGCAAAGCGCAGACCAAGTAAAAGGCATAACGGCAAGCCAATCGTCACCAAAGGTCCCTTACCTTGGAACATGCGAACGAAAGCAAAATTACCCAGGGCACGATTTGACTCACCCAGAGCAACGATCAGAACGAACCACAGGAGCAGAAATGCGAAAGCATGGCGAGGGACGAGGTACTGTGCGAGGCGCCAGTGCACCAGCACTGCCACCCCACCCAAGATCGGCGCAAGCACCATGTAATAGAACACCTTGTGATCTACAGCAAAGGTCTGGCTGAGCGCTGCGGACAACAGCTCATAGGCATGAAACCGATAGATGGGCACTTCCAACGGTACACTTTGATCACGCCAAAGCCCGGAGTGAGAAAAGAGTGGCTCCGACGGAAAGTCAAGCGCTGTCACCACAAAATTTAGATACTGGGCATCATCAATATTCGCTCGGTGCGTAATTGCTACCAGCACCGCACCGAGCACGACCAAACCGGTGGCACCTATCCGCTGCCAGTGCCAAGAAGTCGCCGATATCGCCGAAGACTGCGCTGGGGAGGAGCCCACACAGAAAAAAACCAGGATAGCGGTGCCCACCATGACGGACCAGACCAGAAGGTAAGGTGCACCCAGGACGCTGAGCAGTACCGTGACGCCCGTTAGGCCAAACAAGGTGACGCGGGGTAGACCGCGGCCCACCGCACTGGACTGTGCAGGCGCAGGCGCAGGCGCAGGTGCAGGTGCAGGTGCACAATAACGGCCTGCGTGGGCGGTGGGAGTATCCAAACACAGTGCGGTCAGGACGCACCCCACAACGACCGGCACAACACACCAGGCCATGAGTTCCGAAAAGCTCGACGCGGTGGTTACCAGAATATGACAGTAGAGTGTCCAACTGGCGAATAAGCACACGCCACCGATAAGGGCAGCATCTCCGATCGATCGATTCATCCGGGCGAGGGCCTTGTAACTCCGAATAGTTATGCTCTGGCCGTCCCAATCTGCGGCGCAGCACACAAATTATAGAAAATAAACCCGGGGCGCGGGCATGGAAAATTCACGCTGGCCCTTGACCCACCCGGGTCAAGCCGGACCCCTGCCATCATCCCGCACCGACCGCCCGGTTCCCGAGTGGCCTCCACACATTGGGTCGCATTCTCGTAAGAAATCATTATAAAATACAGTACCTTACGACACATAATCGGCGACTACAACAGGGCTATAGTCGCTGCAGGCGGGCCTGTATCTCCGCCGTTAACAGGGGGACAACCTCCAGTGAACGGAGGTTGTCCTCCAGCTGCTCCACCCGCGAAGCACCGAGGATAACCGTGGACACGCGATCGTTCAGCAGGCACCAGGCTATCGCCAGTCTTGCAGGAGTGGTACCCAACGCCTCGGCCACCGGCAATAGGCATCCGACCCGCTGCAGCCGTTCGCGGCCCCGATCCGAATCCACCATAATCTCACGCAACCACTCGTAACCCCCTAGGGAAGCGCGAGACCCCTCCGGAATGCCCTCCAGATACTTCCCTGTTAACAGGCCTGAGGCCAGGGGCGACCACACCGTAGTGCCCAGTCCGTAAGTATCAAAAACCGGCTGGTACTCGACCTCCAGTCGCTCTCTATCGAGCAGATTGTACTGGGGCTGCTCCATGGTCGGCGGCGTCAGATGATTGTGTTCCGCAAACCTGAAGGCCTCCAAGATCTGCTCAGCGCTCCACTCAGACGTACCCCAATAAAGCACCTTACCCTGGGTAACCAAGTTATGCATAGCCCACACGGTTTCGCCGATAGGCGTATCGGGATCCGGCCGATGGCAGAAATACAGGTCAAGGTAGTCCACTCCGAGACGCTGCAGCGCCTGGTGACAAGCTTCTGTAACATGCTTCTTGCTCAGACCACGCTGGGTCGGTAGAGGCTCACTCGTGGCACCAAAGAAGACTTTAGAAGAAACGCAGTAACTGTCCCGAGGTCGCGCCAAAGTTTTCAGCGCCTTACCCATCACCACTTCGGATTGACCCGCCTCGTAGCCCTCGGCATTGTCAAAAAAATTGATGCCAGCGTCGAAACAGATACCCAACATACGCTCCGCCAAGCGCGTATCGACCTGCTTGCTAAATGTTACCCACGAGCCGAAAGACAGCGCGGACAGTTTCAGTCCCGATTTACCCAGTCTCCGGTACTGCATATCGCTCTCCCTCGGTTGCGTGGCGAGAGCATACGCAGTCACCGCTCAGAACACCAGCAGGAATGCTGTGAGCACCCTCTATGGAAACCAGACGTGCTGCATCGCCGGGTACCGCCAATTCAGCACGATATCGATGAGCTGCAGATTGTTATCACGTGCGCACCTCACAGCCCTGTCCAATGTCACGGTTATGGCGCTGCATCTACTGCAGGATGCAATGCACGGATCAACCAGTGGCAGGGCCTTGCCCGGCCCTCGTGAGGCGGTCTAGCGACAACCTGTCTTCGCATACTCCTCTTTCAATTCAGCAACATACGCTTTCTGTTGCTGGGAAGTGACAGACTGACCCTCCTCATCCGCAAGGTAGTAGTAGGTCCGCACACCACTTTCCAAATGCAATTCGGAAAGTTTTGCAATATCTGCCTTCAGCTCGCCACAACGCACCGCGCGCATCTCACGTTGCTTCGCCCTGGCTTCCTCCCTAGCGCTTCGATCTTCCTCCGCATAAACCTGTCGGCTGCGTCTCAAAGCATCCTGTTGCCGCTTGTAAGCAGACTGTTCCTGGGGCGTTCGCTGTGTGGGCTGATACGATTCAATAATATCCACCTTGTTCACCTGCTCCATCAGCTCTGGGTCTTTCGGTTTATCACCAAAGTGGACATTGCCCTCCTCATCGGTCCAACGGTACACCTCAGCGGGCACTATAGGAGCCAAGAGAGTCGCGCAAGCAGCCAACACGATAGCGACATATGACACTAAACCCCGGCGCATAACACCTTCCTACAGCTTTTCCTGACGCTCAGGGTAATCAGATAGCCTAGCGCTGGCAACACATCGCACCTTCTGGGGTTTAGAATAGCCGGCTTCGGTGTACACTGGCGAGCCAACCGTGCCGAGAACCTCCTATGGAATTACGTGTCGCTTTATTCACTCTGATGCTCGCCGCATCCACGCCGTCTGTTGCAGGAGACTCCGCTGATATTACGCTGGATAACCTGCATCAAGCTGGAGCCGCTGCCGACCCGGCAACATTTCTTGCGCAAATGACGGCCGACGCAGTGTTACTTGGAATGGGTGGCACAGGGCAACTGGAGGGCCCGTCTTTGCAGCAATATGTCAACGAACGATTCGCACGAGGCGACGCCTGGGACGTGCGCAGCGTCTACCGCGTTGTACAGCACGCCGTCGACGGGAATACGGCCTGGTTTACCGAACATCTTGAAGACACTGCTGGCGGGCGCAGCTGGGCAACTGGAGTTCTGATTCGGACCAGCGGTCACTGGCAGATCGCTCAGTACGCCACTGCCCCGATCCGCGCAACAGAGCCAACCTCAGGTATTCCCGCGGGAACTGCAACCGCGGGTGCGGAGCACTCAGGGCACAATAACGTAGCAACGCCTGTAGCGGCAGAGGCTGTAAGGCCGAAGCCGGACAAAAAAGTAAGCTGTCAACGCTTTCGGCACAAAACGAACCGGGTAGCAAGCTGTTGACCCTCGTGATACGCGCGCTTATGCACTATGACTATTGCCTCAGGGTCAGAATATCACCACGCTGGGTGAATTCGATATGCTTAAGAAAAGACATGCCGAGCAGAACGTCATTCATACCCAGGCCCGGGGAGATTCCGGCGGCAACATCATGTAACTCGATACCACCAACACTGACCCGCTCTAGATTGACGGCATAACTTGTCGATAAGCCGTTTGCGGTTTGTGTACGGAATGCCCTACCCCTCTCCAAGCCTAGAGCAGTTGCTGTAGCCTGTGGTATCGCGACACCTGTGGCGCCAGTATCCAACATAAAGGTCACAGGCTTGCCATTGATCTTGCCACTAGTGACGTAGTGACCGTATTTATTGCGCTGCAGCACGACCTCACGCCCACCATCATCGCCGAAACGCGTCTGCAGAGACTGATTGGGGTTATGCTGCTTGTCTAGAACGTCTGTAAACCAGACCACACCCAAGCCAAGTACCATGACCCAGGTCAATACCTGCATCGCGGTACCCATTCGCTTACGTTCGGCAAACTCATCCTGCCTGTTCATGAATATCCCTCCTAACTAGGAGCCTCAATCCGCTTCATCTTCATACAGGTATGACAACGACAGCACTAGCAGGGTTCACCTTCTAGGCGACAAATGCTTTACACGGACCGAAAAGGAATCTATTTCTTTATCTGGGCAGCTAGCAACTTATCGAGCTTCTCGGCATTGTAAGGCGGATTTGTGCCTGCCAGCTTAGCCAAATTGACCCACCCCTGCTGATAGACACTCCGCGCATGACTGAACGTTTTAAAACCCTCATATCCTTGATAGTTACCAATACCACTGTTGCCCACTCCCCCAAATGGAAGATCGATATTGGAGACATGCATCAGCACATCGTTAATAGTTACCCCTCCGGACTGGGTACTCTCGATGACATACTGCTCCTCCGCTTTATCCTTGCCGAAGTAATAGAGCCCCAGAGGATGCGGGTGCTCCGCGATGTAATCTATACACACCGAAAGCTCGTTGTAAGTTTTCAGGATCATTACCGGTCCGAAGATCTCATCCTGCATCACTTTCAAGTCTTCACCAGGGTTGACAACCAGTTGTACCGGTATGCGTTGCTCCTCCTCGTTATAGCTATCTGACGACAAGGGTTCAATACGCACACCCGCGGCCTTGGCTTCCTCAAGGTAACCGGTAATGCGGGCGTAGTGGCGGGAGTTGATAAGGGCTACGTAATCACTATTGCCTGTCACTGTGGGGAAAAGGCCCTGGAACGTGTCTCTCGCAGCCGCGATAAAGTTCTCCAGCTCTGGCTCTGGAACAAAGACATAATCGGGCGACAGACAGGCCTGCCCAGCGTTCATGGTTTTACCAGAGACGATCGCATTCGCCGCTTTTGCAATATCCGCTCCCCTGCTAATAATGGTCGGCGACTTGCCACCCAGCTCAAGGGTCACCGGCGTCAGGTTCTGTGCCGCAGTTTGCATCACCATCCTGCCGATACTGGTTGCTCCCGTGAAAATAATATGGTCCAAATCCAGAGCAGCGAATGCAGCACCTGTTTCGGGGCCGCCGTTAACGACGGCGATTTCGTTTTCATTGAAGTATTGACCGAAAAGCCTCTCGACAAGATCAGCCAGAATGGGGTTGAACTCGGAGGGCTTGATCATCACCCGATTACCCGCGGCTAGCGCATTCGCCAACGGGTGAAATATCATTGCCAGCGGGAAATTCCAAGGCGACATGATGCCAATGACACCAAGTGGCTGATACTCAATGCGCGCCTTACCTCCCAGGAGGCCCATGGGAAACATCGCTGGGCGCTTCTCGGCTTTCATCCATTTGTGCAGATGTTTTATCGCGTGCTTTAGGTGATTGATTGGCATCAACACCTCCGACAATTTACTCAAATAGGGAGAGCGCCCACCAAAATCCTCGTCCAATGCGCTGGCAAGCTCATCCTGATTTTCCACAAGCAGGTCTATACAACGCTGCAGCCTGTTTCTACGTGTTTCGGCATCGGGTATACCTCCCACCCGCTGCGACTGCTTTAGGAGTTGCAGCTGAGTTTGCATGGCATCGGGATTGACGACAGAATTCATAAGGGTTCCTCATTTATACAGATGTCGCTGCGTTGCAGGTACGAAAGCCTCCAGTGTAGTCGCAGCAGGGGCCACTAATCCAGTGAGCGGCCACAAGAAACGCCGTCAAGATGCTAGCCTCAATCTATCTCGGATGGTCACCACATACCGCCCTCAAATGATGCAGATATCCGCACGGATTGGCCGGCTGTCACTGACCGAGTGACATGGATGGTAAAATCGCAGCAATCCAAGTGATATGTGAGTTGGGACGAATTTTTTGATCCAGTCGTTTATCAAGAATACGATCGAAGGATATTTCAGCTCGACGCCTTCGGCGACTTGACTAGCTGCATCCGGCTCAAATAGAACATCACGCTGTACTGTTGAGCGCAAATTTTCCGCTTGCAGCGCTAGGGACATCGAGAATACAAACGTGCCTGGCCTGCTTGACATAAAAGCAGGCAGCCAAGCCTCATGAGTCAATAACTGCAATGGTGAAGCATTCCCTTTCTGTCTCATTCTCTGTCCAGAAATAAATAACAGCATATGGCGATAAACACTTACAACACTAATTTCCATAACGCAGGAACACTCAACTGCGCCCGATTGATGAGGCATATTACTGTGGTCAAACCAACGGCAACGTCTGGTACGGGATCGAAATGCTGATGATAATGCCGCCAGAAGAATATTAGAAAAATATTGCATGCGGACACTCTTCTATCATTTCGCTCAATCCTCTATCTACCTGCTATACAAACCTGTTGTATTGAACTATCTTCCTGTCTTGTCAAAAAAATAATGAAGCAGGAGTCGAGTTGTTATGAAAGTCTTGCTCATTGATGATCATGTCCTGTTCAGGGAGGGAATGAAGTTGTTGTTGTCTGGCTTGGACGACGGGCTAGAGTTAATGGAGGCGGGAAACCTAAAGGACTCACTAGACTCACTTAAAAAGCACGGAGCAGATCTGATTTTATTGGATCTGCAGTTGCCTGATACCGACGGCATGGAGGCGCTCCGCCAGATTCGCATAGACTTTTCAACTATCCCACTTACCATCCTGTCAGGTGTCGAGGACCCTGCAATCATTCACAAACTGATAACCGAAGGTGCTCTGGGGTTCGTACCAAAATCATCGACACCTGAAGTCTTGCTCGCTGCCTTGAAGCTCATCCTGGCCGGAGGCATATACCTGCCACCTAGCACACTTCTTCACGCGCCAACACGTGCAGGAGAAGTGCAAGAAAATGCTGTCACGGACATGCTGTCCTCCCGACAGACCGCAGTCCTACTAAAGGCAATTGAAGGAAAACCTAACAAAGTTGTCGCGCGGGAGCTGAATATTGCAGAAGGCACAGTCAAGGCTCATCTTGCTATCGCATACCGCGCGCTAGGAGTACATAATCGCACCGAGGCTGTCTTTGCAGCGGCAAAACTTGGGCTGCACAAATACCCTATAACCAATAAGTGAGCGGCATTTCGTCCACTGCCTCCCAACGGTTTACGTGGCAGAAAAACAAGTTCGGATAATCGTACTTTTCAACGGCCCGATGAGCACGGGCTTAATCAACAATGGAATATGCGCGCTACCGATTTCCTGCAAGCATTCTGGAGCGGTATCACCACTGATAACGACCGCCGGTAGATCGTGATAGACCGCCTGTAGCCGTCTTATCACTTCAAGACCGGAATGTTCATCCCGCAACTTAAAATCCGCTAGGACGATGTCCGGTTGCTCATGCTGCGCTAGGGCAAGGGCACTTTGCATATCGTCGGCGGCCAACACTTTACAACCAAGATTGCCTAGCAGAGCTCTCATACCCGTGCGGACAGAAATTTCGTCGTCTACCACCAGCACCACTAGGGACTGCAGTAGTATTAGGTCAGTCACCGATGTGTCCGAAGGCTCCGCACAGTCGATCCTGCCCTCTATCGCCACGAGCTTAAAACCAAACGTCGTACCGCGGCCCGGCGTCGACTCAAACTCCATACAGGCATCAAGCAGTGCGCTCAATCTACGCACGATAGACAATCCAAGACCAAGACCCTGAGCCCTGTCCCGCTCAGGGTTCTCAAGCTGATAAAATTCCTCAAATATTTTGGCTTGCTCCGAAGAGTCTATACCCTGTCCTGTATCTTTTAACTCAACGTGCCAGTGTTCGTCGACACCCTGCACTTTCAGTATGAGGTCACAATCTGTATTGTGATTGATCGCATTGCTGATAAGGTTCCGGACGATACGTTCAAACAACACACCGTCTGTGTCAGCAGGGGCAATGGGAGGGCTTTCAATATGAATACGTACACAGCGCTGTGAAGCCAACGCGGAGAAATCCTGTACCAACCGCCGCAGTAGCATAGCCAGGCAAACCGGGTAACGATTGACCGTAACAATACCCGCGTCAAGCCTTGATATGTCAAGTAAACCATCCAGCTCACAAGACAAAGCTTCCACGGAGGCATTGATGTTATGCGCAATCTCGCTGGTATCGTCCTCAAGATCACGCGTGGCCAGCGCCGCACTGAACAGTGAGAGCGCGTGCATTGGCTGACGAAGATCATGGCTGGCTGAAGCCAGGAAACGCGTCTTGGACCGCCCGGCCGCCTCTGCATTTTCCAGAGCAGTTTCAAGCTGGCTGCGCGTTTCAGAAGACTCTTCGTACAACTCTAACATATTTTCGGATATACGCAGCAGCAACGCCATATAGCCAAAACCGAGCAAACCCAGTATCAGTGCAATGCCACCGCCAGGCCCAAACAATCCGCTCCAAACCCACAAGCCACACAGAGGCACCAAACCAAAAAAGGCGTGGGCGCGTGCGACTGTTGCATACCCGGCAGATATCATCACCGCACCAACACCCATACCCATACCCATACCCATACCCATGCTCATCCCCACAAGGAGTATGGATTGCACAGCGGCTTGAAAAGGAGTGAAAAGAGGAAACCAGACTAGCGAAAGACTGTGCAGAAGCGTGCCTACCAAGTTGATCCTGACCACCCGACGCACACGTATCTCTATCGGAACGTCTGTTCGATCCGGCAGGCCAAGATAGACGCTATACCTAACCGCTTGAACAATAATCACACATAGCAGCCAGCTGGCCCAATACCAGGCGGCGACATATTGCGAGGCCATATAGGCCACCATCGCCATGGCAACGATAACTGGTGCCGGCGACTGCTTGACCTGTATACCCCATTGTTTTAGCAGCTCCTTGTTATGCCTCAGCTGGCTGACCGCCTCCAAATGGACTCCCGTCATTGCAGGCCATAGTGATGACCAAAAGCGAATGTATGCCCACGTTTACCTCATGGTCTACCCACCCGTGTTGCTGCTGTCGCGTTGCACCTATTCTGGAAAGCGTTTATGCCCTGCGATCGCGCGTGCCGCAGGCATCCTGCACCGGTCCGGACGAATCACCGAAGAGGATATGTACTTCGACCAGCGGCCCTTCCGCGACGAAATAATAATGGGACGCAAGGCGGCTATGTTCTGGGCTACATGGACCGCCAGGGACGACATACTCGGCAGAGCCGTTGTCTCTTATTCATCTCCAGGACTCACACCTCCAAGGCTTGCGCGACGCTGCCTGAAGAGCCAGTACGCATGATTCGACCAACATATGCCGCAATCAGAACTCTCGGTTACGTAGCAAGCCCGTTGCAAAAAGGAAGACAACAAGAGCAAGGTCGCTTTTCTTCCATGCATGTAGCTCTTCTTCCCGAGAACCAGATTGTACCCACTAGTCTAGCAACAGAACACCATTTGGCCAGCTGCCGGGGCCCTGCCCACACCGCTAACCGAGATCAAAACCGGCCAAGCTTGAGCCACACAATCTACACAACAGGATTTTCCCTGTCACCATCCTCACTTATACTGCACGTATGCAGCAGACCTTTCGCTTTGCCCTCCCCACGCGCGCTACGTATTCTATAGCGCGTATTTTCTGGTGCTATTGATGGCAGGTTACTTCGATACAAATGCCATCCTGGCGACCGCACAGGAGCGTGAGGGCTTAAAGGACTTTGGCGACGACAGGTTCTTGTCGCCATTACGTGTTTTATTATCCTCCCTGAAGGATGCCCCACTACACGAAACCGGCGCAAGACTATTGCGCGCCAACGTGCTCCATAGTCTAAGCAACCGACTCCGACTACACGCGTGGTGCAAGCGCCACCCAGAAATTACTGACGAACGCATAACCGCGCCGTGGGTCGTTGTCGGGATGATGCGATCGGGAACCACGCTGATGCAACGGCTGCTGGCAACGGATCCCGCCCATCACTGCACTTATGGTTGGGAAGCTATGGAACCAGCTCCGCCCCTGGATAGCGATCCCGCCAACTGCGCAGCCCGAATAGCAAGTGCAGAACAGCGAGAAGAACAGACTCGGCAGTTCGCACCTGCGCTCTTCGCCATACACCCAACTTACGCGCATCAAGCGGAGGAAGAAATTATGTTCCTGGCCGATGCTTTCCTATCGCACGTGCCGGAAGCTTACTGTGACCTGCCTGCCTATCGAGTATGGCTGAATGCTCAGGATTTCACTCCCGCCTACGACAACCTCTACCGCACACTGCAAGTACTGCAGTGGCAGAAACGGCTGCGGGGCGACCAATCAGGCCGGTGGATTTTGAAAACACCGGCTCATCTAGGCTATCTTGAGACGCTGTTGAAGACCTTTCCCGATGCACACATCATTCATATGCATCGAGATCCCTTGCACACTGTCACCTCAGGGGCCAGCCTCAATACCGCGCTTTGGCGCATGCACAGTAGCTCCGTCGACCCAACCCAAGTGGGTGAGCAATGGCTGGAACGGATGGCGTGGACCAATGCCCGCGCTCTAAAATTCAGGGAAGGCCTTGATGGCGATGACTCTCGCTTCACCGATGTACAATTTAGCGCATTGATGCAAGACTCCTTGGCGCAGGTCGCCAGTGTCTACCGCGCTGCAGACGCACCGCTGTCTGACGCAGCGCGGTCGGCAATGCAGAACTGGTTATTAGAGGACGCCAGGGAGAAACGTTCAAAGCATAACTACCGTGCAGAGGACTTTGGCTTGTCTGAAGAGATGCTCACTAGGCATTTTGACGCTTACTACCAGTGCTTCATAAAAAAAGATTAAACTGCCCCAGTTTTAAATAGATGAGATAGCACCATGCCTCACCCAGTAGCGACACCGGAGCAACACGCTCAAGAGCTAGATGCTCTAGAACTTACGCAACATCCAAAAGTAAAAAAAGCCTACAATGATGTTAGGAAGCATTGGCTAGCGATTATGGATCCTAGTCCGGTGATGCGCGATTGTTTTGATGCGGCGTTCGAAGAAGTCATGTTCTCCGCCGCAATGTGGTCACTTAACCAGGACCCGTTGCGCCCGCAAGTGACTACCATCACCCGCCTTGCCCACCGTGTCGGGGATATACAGATACCGGGCTCACGCTGGGGCATCGACAATCCGGACTCGATCTACCGTGTAATTCCTATCTCCGGAGACGAGCAATACCGTATTCACGGTCGGGTCGGGGAAAACCGCATGACTGAAAACTACTTCACACTGTGGGACGCTAACATGGGTACCGTGGACGTGCTTAACGGCAGCGCGCTGCAATTGGCGGAAAACGGCAGCTTCACGATTACCGTCGACAGCGGCCCAGCTGGGGATCGACCCAACCACGTGCAGAGCTCATCGGCGGCGCATGAGTTCTATATTCGCGATGTTATGCTGCACTGGGACCGGGATGATCCTAACGAATTGCGCATCGAGCGACTGGGGGGCGAACCATGCAGACCGGCGCGCACCCAAGACGCGCAGGCGCAGCTGACCGCTGCATTTATGCTGCGCTACGCGGAATTCACCACGCAGTTGTCCAAGGGCTCTCTGCGGCGCGAGGCGAACGACTTCAGCTTAGCTGTCTCTGGTGACAAGACGGGCATGCTGCGCAACCAGGTGTATGTCGGAGGCCATTTCGCGCTGCAGGATGACGAGGCATTTTTGATCAATCTCAACGATGGCGGCGCTGCCTACTTCACGGTACCCATCGCTAATGTCTGGGGCACGACCCTGGACATCGTTGATCGTACCAGCAGCCTCAATAAGGCCCAGGCCCAAGCGAACGCAGATGGCTCCTATACCTTCGTCCTATCGCCACATGACCCTGGCGTACACAACTGGCTAGACACCTGCGGCTTGAGCGAGGGTATGCTAACCCTGCGCATGGCTGAATTCCCTGGACAGCGTCCACGGCAAGATTTGTCGGCGCAAGGACAGGTCGTGAAGCTGGCAGCGCTTGACCAGTACCTGCCCGAGGGGACCACCACCCTGGATGAGGCCGCGCGAACCGCTCAGCAGGCAATGCGGGCAGCGGCTTACAAGCGACGCCTGCCGGAGCTGGACGGATGACGGTTAATAACGCCAAGCGCGCCTGGCTGATCACAGGCTGCTCGACCGGAATCGGCCGGGAAATTGCCCGGGCGGTGCTTGCGAACGGGCAACGGGCGGCGGTCACCGCGCGACAATCTGCAGCTGTCGCTGACCTGGAAAAGGATTACCCCGGTCAGGCGCTGGCCCTGGCACTTGACGTCACCGACCGGACGCAAATTGCGCATGCGGTGTCGGTGGTAGAAAAGCGCTTCGGTCGCATTGATGTACTGGTCAATAACGCCGGCTATGGCTACATGTCTGCACTGGAGGAAGGCGAGGATGCCGAAGTCAGAAAGCTATTTGACACCAATTTCTTCGGGGTGGTGGACCTGACCAAAGCCGTGCTGCCGGGCATGCGTAAGCGCGGTGCAGGCTACATTATCAATATGTCGTCTATGACCGGCCTGGTCACCAACCCACCCAACACCTACTACAGTTGCACCAAACACGCCCTTGAGGCTTTGACGGAGGGCCTGGCCAAGGAAGTTGAGCCCTTTGGCATCCGCGTCACGGCCATCGAGCCGGGTGCGTTCCGCACAGACTGGGCAACACGCTCCATGCAGGAGAGCGCCACGCCCATCAGCGCCTACGCGGCAACCGTTGGCGCGCGCAAAGAACTGATCAAACTTGCCGGCGCCATGCTACCCGGCGACCCTAGCCGCATCGCCGATGCGGTAATGATGTTAGCAGACCTGGAGGCGCCGCCTCTGCACCTGTTGCTGGGTGAGGACGTACTCAACGCCTTTCGCGACAAGCTCTGCCAATGGCAGATGCTGCTTGATGAATGGGAAGGCGTCACCAAGGACGTCAACTTCCCCTGATGTCTCGCGCCCTGTACCACTGGAATAGCACTGGCCCCGGGCTCGGAGTTTGTTCATAATGAGACGTATTCTCACTTAGAAGGTAACAGGAGATCATCACCGTGCGTTCTCATCATTGGCAAACAAACGGCACGCTCACCCTCTTGGGCTGCCTCGCCCTGTTAACTGCTAGCCTGTCTATTGCGCAAGATGCCGCCGCCTCAGGCGCCATTGGCGACCATGTCAACAACATGTCTGCCCACCTTGACGACTACAACGATGAAGTAGTCTGGCTCATCGAAAAGGTTGGCGGCATTGTCGATGTCTACGAACAAGACGGTGCCAAGGCCGCAAAACCTGAGGCAGTCGTCGATCACTGGGAGGCGGTGGACTTCCACTCGGCGATCGAGACCCAATACATCCCTTTGTATGCCAGTATCTGGCAGGGTCTATTTGGGGTTCGGATGGCCATCGAAGAGGGCAGACCCATCGCCGAGGTCCGCGCAGAACAACAACAATTGGCGCAAGTACTGTGGCAGGCGTTGGGGGCAGTGAAGCTGGCGGCACAATATCAGGACATGGGCCTGCTACCCGACATTGAGGCGACATCTACGGACACACCGGCAGAGACTATCGCGGTGATCAAACAGCGACTTGACCGGGTCGTGGCAAAATATGCAGAACAACTCAGTGACCAGGCCATCAAAATCATCCAGGAAACCTATCTAAATCTGTTCGAGGGTATTGAAGGGGCGCTCATCACACAGGATGCTGCGCTGGTGGAAGATCTTGAAGTGGATTTCAACGTCACGCTGCAGAAAGCAATAAAAGATGGTGCGTCCGTGGACCAGGTACGCCGCATTGTCGAAACCATGCAGGGCAAGCTGGACCAGTGCAGAGCACTGCTGGAAGCGGCCGCGTCAAAACGCAGCGACGTTTTCTGAATGCACCGGAGGGATTTTCTTCGCGCCGCCGCCGCGCTAGGCGCCCTCGGCACCTGGCCGTGGTCGAAAAGTCACGCGACAGCGCCATCGGTCGACAGTCTTCCCACGCTCCAAGGCGAGCTTTCGCTTTATCTGGGCCGCGGTGAAGGGGGGCTTTATGAGGACGTATTAACCGCCATAGCGCAACGCAACCCTGATTTCACACTCAACACCCGCCGCGGCCCAAACGCGGCGCTGGCCAACGCGATTATCGCTGAGTCCAATGCGGACGTGCGCCGGGCAGATGTATTCTGGGCGGTAGATACAGGCGCCATTGGCGTCATCAGTGAAGCGGGGCTGGCACACGATCTCCCCACGGCACTGACCGACCAACTGCAGCCCGAGTTCCGCTATAAAAACTGGGTGCCGGTGAGCGGGCGGATTCGTACGGTGCCCTTTTTCACTCAACGGCTGGTAGCCAAGGACATACCGACATCCATCATGGCGATCCCGGACAGCGGACTGCGCATGGGCTGGGCACCCGCGTATGCCTCCTGCCAATCCTTTATCACCGCCATGCGGCTACTCGAGGGGGAGAACGCCACAATCGATTGGTTGCAACGGGTCAAAAAGAACGCCAAAAGCTATGCGGGTGAACTCGGCGTTGTCATGGGGGTCGAGCGAGGTGAGGTAGACATTGGCTTTGCCAACCACTACTACACACTGCGCTTGAAAGCAGGAAAGCCCAGCGCCCGCGTGGATCTTGCTTTCACACACAACGATGCTGGCTGCCTGGTTAACGCCTCAGGCGCACAAGCTTTGATGGCGGGCGACCTGCCCGTCAATTTCATTCGCTACCTGCTGACCAAAGAAGTGCAGTCGTTCCTCGCGCGGGAAGCGTACGAAATTCCGTTGGTCAGCGGTATTGCACCTCCCCCCGGCTTGCCACCGCTGGCCGCTCTCTCACCGCCCAAAGTCGATATGATGCAACTTGCCGACCTTCGACCAACCCTCAATCTGATGCGTAAAGCCGGCGTTTTGTGACACGCCTACCCCGATCGTATCCAGCCGCCCTGCTGATCGCTATTATCGCGGTAATGCCTGTCGGGGTATTGTTAATACTGGCTCAATTACCCGATGACCTGTTCGATACACGTCATCTGTCACTGTTACTCAACACGGTATGGCTCACCGTGCTTACCGTACTGGGGGCCATCCTACTCGGCGTGCCACTGGCTCTGCTCACAGCCTATGTCAGGCTGCCGCTGGAAAAATTCTGGCTGGTGCTACTGGCAGCACCCCTCGCCCTACCCAGTTACCTCGGGGCCTTCACGCTGTTCGCGGCCTGCGGCCCCGGTGGCGAAATAGAAACCGTTCTTGGCTTCGCCACACCTGCAGTCGAGGGCCTGACCGGGGCCAGCCTGATCATGGCGCTCTACACTTATCCCTTTGTGCTCATGACCACCCGTTCGGCCCTGCTCAACCAGGATGCGAGCCTGGTCAACGCGGCACGCACACTGGGTTTAAATCTACCCGCCTGTCTCTGGCGCATCGTTCTGCCACGCTGTCTGAACGGTATTGCCGCGGGTGCACTGCTCGCAGCTCTCTATGCACTGTCCGACTTCGGGACACCCGCGATCATGAATCTAGACACATTCACACGCATGATCTACGTAGAGTACAACGCCTTTGGACTAAGCCAGGCGGCCTTTTTATCGCTACAGCTATTGACGCTTGTCGCGTTGGTGCTGTATCTGGAGTCGCGTATCAGGGTGACCAGCGAGCGGCCGGGCCACTGCTTGTGTCTGTGGCCACAACCCTGGCAGGCAGCACTTATGCTGGCAGCCGCTGCGCCAGTCAGCCTTATTGCCCTGGCACTGCCGCTGTCGGTATTCGGCCTATGGCTGGTCAGAGACGGCGGTGGCGGTTTCGACATGAACTACGCCTGGAACTCTATTTATGCTTCACTCCTTGCCGCCGCGGCCGCTGTTTTGGTCGCATTACCGGTTGCATTGGCCGCACTCAGCGGACGCGCGGGCAGGCTCATGGAGCGCGCTACCTACCTCGGTTTTGGCATCCCCGGTATCGTGATGGGTACAGCCCTGGTTTATATCGGTCTCAAGCTCGCCTGCCTTTATCAAACGCTAGCACTGCTTGTGATCGCCTACATCATGCGCTTTCTGCCCCTCGCCGTAGGGTCGATCCGCTCGGCCGCTGAGTCGGTAGACGGCAGCCTGGTTAATGCGGCACGCGTGCTGGGCGCTGGCCCCGGCGAAGCCTTCCGCCGGGTAACCCTGCCCCTGACCCGGCGAGGGATTGTCGCAGGTGCTGCACTGGTCTTCTTGGAAGCGATGCGCGAGCTACCGGCGACACTGCTGCTTGCACCTACCGGCTTCGAAACCCTGGCAACTTATCTATGGCGGGTATACGAGGCCGGCTACTTTGGCCGTGCCGCCATCCCAGGTCTGCTCTTGATCCTCATGTCAGCATTGGGGCTGACCGCAATGCTGCTGGGAGAAAGACGGGCACAGTTCGGTATTTTCGAGGATAATCGCGCCTCATCATCCTGAGGAGCGAATACGAGCAGATGCTGAAGATTAACCATCTGTCAGTGCACTACGGCAATAAGCGCGTGGTCAACGATATCAACCTGGAACTGACCGAGGATGAAATCCTCATGCTGGTGGGCCCCACGGGTTGCGGCAAGACGACTATCCTGCATGCTGTGGCAGGGCTCGTGCCCATCGCCGATGGCAGTGTCGCCCTGCACGGTTGGTCTGCGTCGTCGCACAAATCCGTTGCGCCAGAGCAACGCAATGTTGGCATGGTATTTCAAGACTTTGCCTTATTTCCCCACCTTACGGTTGAAGAAAACGTATGCTTTCGTCTGACAGATAGGGGAGCCGCCGATCATTGGCTGCGCTTGCTGGGCCTCAGCGCTTTACGCCAGGCAAAACCCGGTCGACTATCCGGCGGTCAGAAACAGCGCGTTGCGCTGGCTCGCGCACTGGCGCACGAGCCAGCCTTGATGTTGCTCGATGAGCCACTGTCCAACCTCGACGCATCCCTTAAAGACAGCCTGCGCTGGGAGATTCGTAACGCTCTGAAAGCGGCGGCAGTACCTGCTATTTGGGTCACCCATGACCAGCACGAAGCGCTGTCCGTCGGCGACCGCTTGGGCGTTTTGCGCAACGGCCAACTGGTACAGCTGGATTCGCCAGAGCAGTGCTTCTTTGCTCCCCGCAATCGGTTCGTAGCGACCTTCCTCGGTGAGGCCAGTTTTCTGCCGGCGCAGCTGGCCGGGAGTGTCGCGCACAGCGCACTGGGCGACTTGCCTGCCCGGCCACTGAATGGCGCCAGCAAGCACGTGGATTTGCTGCTAAGGCCAACTGATTGCAGTCTTTTACCCATGACCAGCGGCGGCAACGGCGCACTGCAGGCGGCACAGTTTGAGGGCAATACCTGGCTCTACACCGTGCAACTCGATGCCGGCTGCACGGTACGCGTGCGCACCGACCAGGAGACGCGACTGACCATGGGCGACAGGGTTACATTGGCTGTCACCAGTACCCGGAAATTTATAGCGTTCGGCACAGGCACTGACTAGAGTTCATGCTGCTGTGGTCCCAGGTTTTTCTGGTCTGCTACACTCAACTGGCTGCGAGCGAGATGGTTTTCTGTTCGCCCTGAAGATAAATCGAGGCTACAAACTATGAGCAAAGCACTCAAGATCATCGTGCTACTCCCCGCACTGCTATTTACGGCGATAGGCCTGCGTATTCTAGTTGACCCCGCAGGCGCATTGGGCGAACTGGGCATGCCCTTACTGGATGGTCTGGGTCGCAGCACCCAGATCGGCGATCTCAGCGCTTTCTTCATCACTGCTGCGATCCTCATTCTGTTGGGCGTGTTCACGGGTAAAAAGGAGTGGCTTTATGCACCGGCGCTGCTACTTGGTCTGACCGCCGCATTTCGTACTTGGGCAACTATAGGTCACGAGGCGCCGCTTGCGGTGCAGCAAATAGCGGTCGAGGTCGTTGTGACGCTATTGCTGTTGGTTGCCGCACGCCACATTAAACCAGCCACGTGACGCGCGCACCATGAACACTGCGCGTTGGCAGGCGCAAGTCCTTTTTCGCGACCTGATCGTTACCGCGGACGTCAAACCGGCAATGTCACAACCGGGACATGACTAGCGCCGTTTGCCCGTCAATACAAAGCGATTCAGTTGCATGACCGGCAACACACCATTGACCTTCGGGTCGATCGAGTATATACATCGGGATGGTTACTGTCCGTTATACATTGGTGAAAACCTTGCAAGGTAATGTTGTCAGTGAACGCTTGCTGCACAGCGCATTACCTAAGCCACCACCTGGCAAGAGGATGCATATGTGAAAACACGATTACAGGCAGCCTGCGGAGCTCTCGGGCTGACTATTATGTCCTTGGCTCATGCCAATCATTTGCCACACCATCCGGAGCATCCGATGCAGGCCACGATCGCACTTGCACTGATGATGCTGGTCATACTGCTCGCCACTCGCATCGCTCGCCGTACTCGAGGTCATGGCCTGCACAGGCAACAAACACGGACAAAAGACACCGCTGACCGGCGGATTGCGCCGGCCCCTGCTGCCACTCGCGGCGAGGCGTCAACGGCCGGAGAACCCCGGGAGCACGGCATGAAAACCTGGTTGAATGTCCCCATCGCGCACGCACACTGCGACATCCCCTGCGGTATTTACGACCCCATGTCAGCTCAACTGGCAGCACTGTCCGTCGCGCGATTTCTAGATCAGATTGCCGAGACCGCGACCGGAGGCCTCGCAGACGCTGCTGCGCAGGTCCGACTCGCGCGGCTGACAGCAGAAAAAGAAGCACATGCCGCACAGGTTAAGTCTGAGATTGTGGTGATCTGGGGCGATTACTTTAAACCCGAGCACTTTGAACAACACCCAATGATTCACGACCTCACACACAGAACCCTGCGGCAGGCCTCCGCGTGCAAGCAGGAATTAAGCCCTGATAACGGCCGCAAGCTTGTCGAGCTAGTCAATGCGTTCGCAGAGATCTTTTGGCAGACAAAAGATATCGAGACGCAGCGGGTGACAGTGCCCTATGAGCCTAAGCTGGATATTGTCCAACCAATACTTTCATCCGCATCGTGAATCACTCCCGTGCTGAGACTATTTCGCGTCAGCGGTTACAGTATGCAGCCAAGCTATGACGATGGTGCCCTGTTACTCAGCTTACGAGTACCCAATCAACTGCTGCAGGCCGGTCATACTGTCGTGGTCCGCGTGCCCGATAATCAGTATATCGTTAAGCGAATACGAGAGGTTGTCGATAGCGGTCATATCAGGCTGAGCAGCGACAACCCCGCAATTAGCTCGATATATTGTCGGGGCATCACCGACAAATCCGATGTAGTCGGTCTCGTCCTCTGGCCCTGGCGCTGAGTTTGCTCTTTTCCAAGTAATCATCAATGGGCCATACGCGCAGCCAAGCGCCAAACTTTGCACCTTCGTCAGGGTATAGCACCACTTTTTTGCGAGCCAGCATGGCGCCCGCGCTGTTCATTGATGGTCAGCAGCAAAACCAGACCCGCAACGAAAAAACCCAACGTAGAAATCAACGCGAGTGGGTAATTACCGCCGCTAATACTGGCAATAAGGCCATAGCTCACCGGACCAATAATGGCTGCCGCGCGATTAGCAAGACCCCACAAGCCAAATATCTCCGCATTGCGCGACGCCGGCGTCAACCGTCCGATCAGGGCGCGCCCACCAGACTGCGTCGCCCCCATGGCAAGCCCTACAAGGTTGCCGCCCAGCCAGACAGCAACCGCCGAGCCTGCACCCCAAATGACGAGAATGGCTGCGATCCAGACCAACAAGGCAGCCGCCAGGCTGGGTACGGAGCCGAATCTGTCCTGCACAAACCCGAAGCCGAAGGCTCCTAGTGCCGCGGTAAGATTAACCACCATTATCAAAACAATAAGTTGCTGACGATCAAAGCCTATGACCTCCTGAGCATAGATCGCGGCCACAACGACTACCGTCGCGACACCCGCCTGGAAAAGCGTTAGACATAATAGAAAACGGAATAGGTCGGGTAGCTGTCTGGCATTACGCAACGTGTGCATAACCTGACCAAGACCCACCCTCACATAAGCAAGATGGGTTTCACGCGGCAATGGGCTCGCCCGCTCGCGGAGCCAAAAAAAAGTTGGTGCGGACGCAACAGCAAATATGAGCGCAGTAATCAACAGACATACCGGCACATAATGGGTAGCAGGGAGACCCCGATGCTCTGCCCAATTGATGTAGATCAGGCACGTCCCCAATGTAATCAGGCCTCCAAAATAGCCAAGACTCCATCCATAGCCCGATATCCGCCCCATCCTCTCGGGTCTGGCAATCTCGGACAAAAAGGCGGCTATTAGATTTTCACCGAGAGCAAAAGCGACTGCCGAAGCCACCAATAGCGCGACCGCAAGGCCCAACTCGTCAGAGCCAACAAGTGCCAACAACGCGGTGCTGGCCACACACAAAACTGAGGACAAAAACAAAAACCGTTTCTTGGTAGCCTTGCGAGCCGCAATGGCACCAATTACGGGCCCCATCAA
>JABSPW010000030.1 GCA_013214285.1 Halioglobus sp. | reverse complement strand
TAGGCAGAATTTATTGGCTTGAACATGTAATCGAGGCCGGCAAGGAGATTGGCGTGGCGTCAAAAAGGGTAGTAAATCAATTGATTAAATGTGGAGCCAGTGTTGATGTGATTACCTTCTCTGATCCTCCCATATGGCTGATCCACGAGCGGGACTTTGCCCCGGAGTTGTTGGCCGCTACCGCTAGCCTATTGCCGTGAGCTCCGGGCCGGGAGGGGAGCACCCTGTTGTCTTTCCCTGTGAAGGTGAGCCGCTAGTGGGTATCGTGCATCAGCCCAATGACCCTATCGATATCGGTGTGGTCACGATTATCGCAGGTGGTCCCCAGTATCGTGCTGGTGTGGGTCGCGGCATGGTCAGTACTGCCCGTTACCTTGCAGAGCAAGGCGTTGCCGTGTTGCGCTTCGATTATCGGGGTCTGGGTGACAGTGGCGGAGAATTTTGTGGCTTTGAGCACATATCCGAAGACCTACAGGCCGCGGTGTCCGCCCTGCGGTGTGCGGTTCCCGAGGTTCGCAAAGTTGTGCTTTGGGGTGGTTGCGACGCGGCATCCGGCGCGATGATTCATGCCTGGAAACTTACTGATGTTATGAGTATGGTGTTGGGAAACCCCTGGGTCACGACCCATGAAACGCATTCCGCGGCAATGAAGCAGCATTACCTGGGCCGCTTGCGAGAGATGTCATTCTGGCGGAAGGTGTTCCGATTCGAGTACAATTTTGCAGAGTATGCTGCAGCGGCTGCGCACAAGTTGCGCGAAAATTTGTTCGCGCGTGCTAAGCGGGTGGTAGGGTCTTCTTCGCTGGGGATAGCCGGAGGAGACCAAAGTTTTGTAGATAGAATGTTGGAAGGCTTTGCTCGTTTCGAGGGTCCAGTCCTGTTCTTGATCAGCGGTCAGAGCGTTGCCAGCAGGGAGTTTGACGAGCTGATCAAACAGGACTTGAGATGGCGTGATCTCTGCAGCCGTTCTGCCAGTAAGCGATTGGACTTTCCAGAGGCTGACCAGACATTTTCCGACGAACGCTCAAGAGATTGCGTCAATAAGGCAATCGTGAACTGGATGCAGGAATTGAGCAGTAAAACCAGGGGGGTGTGACCGTTTGCTTTTTAGCGGATACGGTTAGTGATGGCTGACGTTCTCCACTGCTTGACTATCGATTTGGTCCAGCGAGAGGCAAGCATTGCACAACCGCGCATTGTATTCGGGTTGCAGGCCGCGATACCCGCCAAGTTGCGCCGGATTGACATCCAATCCTGTTTATATTTGTCGTCGCCAGAGAGAAAATCTATTGTACTGACCCCGTCCCTGGTGATGACATGCTCCATCATGAATGCTGTCAGGATGGTGCCTGGGGAGTGTCGAGTAAAGGCTTCTCCATGAGCAAGCTTAAAAATATAGGCGGTATGCTCCGATACAAACCATACTTGGCCTGCTATGGGAGCGCCATCGTAGTGCGCCAGACCTAACCGGAGCCAGCCGCGCCGCGCCGCGAGGCGCAGCAGTTCAGGTATGAATTCGGGGTATGGTTCCTCCTGCTTCCAGCTCTGCTTATAAATAGTGGTAAATGTCGCAATGGATTGTTCCAGCGCGGCGCTCTCCTCGATAAGATCCAGGCGGCCCCGGCCATCTTTAAGGAACTGCCGCGTTCTTCGGATAATCGTGTTTTGCAGCCGGGAGGGTCGAGTGCTCAGGTAATCCGCATAGGAGTTGCCGTTGAGCTCGAGGGTCCAATTGCCGTGGCAGGGGTATTGATGGATGTCTTTCCAGCCTGACTGGGTCAGCGCAGCTTGCAGCTGTCCGAATAGAGGAGAGCTTGTGTCAAGGGGTGACAGCGTCAGGCCTGTAAAACGCTCCTTGCAAGCCAAGTGGCGCAAGAGGGCGACTAGGAGTCGATCCGGTTGGCTGGATTTGAAAACGGGTGAGTACATAGAGGTATAAAAATTACCAAGAGCATGTGCCTGCCGAGTGCGGGCATTCAGTTTCAATGGCAGTGCGAAAACGTCTCCGCTACAGAGCCTGGCGGTGAAAATGATACCGCTCTCGTCCTCTGAGAGCGCATGGGACGTCAGGTTGGCTAACCAGTCCGCTCCGAACTGCATATGGACCCGCTCATAGTCAGAAAATGCTTCAAGCAATTGACCCCCTGGATACTGATCTGGAAGGAAAATTTTTTCGATTTCAATGGGAGAATATCGATCAGACAACAGGTATCGCCGCTTACAGGGTCATTGATGCACTATCGGGGATATCTAGGTCAATGGCAAGATCTTCCGGGCTTCTGCCGCCAGTGTCACAATTCCGTCTTGAGAACATTTGAATGCGGCGGTAGCATAGCGAGGTTTTTTCTAGGCCTGTAAATGATAAATACAGCCCAAACGGTCGCCGGCAACAGTAGTGGTTTCTATTATGGATATTCAGTCAGATGTCATTGCGATATTGCAGTCAACCCTTGGGGTACCTGCAGGCGCAATAGCGCCTCACCCGGATACCCCCGTGTTGGGAGCCATCCCCGAAATGGATTCTATGTCTGTCGTAGGCATCCTGGCGAGTCTCGAAGAGCAATACGGCATCATGGTCGACGATGACGAGATTGATGCAGATGTTTTTGCTACCGTAGGGAGTTTGACCAGTTTCGTGGAGTCCAAGATCGGCTAGTTCATGGACTCTGAGGAATTCAGTATCAGTGCTGATTTTCTTGAGCACAATGGAAGAAAACTATTTTCTATCCTTCTCCGTCCTGTCAGTGCAACGCCACGCGGTGCGGTCCTGTATTTACCACCCTTTGCTGAGGAGATGCATAGATCTCGTCACATAGTCGCCGCGCAAGCGAGAGAGCTCGCCGCCATCGGTTACAATGTGCTTCTGCTTGACCTGTATGGATGTGGTGACAGTGGTGGTGAGTTTTCTGATGCTAACTGGAGTTTGTGGCTGCAAGACGCGACATTCGGCATCAACAGGTTGAAATCAATGAACCACGCCCGGGTTCTCGTCTGGGGTGTGCGTATGGGTGCTTTGCTGGGTAGCGAGCTCGCTCGAAGCCGCATGGACATTAGTAAGCTTGTACTCTGGCAGCCTGCTCTGAATGGAGAGCAGCAGATAGACCAGTTTTTGAGACTTCGGACAGTACCTACGTCTGCCATGGAAAAAAGTCAGAGTTTTGATAGGAGTACTTTGTGGAACGAGCTTCGCGCCGGTCGCTCATTGGAGGTTGCTGGCTATGAATTATCTTCCCAGCTTGCGCTGGAAATGGCAGGGGTCCGTTTAAACGAATTCGCTCCCGTGTGCCCGGTCGCCTGGTTTGACATTAACGCGATGAAGAATCGCGGCCTTGGCATTGCTAGCGGAAATGTGGTGAGGAATTGGCGACTTCAGGGAGTAGATGTAGAGGTTTATAAAATTGTTGGGGAGCCCTTCTGGCGGATGGCTGAGGCATGTATCAATAGAGAGTTGTTGGAATCTACCGCGGAGTGGCTGCAGAGATGAAACCTTGTTACGAGGAGCGAGGCATAATCTTTGATTGTGGGGATGACCGTCTTGTGGGGGTCGCCACACTGCCGCATGTCGAAGCAGAAATCGGTGTTATTATTCTCGTCGGCGGCCCACAGTACCGCGTAGGCAGTCATCGCCAGTTCACGCAATTGGGTAGAAGCCTCGGAGAGGTGGGAATCCCGTCTTTTAGATTTGATTTCGCCGGTAGGGGTGATAGTGAGGGAAAGGCGCGATCCTTTGATCAGACCCACGATGATATTACCGCAGCCGTCGAAGCGTTTTGCTTGGCGGCTGATTCGGTTAGCCGAATCGTTTTATGGGGTCTCTGTGATGCTGCGTCCAGTGCAATGATTCATGCTTATCGGCATCCCCAAATTTCAGGCATGGTGTTGCTCAATCCCTGGGTTCACGCGGGTGAATATGCGCCTGACGTTAAGCTTTCCTACTTTTATCGTCCTTTCCTCGCGGATAGCAGCAGGTGGCGTAATACTCTGGCTGCCAGAAAGAAGATTATTCCTAAACTTCGGGAACTGGTTAGAGATGGTGTCGCATTGGTAGAGAATCGCAGCGCTGCCTACGACCAGCCTTTTGTGCAGCAGATGTTTGATGGGTTACGCCTTTTTCGTCACGAAGTATTGATAGTGCTCAGTGCAGAGGACTTGACGGCGACTGAATTTAGATCGCTGGTTTCTAATAACCCTGAGTGGACGAAGCTGATTGCAGGCCCGTCGATCAAGACTCTAACGGTGAATGGAGCAGACCATACTTTCTCGAAAGCGATTTGGAAAGAACAGGTAGCCCAGCTGACGATAGAATGGATCAGCCAGCACTAATTAAGAGTTATTCTCGGGAGTCTGGTTCTTTTTGGCGTCACGGCCATCCAGCCATAGCTCAAAAACAGTTAGGATCCATACCAGTTCGCCGTAGTAAGCCGCGTGCTCGCTGCGGTGCATCCTGATTGTCTGCTCAATGAAATCTGAGCGAATAAACTCGCGTTTCTTCAGGCGCATAAGGCTGTCGTAAGCTAATTCTCGCAGCGGCTTGTATGTTTGCATCCACACGCCAAATGGCAGACCGAATCCCTGCTTGCTCTTATTAATTGTTTCGTGTGGCAGCCAGTCTTGCAGTGCGATTTTGAAGAAATGGCGCAGGTTGGAGCCCTTTATCTTGAGTGTGCTCGGCACGCGACAGGATAGTTCTATGAGTTCGTCATCAAGCATAGGATACACCACATCGACACCGGCGAGAGCACACATGTGACTGACTTTACGCAGGTCGTTGTCGGCTAGCGTTATCTGCCAGTCTAGGTAGAGCATTCGATTGAGTTCTGACGCTGTGTCCGGTCTATCGAAGATGGAGCGGAGTAATGCCAGTGGCTGCTGGGGATCTATTTCTGTCAGGAAATTGGCCTGGAAAATCTCTTCGACGGGGTGTCGGTGAAGGAAATTATAGCTTTGAAGCCTATCGGGAAGAGGAGTTTTTGCCTGCGCTATATAGCTACGCGCTTTTGATGCCATCGGTATGATAGTCGGCAGTGCGCTGACTAAAGGTTCCAGTAGGACTTGCCTTAGACCCCTTGGAACCCTTGTATAAGGGTAAAAGGCACGCTGCTTTATGTAACGCTCATTACCGGCGAATATTTCATCTCCTCCATCGCCAGCCAGAAGAACATCAATGCCGTGCTCGGTTGCCATCTTAGCGCAAAAGTATGCAGGCAGGGCCGAAGAGTTCCCGAAGGGTTCATCATAGCTGTTGGCGATTAATGGCAGGGTATTGACGACGTCCTCCGGGGTCACATAGTACTCATTTAATTTGACACCAAAGTGCTTTGCCGTAAGCCGCGCATAGTCCATTTCATCATAACCTTCGGCCGAAAATCCTATTGAAAAAGCCTCGGCCTCGCGCCCGCTTAGCTCCGCGAGCACACCGGTTACAGTGGAGCTGTCTAGGCCGCCACTGAGAAATGAACCAATATTTTTTGCACTACCCAGGCTTCTCTCGACCGATGATCGCAAGGTGCGTTTCAAATCGACTTTAAGCCTATCTAGCGATGGTGGATTGAGTGCCTCGCTAAAAGAGGGCTGCCAATAGTTTACAAGCCTATATCCCTCGCCACTGTAGTCGAGATAGTGAGCCGCGGATAGCTTGTGTAAATTTGGATAGATGCAATCGGGACAGGGAACCATGTGAAAGTAAATATAGTTATAGACACCCTGCCGAAACAGGGTGTCATTGCCGGAAGTGCCCGCGAGAACGCGATCGGCGTAGCTACCGAATATAAGTCCGCCGTTGACGGAGGAAAAATATAGAGAGTGCTGGCCCAGCCGATCGATGCAAAGCAGCACCCGCTGTTCACTGCTATCGATGATAGCGCAGCTGTACGCCCCCGACATGCGGCAAAATATATCTTGAGAGTGCTCGTCATAGCCGGCGGCAAGCGCTGCAGCTGCGTTTGACTCATCGGCTAGGTTGGCAAGCTCGCTGTCTCTAAATCGAGGCCTTCCGTATGTCGCGACGGCCCCGCCGTTGGGTAGCGCATGCATTTCACCCGTTGTTTGCAGCGTATGCCCGTCAGCATTTGACTCGATGGCGTCTGGGGCATCTTGCGGGCGTGCTGTAAACGCCGTAAGACCGCGTGTGCGGCTGTCCTCGCCAGCACCAGAAACGACCCCCAAAATACCCTTCAGCGAAGGATCCTCACGTCTATCGATGTGAGAGCCGGTCGAGCCAGTTTTCATCAAACCTATTCCATCCGGAGAAGAGGCTGTAATGCTACCACCAGCGCCCGCTTTGCGTAAGTTTTTGGCTGTGGCGCCTGAAAATGCTGGAGGCAAGATTGTTGAAGGACAAGTTCTATGCCCTAGAATTTTGCTGAAACAGAGCATTTGTTGTGCTGTAGCGCAGGTTTGTAATAGGATTTGCGCACGCTATTGGCAGGTACTTCCACCAGTGATACAAGGTAATCCAAGTAAATTGTCCCGTTTGTGGAGACAACTCTGTCTTAGTGTGGTGCTGGCGGTGCCGCAGGTGACAGCGGCGGAGGGCAAGACTGCGAAAGTGGTAGTGGCACCAGAAGAGCCCACCACGACGCGGGGCACTTGGGTCTATTATGCGGGCACGCTGGATATCGATGAGGATCCGTTTTTTGATCCTCATGGCATAGATTTCAAGTGGGCCTACGCGCGCAAGGACCCGCTGCCGGCTGACCCGCGTATTGTGGTGCAGATGCATGGCTCGGGTGGCGGCAAAGGGTTCGTTGAGCTGTTCGCGCCAGCTCCTGCGGGTGATCTTGAGGTGCGCACGCAGGACGCGGATACCTACAATCCGAATTGGCGTGAATGGTGGACATTTGGTGCTGATGGTCAGCCCTACCCGGGCAGACGTATCGCTGCGGTCCTGGGTTTCGTAACAGATCGCTACGACATTGATACCAGCCGCCGTGGGATTGTGCTTGAAGGCAGTTCCATGGGCGGTGCGGGGTCCGTGATACAGACCATGATTCTTCCGGCGCCATGGCGAGGACAAATAGCCTATTCGGCGGGCATCATTGGTCCTATGTTGCCGCGGGAGGTGGCAAAAAAAAGCCCTGGACAGTATATCTCCATGGCGCCTGACAATGACCGGTATCGGGCCGCGTGGGATGGCATCGATTTCGTCATACAGGCAGAGAGGAACCCGGTGGTCAGAGGTATGCACTATCGCCACCGCTTTAGTAGTGACGACATTTTCAGTCGAGGTCTCTCAGGAAGCACGCAACTTGAGTTTGTCAATCTGGTGGAAAAGCACAAGATTGGTGGCGCATTTGCCTGGGCAAAGGCGGACCACGGCACTCAGGAAGCAGGTGTCCGACTGCCGAACCTCATGAAATTTGAACAGGTAGAAATGGACGTGACGCTGGATCGGGCGCACCCGGCATTAACTGGTTCAAGCGGTAACTATCCGCTTACTGCCGAAGACCGGATTGATGAGGCTCGTTTTCCGCGGGGCCATTACAATATGGGCATTACCTGGGATCATGCCAACATAGTTGACACTGCCCAAGAGATAGTATTTCCCTTGCGGTACTTGCATCGAGAGGGAATAGGCAAAGATATTCCCGACCAGCCGATAGAGATTACGGTCGACGTGACACCCCGGCGGCCAAAAAACTTTGTATTGGCGGATGGAGAGGTACTACATTGGTCTTTCGATGGAGGTGTTCTAAGCGGTTCCGTTGTGGTTACCGGGGATGTGGTAACGGTTGAAGGCATTCCGCTAAGGTCTGGTGCCGCGTACAAGAATTTGAGAATCTATCGGTAAGCGTGTGCTTGGCTTTCGCAGTCAAACGCGACCTTGTTAATAATAATTTTGTGTATTGATGGTGCCGTTGATTGAAATCTGAGAGAGTGAGACTACGATTGCACCGGTGTCCTGGGTTGTCTGGCATTGCTGTTTAATTCCTACGAATTCATTTTTGTTTTTTTCCCGCTCTGTGTTTTCGGGTATTTCGTCTGTGCGCGTCTGCTGTCTCTGGAGGCGGCATTGGGTTTTCTGGTGTTTGGCTCACTCGTCTTCTATGCGTACTGGGAGCCGATTTACTTATTGCTGCTGCTGTTTTCTATCCTATTTAATTTTTGCGTTGGACAGTTTCTAGTCAATACAAAGCAAAGGAGAAGGCGTGGTTTTCTCATCTTTGGAGTAAGCGTCAACCTAGGCCTTATTGGCTATTTCAAATACGCCAACTTTTTTGTTGAAAATGTAAATGCGGTGCTAAATACGAGCTGGGATATTGGTAATATTTTTCTCCCGCTGGCGATATCTTTCTTCACTTTCCAACAAATATCTTATTTAGTCGATGCTTACCGCGGCAAGACCAGTGAATATAACTTCCTGCATTACTGTCTCTTTGTGAGCTTCTTCCCTCAATTGATAGCTGGCCCAATAGTTCATCACAAGGAAATTATTCCACAGTTCATGCGTGAGGATAGTATGACACCCAAGTGGTCGAATTTTGCGGTGGGTATCTCGATATTTATGGTCGGCTTATTCAAAAAAACTGTCATTGCAGATGGCTTGTCAGACTATGTTAGCCCGGTATTTGATTCAGTGCATGGCGCTCAAACAGTGGATTTTTTTCGGGCCTGGGGTAGCGCTCTCGCCTACACATTCCAACTTTACTTCGATTTCTCGGGTTATTCAGATATGGCGATCGGCGCGGCGAGGGTATTTGGTATTCGGCTGCCAATCAATTTTTTTTCGCCTTATAAATCGACCAGCATTATTGAGTTCTGGCGTCGCTGGCACATGACGTTATCACGTTTCTTGCGTGATTATCTCTACTTCGGCCTCGGTGGTAACCGCAAGGGCAAATATCGACGTTATATCAATCTTTTCATTACCATGCTGCTCGGTGGTCTTTGGCATGGCGCTGGCTGGCCATTTGTGATTTGGGGTGGATTACACGGCGCTTACCTTATGATTAACCATGCCTGGCGTAACATGGTGGATAGAATCGGCTGGGGTCATACGGATCACGTACTCTACCATGCGATGTCCTGGGTAATCACATTTATGGCCGTGGTGTTTGCCTGGGTATATTTTCGTGCGCCGACTCTGGAGCAGGGGAATCATATTGTACTCGCTATGTTGGGTTTTTCTGGGTTCGAGGTGCCTGCGGGAATCTTGGCGCGAGTGGGACCGCTTAGCGATATTTTGACAGCGACTGGCGTGGTGCCGGCTTTTGGCGGGGGTGCGGTGCTGGTCACAAACGCACTGTGGATCGTTTTTACAGCCCCGATTGCGCTTCTGATGCCAAATATGGCTCAGCTATTTAGCAAATACGATCCAGTGTTGTACGAGAATGATAAAGTATTTACTGACATCCGATCATCCCAGACAATAAGGTGGGATTATAATAATCGATGGGCGCTCGCGATTGCGGTGGCCGGCGTAGCCGGTGTGCTGACACTGCAACAGGTTTCAGAGTTTCTTTACTTCCAGTTCTAGGGCACTTCGAAATGACTGCCAAGGCCTACCTGTTCCGCACAATATCGTATGGCTTGCTGGTTGTGTTCGCCGTAATGGGGATAAATTATGCAGTAGATCCCTATGCGATTACGGGTATGCCGCGTATCAGCGGAGTCAATGAATACAAGGTTGATATCAATGATCGTGTGCGTCTGATGAAAAAGTATAGCCCCCTTACTACTCAGCATGATGTGCTTATTCTTGGTAACTCGCGCGTGGAAATGGGTCTGAATCCGGCAAACAAGTGTTTTCGCAAAGCGGGAATGACCGTATATAACCTTGGTATTCCAGGCGCTTCGGTTCGGCAGCAGCTCGCGTATGGCCTAAATGTGATTTACCAGCAACCCATTGATACCGTGTTCCTCAGTCTCGACTTTACAGACTTCATCTTTACGCGCCGGCATGCGCGATTCGACAACGCATCGCTATTGGATGTTCGCGAGGATGGATTTCAATATGATGCGGCTGGCCGCAAAAATCCCAGCTATGCGTGGGAGCGTGCTGTGGATTATTTTCAGGCACTTTTCTCACTCGACTCGCTTGTTTCTTCAGTAAGAACGCTGGTATTTCAAAGCCGAACTAGTCCTGATAGAGACGATGCTGGTTTTAATACCGCCAGAGATTTTGCGGAATCTGTGCGTGTTGAGGGTCCACGAGCTCTTTTCGATCAAAAAATGAATGACTTGCGGGATCACTTTGCTGCACGTTGGTTTTTGCGTGATGACGCTGGACGCTTGGATCCGGCGTTTGGTGACCTGCAACTCTTCCTGGATTTGGCTGTCGAACGGAAATTGCGTATTTTTCTGTTTGTCAATCCCTTTCACAAGATCTACTGGGATTTACTGACTGATCGAGACTACATGTCACTCAATGAGGAGTGGCTTGGTGAAGTGACAGCGTTGGTGAAGTCTTATCCGCCTGGCCTTATCACCCTCTGGGCATTCTCAGGAGACTCACCGTATATCCGCGAGGTGGTGCCGTCTGCCGATTCACGTTCCGGCCCCCTGCGTTGGTTTTGGGAGCCGTCTCACTATAGGATGGAGTTGGGGGACCTTATGATTGAGACGATGTTGTCTGACGTTTGTGGATCGAAGCCTGCATTCGGTCGAAGGCTGCATTGAGACATGCCGATTCTGTTCTGTCTCCGCCAGAGACATCAACCTGACTCTGCGAGGATTTTCTCGATCTCTGACGCGATCTTGCCGGTGGGAACTTTTCGAGATAGTATGCCTGCCGCCGATCCGGCTGCGACGTCTTTGTCGGAGTCACCGAGCATGAAACTGCGCGCGGTATCGGGGTTCCACTGCCGTTTAAGACTCTCCAACATGCCGGCCTGCGGTTTGCGGCAGTCGCAAACAATGGATAGCGCGGGGACGTTGCCATCGGGATGATGAGGGCAGAAGCGGATATCGTCGACGTGGGCGCCTAGCTCAGCCAGCTGCTGCTGTACCCACCGGTGCAATTTATTCACTGCAGCAGCATCATAGTATCCCCGTGCAATGCCTGCTTGGTTGGTCACGATAAAAACAAGGTAACCGGCGTCGTTAAGACGCTTAATGGCGTCTCTGGCTCCGTCGACCCACTGAAATTCCTCGATGCGATAGGTATACCCTGCATCGTGATTGAGTGTGCCGTCTCTATCCAAAAAGGCAGCAGGTTTACGCAGGGAATCCATCAGCTGTTCGCGGGCTCGCTGCAGATCGTCGGGTATGCCGATATCTATAAAAAAGCCGTGATATTCACGCCCTATCAATTTACCGGCGGCGACTAGGCGCGGAAATACGTGGGTTTCCAGAGAGCAGGGCGTTTCGTCGATGAAGTCTAATACTCCTCGACGCAACCAATAGACACCGCTGCTAATCAGCCCTGACTCGGGCTCTTGTGGCTTTTCGTGAAAACCAGTGATGTGGGCGCCATTCAGCTTGACAAAGCCATACCTGGATGCGTTTTCAACAGGTAACAGTGCCACGCGACCCAGCCAATCCGTCGGTTCTGCCGGTTGCACGCATTGGCTGAGATCGAGATAGTTGAAGTCAAAGATAGAGTCGCCGTTGAGCAGTAGGAATTCTTCTTGCAGATAGTTCCGAGCGCAGTATAGCGCCCCGCCAGTGCCCATTGGTGACGGTTCTGCCACTACCTCCAGCGAGCAACCCAACTCCCTAATGAAGTCGGATTTCGCGTGATAGAGCTCTTCAACAATTTGAGACTGGTATCCCGCAAGCAAAACAAAAGATTCGAAGCCGAAACGACGGAGATTCAGAATGACGTGCTCGACGAATGGGCGCCCACAAACCTCCAGTAATGGCTTGGGCGTTGAGCGGACTGCATGGCCTAGGCGGGTTCCCTTGCCCCCAATTAGAATGGCGGCTTGTTTCACATTTCCCATTAAATTTGCCGCTAGTGTGCTTTATCTGAATCGGTTTGACCTTTAATATCTGTGAGCAATATAGCTGCGCTCCGGTGACTGGGCAAGGGTGCGCTTACGGCACCGTCGGATCCACTAAAGAATCATAATGAAAAAACTGCTCTACCTCGTTCATAGGCTGCCTTTCCCTCCTAACAAGGGCGACAAGATTTCTTCCAACAATATGCTCAAATATTTTTCCGAGCGATGGCGGGTTCACCTCGGCACCTTTGTAGACGATCCAGACGATTGGCAATATGTGGAACGAGTACGTGAGCAATGTGAAGACAGTTGTATTGTTGAGCTACCTCAGCGCAGGCGCCTCACGGGGGGTCTATACGGTGTGCTGACGGGTCAGGCGCTGAGTCTGACTTACTATGATAGTACGGAGCTGCAGGGCTGGGTGCATGCGAGTATCGCGCGCGAGTGCCCAGACGCTGTGCTGGTTTTTAGTGGTGTCATGGGCCGTTTTGTCAAGGAGTGCTTGCCAGCCGAAGTGCCTGTTGTTTTTGACGCTGAGGATGTGGATAGTGAAAAGTGGCGCAGTTACGCTGAGTCGAAGCACTGGCCGTTGTCGTGGCTTTACCGCCGTGAGGCACGAAAACTTCTTGCCTACGAGCGGGCGATGGCAGCTGCCACGCGGGTCAGTCTGTTTGTCTCTGCCCAGGAAGCGGATCTTTTCAAGCAGCTCGCTCCAGAGAGCGCGGACAAAGTGCATTTCAGAACCCAGGGTGTGGACAGTCAGTATTTTAATCCAGAAATAAGGTACAACAACCCGTATCCGCCCGATAAGAAGGTGCTGGTGTTCACAGGTGCGATGGATTACTGGCCAAATGTAGAGGCTGCCAAATGGTTTTGTGAAAACGTTCTGGTTCCACTGAGACGATGCGAGCCTGAGTTACTCTTTTGTATTGTTGGTATGAAACCGACTCCGGAGGTGCAGCGCCTGGGAGATCTGTCGGGTGTGATGGTGACGGGTGGTGTGCCGGATGTCAGGCCCTATCTGGCACATGCGCGGGCTGCGTGTCTGCCATTGCAATTGGCACGAGGCATTCAGAATAAGGCACTGGAAGCCATGGCGATGAACTTGCCTCTCATCGCAACACAGGAGGCGCTCGCTGGGATTATAGAGTACCCCGATGTCATGATGGATGTTACTAATAGCGCAGAGGAGATGCTGCAAGCGGCTCAGGCTGTGCTGGCTTTACCGAGGCAAGTGAATCGCGCCGGCCGAGATTGTGTACTCGAACACTACAACTGGGATACCAACCTGAGGCGTATGGAAAGTTTTTTGCTCAGTGAGGGGGCAGCAGCATAATGCATGTGCTGCATATTTTGGATCACTCTGTACCTCTACAGAGCGGCTATACCTTCCGCACTAGAGCTATCCTGCACGAACAACAGGCACTCGGTTGGAAAACCAGTCAATTGACCAGTCCAAAGCACAATCCGGGCAAGAGCGTGCCGGAGATTGAGCATGTTGGCAGTCTGATCTTCTATCGTACTTGTGGGGTGGTAGGCGTGCTCGCACAATTGCCTCTGTTCGGCCAGTTGGCGGTGATCCGGGCATTGACAGCGAGACTTATCGACGTGGCGAAAATAGAACGACCTGATGTGATTCACGCCCACTCGCCAGCACTGAATGGTGTGGCGGCTATCAGAGCAGGCCGGGCGCTGGGTATTCCGGTGATCTACGAAGTCAGAGGCTTTTGGGAGGATGCGGCGGTTAGTCATGGCACCAGCAGTGAAGGCGGTGCTCGCTACCAATTGGGTAGGGCCATGGAGACTTGGGTGCTGAAGCGCGCGAACGAAGTGACCTGTATATGTGAGGGCATCCGGCAAGACCTGATAAGCCGCGGCCTCGAGTGCTCGAAGATTACTATTGTTCCCAATGCGGTGGACGCGACGCGGTTCCAGCCCGTGGGCGAACGTGACCATCGACTGGAACGTCACTTTGCCCTCGAGGGGAAGAAGGTAATTGCGTTTATCGGCTCGTTCTATGATTACGAAGGGTTGGACTTGCTGGTGGCGGCCATGCCGGAGCTATTATCGTGTCGTCCTGATATTCGGTTATTACTTGTGGGTGGCGGCCAGGTTGCCGAGGCCATACAATCTCAAGTTAAGTCGCTGGGCCTGCAGGATGAAGTCATTATGACAGGGCGGGTTCCCTATGAGGAGGTGGAGAGCTATTACTCCCTTGCGGATGTTCTTGTCTATCCGAGGAAATCCATGCGCTTGACCGAATTGGTAACACCGCTGAAGCCCTTGGAAGCGATGGCCCAAAAAAGCATATTTATCGCATCAGATGTGGGGGGCCATAAAGAGCTGGTTAGAGACGGCGTTACTGGCACCTTGTTCGCAGCTGACTCAGTCGAGAGCTTGGTGACAACGTTGTTGGACTTGCTGGAGCGCGAAGAGCAATGGCCTGCCATGCGCGACGCAGGACGTCTATTTGTGGAAGAAGAGCGCAATTGGGTGAAAAGCGTGGCCAAACTGAAACCCGTCTACCAGCGCCTCGTTAACCGAGGGCGTATTGTATGCTGATCCGATCAAAAGCACCTTTGAGACTGGGCCTTGCAGGTGGCGGTAGTGACGTTGCGCCCTACTGTGATCTTTACGGAGGTGCTGTGCTGAATGCATCAATTAGTCTCAGTTCCTTCTGTACAATCGAGCCCTGCGATGATGATACGGTAACGTTTACTGCTAGGGACAGGGGAGAGGTCTTCAGTGCCCGATGTGCGGAATTTTATCCGTATGATGGCCTGCTAGACTTACACAAAGGCGTGTATAACCGAGTGGTACGGAACTTTAATAACGGAGAGCCTATCGCTATCAAAGTCACGACTTACTCCGATGCTCCCGCGGGCTCTGGGCTAGGTTCGTCTTCAACCATGGTTGTCGCCATATTGACTGCTTTTGCTGAATGGTTGCATCTGCCGCTGGGTGAGTACGACCTGGCGCATCTGGCTTTTGAGATTGAGCGACAGGATATTGGCCTACGTGGTGGTGCGCAGGATCAATATGCGGCCACCTTTGGCGGCGTAAATTTTATGGAGTTTCACGAGCAGAACCGGGTTACTGTCAATCCGCTGCGAATAAAACAATGGATACTCAGTGAGTTGGAAGCCTCAACGGTGCTTTATTACACCGGGGTGTCCCGTTCTTCAGACAAAATCATCGCGCAACAGATCGAGAGCTACAAGTCCGGTGGTGGCAAATCGGTGCAGGCTGTGCATCAGATGAAGCAGGATGCCGGTTTGATGAAGGAGGCGCTGCTTCGCGGTAATATTCGCCGGTTTGGTGAAATTCTCGGGCGCAGTTGGGAAGCTAAGCGACAATTAGCGGATCAGATCAGCAACCCAGAAATTGAGGATATTATGTCCAATGCTCAAGCTGCCGGCGCTTGGGCCGGTAAAGTGTCTGGCGCCGGTGGTGGGGGTTATATCGTGTTCATTGTGGATCCCACAGATCGAGTCCAGTTGATCAAGGCGCTGGATGAACTGGATGGGAATGTCGTTTCCTTTCGTTTTGAGCCCCATGGAGCATCCGCATGGACCGTCCCGACCTGACTTACGTGGTTGGAGAGTTTGAAGCATCTCTCGCCGTCAAGTCGAGGCTTCTCGACGACAGTGTTTTCATGAAGCAGGTTACGCATATGGGCCACCTGCTTATCGATTGCTATCGCGCGGGGAATAAGCTGTTAGTGGCTGGCAATGGTGGCAGTGCTGCTGATGCGCAGCATATCGCGGCTGAGTTTGTGAGTCGGTTTAACTTTGACCGGCCTGGATTGCCGGCCCTGGCGCTCACGACCGATACCTCTATTCTTACTGCGGTGGGGAACGACTACGGATATGAACAACTTTTTCGACGGCAAGTAGAAGCGAATGGTGTAGCGGGGGACGTATTTCTGGGGATATCAACCTCCGGCAATAGCCAGAATATCGTACGAGCGTTGGAGGCGGCAAAACTTAAAGGTATTGCTACTTTCGGACTGACTGGTGGAGGCGGTGGCAACATGCGTGATTTGTGTGATCAATGCCTCTGTGTCCCCAGTACAGAGACACCAAGGATTCAAGAAGCACACATACTCATTGGCCATACGCTCTGCGCGATGGTGGAATTGGCGCTATTCGAGGACCTCCGCCCCTAGCGGATGACTTCAGCCGTGGAGGAGTCCGCAGCAGCTGAATTGTCTGCGGGCCAGTCGCGGTGTTGCTTGACGCCGGTATCCGGGGGTGTTGCTTCCGTTGCTTTAAGAATCTCGCGGGTTTGTTCCATGACGTGCTTCAGTTCCTTTGTTACGTTGGCAACTCCTTGCGACCGTCGGACTTCAATGTCCTGTTTCATTGTTTGGAGTTTTTTCTCTTCCTCGTCTTGACGTGCGCGCAGAGTCTGCTGTTGTTGATGCAGGGCAGCGCATGCGTTGGCCGATTGGCGTCTTGCTGCCTCTGCCTGCTGTTTAAGTTCTTCAATCTCCCCATCTCTGCTGCACAAAGCCTCCTTTTTTCGCTCTTGCAAGACCGACAGGTCTGCCTGAGATCGGCTTCTTGCTTCCTGTAACTGTTTTTCCATATCAGCAATTTTCTCTTGTGCGCATAGTTGTGCATCTTCAAGCTGCTGCTCAAGTTGCCGGACTGTTTCCAGGGAAGACTCACGGGTCGATACCAGGCGCTGTTCAAGCATATCGATTAATTCTGCATCTTCGTTTGTTTTCTGCTCGATCAGGTCTTCCAGGTGGGATACGTCGCGTAATGCTTGGTCCTTGCAGGCAGCCTGCTCTTCAGCGAGATGTTCCAGCCTCGCAGACAGTGCTTGCGATTGCGTCTGTGCTGCTGTCATGACGACGGAGATCTCGTGCTGGAACATGGCTAGCAGATTTTTCCAACGATGATTGATCTTGTCGATCTCCTCCTGTGCAATGCGATCATGCTGATCTTTCTGTCGTGTTAGCCTGGCCTCTGCATTCGCGGCATGGCGTTTGGCCTGTTGCACTGCCTGCAGTCGGTTACTCGTTTGCCCGTCTTCTTGCGCTCGCGTGGCCATTATTTTTGCGGTTTTGGCCGGCGTTTTGAGTGTCTTTTTTGATAGCGATGAGTCAGTGTCTGGTTCGAGCTTGGCTGCACTTTGTGGCTCAGCCTGTCCCTGCAGTTGGGTATTCAGGACGAGAATCTCATCGCCGCGCACAGCGCGATGCTTGGGCGTGTTGACGATGCGCGGCTGGCCGCCCAGGAGTGTGATTTTGCGAAAGTAGTTTGCCGCGGTTTTGCGGTCGAGGTTGTGGCCGAGGATAACCGTTTGCCCGGAGAAGATTTTCTCCAGTAGTGTGCCGTTATCGATGCAGAACAGTCGGGCGAAATCCGCTCTGACCTGACCGGGATCGTAATCTGGCAAGACGCCGCCATTGAAGGTGAGATCGAATAACTTCATGCCAGGCCCACAGTCCTCATGATCGACAATGGATTCAAGTTGGCATTGCGGGCGATACGTTGCCCTCAATAGGTCGATGCTAGCAACCGATTATAGATATTACAAATTAGAATTATTTAAATATAAAAAATAATTATAAGTTATAACATGGTTTGCTAAGTGCCGCATCGCGCAACGGTGCCTGGGCCTCTAGCCGGTTTTGAGTTCAGCCATGCGTCTGATACCATGCCGCTCAGGGGTTGTATTGATTCGCTTGTGCAGTGTCTGGCGCGGACTGGCTCGGGGTGACCGGGTGTTTCGGTGGAGTGGAGACGGGTATGCAGATTGCGATCCTCATACTGGCATCAGTGCTGGGGTTGTTGGTGCTTTTCCGCCTGCTCTACGCAGGTACTCAACAGGGCGGGGCGCGCGCTGGCAGGGAACGCCGTACGGGCTTCGCGGATGGCAATCCCTTTCACGCGGTGTCCATACTCACGGCGGATGGCCATTGTGCGGCTGTGGGGTCGCTGAAAGTTCAGCGATTCTTGAGTGATGAGGCACCTGGTCTGCCGTTAGAGGCGTGTGCAGTCGAGGACTGCCAGTGTCGCTATCTTCACCATGCCGATCGTCGCAGCGGTGCTAGAGATCGCCGTTTGCGGTTAGCTGATGACGCCAGTGCGCGGGATGTCTGGCACCAGCGTGAGCGCCGCGTATCCCGGGGGCGTCGTCAGGAAGACCTGCAACCTGCCTGAAGTCTCCAATGCGTGTCATGCCATTCAGCCACTGCCTGCGGGATGGTCTACTCCGCTAAAGGGTTGGGGTGGCTGACGACGTCACAGGGTCGTGATGAAACATAATATTCTGGTGTTCAGTTCCCTTTTTCCCAGCACTGCCGGTCCCCATGGTGGACTGTTTATCCGGGAGCGCATGTTCAGGGTTGCGCAGCATGTCAATGTGGTGGTGGTGTCTCCTGTGCCCTGCTTTCCCGGTCAGCGGCTGATCCGGTTGTTCAAAAAAGATTATCGCCCGCAGCCACCCAGGATGGAGAGGCAGCAGGGTATTACGGTCTACTTTCCACGGTTTCTTGCCTTCCCCGGGCTATTTAGAAACCTTGATGGATTGTTGATGTACCTGTGCTGCCTGCGTCTGGTAAGACGGCTCGTGAAAGAGGAACAAGTAGATATCATCGATAGTCATTTTACCTATCCGGATGGATTGGCGGCGACCTGGCTTGCGCGGAGATTGGGAGTGAAGTGCACAATTACTCTGCGAGGTACTGAAGTGCCTCACAGTCGTAAGGTCCGGCGCAAACGCTTGTTGCAAACCGCCTGGCGCCAGGCGGATCGGGTGTTCGCAGTGTCGGACTCCTTGCGCAGACACGCACTTTCGCTTGGGCTTGATGAAGCCAAGACTGCGGTCATTGGCAATGGCATTGACACGCAACTATTCCGGCCACTGAACAAAGCAGAGGTCAGGCAGCAACTCGACCTGAAGGCCAATGCCCGTGTGCTGGTGACCGTAGGTGGCCTGGTAGAGCGCAAGGGGTTTCATCGGGTGATCGATTGCCTGCCAGATTTGCTGCAAAAATTCCCAGATCTAGTGTATCTGGTGGTTGGCGGAGCCAGCTCCGAGGGAAACTACGAAATGCAAATACGCGAGCTGGTGAAGCAATTGGGTGTGGAGCATAACGTGCGGTTTCTAGGTGCCATGACGCCCGATCAGCTCAGCCTGCCTCTATCAGCCGCTGATGTATTTGTCCTCGCATCGAGTAATGAGGGTTGGGCGAATGTCATACTCGAAGCGATGGCCTGCGGTACCCCAGTGGTTGCGACCGATGTTGGTGGTAACTCGGAGGTCATTTGTTCTGAGGATTTGGGTATGATCGTAGAGTTTGGCGATAGGGCGCAGTTGCTAGAGACGATAACCCTGGCGCTGGACAAGCGCTGGAGTGCCGCCAGTCTCATCCGGTATGCCGAGAATAATCAATGGAGTAAGCGGGTGGACACTATTCTAGGCGAATATGATCAACTATTAGAATGAGTTAAATACTCGGACAGCGCTGCTGTAATCAAAAATCTGTGCGTTTGCGTCCTACGAAGTAGCTGCCGGTGTGAATAACATAGGAGACCTTGAATCGCGCAATCAGGATATCGAGGTACTTGACCCAGAAAAGTAGCCACTTGAACAGGTCAACGTTTATCCCATAAAGCGTTTTGCTGTTGAACGAGAATAGGATTGCGAAAAAATGTACCAGCAGATGGTGTATGCTCGACGCTGGCCCACGATCGAAACCGCTGTCTAATTTTTCAAAGTCCTCGCAGAGAATTTCGATACCGCGGCTTGAAAAGCGGTAGTAATCGTCCGGGTCGGCGTGGAACGGAAACATGAAGGGCACGTTGATATAGACAATGCCGCCTGGCTTTAAAATCCGGTGGATCTCCGAGACCACTTTGGTAGGATGCCGCACGTGTTCGAGTGTGCTGATAGTAACGACGCAATCGACACTGTTGTCCGCTACATCGACCATATCATGGGCGTCGGCTATTAGATCTACGCCCGGACCATCTTCTATATCGACGCAGATGACCTCTGCGTCCTTGGGTGGCAGTCCAAAGGAATAGTCTCCGCGAGCATTCTTGGACCCTATATCAAATATAGTCGCATTTGGTGGTAGCAGTTCATAGGGGTTGACTGACGCATTTTTGAAAGCGAAGTAGCTCGATGGAGGTTCAGGCAGCGCGTGATAGATTCTTTTTAAAAATTGTACCAAAGCTGTCATAAGAAGGTGCCACGTGGGCGCGTGTATGCGCTGCAGTCCAAAGACTAAACACTCTCATGGTCTGATGCAATGGCTTCATTCTGGGTTGGAGAACTGGATCCCGAACTTCTCTATTCCAAAGGCGGTAGGTGGGCTCATGGTGGTGTTGGGGGGACTTGATTGTTCCTCCGCAAACTCGTGTGCTATCTTAACCACCACTGTCTGGTTACGCTGCATTGCCGAAACGGGTAGGGTGATGGTCCTCACAAAGCGACGCAGGTCCAGCCAGCCGTAGTTCAAGCCATTCACCGAGATTTCCGAACGCGTATTCCTTCCCTGGTAGCGCCCTTTCAGAAAAATGATCACGTGTGCTTTTTCGTGGCTGATCATCCAGAACGGCGCTCTGAAGCGAATTTCGGAGTCGGCCCCTTCGCTCCACGCCCCCCACTCTTGCATAGTAGACCAACCGGCAGATAAGATATTTTTACTTGGAGAGTCGTGGGGAATTCTCGTTGTGAATAGCATCGGTACGGCCTGCAGCGACGCTAGTCGCTGTCGTTTGAAATCGGTGCGATTCTTTATCTGTTTCTCGGTATAATCGCGAGCACAAGGACGTGGATTTGCGAAAAGATCTGGGATAGGCGATCCAATAACATCGCCCACCAAACGGTTAGTTCGTTTGTAGTATCGTCGGATAGATGCGACGCGCGAAGGGGATAGAAAATAGCGCGAGCCAAAACCCGTAGAGTCGATGATTGAAAGTAGTGTGAAGCTGTCTGCTTTGCGCGGTAAGCTTGTGCTGGAGGCATTATCACGTTCGTTCATGATAATGGCGCTCTCGACATCGAGACTGATATTTGCTTCCTGCTCCCTGCGCAGGAAGTCGCGATCAGCGTGCACGCCGATCTGTGACAGAAAATCGTCGATGATACTGCCATCGATCAACACGTCCCGGCGATATTCTCGAACGATCGCATTTCCTTGGGGGATGATACGCATCCACTTGCGCAGGAGGCGTGCGTAATTGCGACGCGGTGAATAACAAAATAACAGTGCTCGAAGAGCAGAAGTCGAGCGGGGAACGCCCTGGAAGTCGTCAATGCTGAAGGGGCTAGCGCCAGTCTTGACTTCCTGTAGGTAGCTTGTCTGTGTAATGTCTGCTTGCTCGCGCAGGTAGATCAGCAGCCAGAGATTCAGTGAATTTAGTGAGAGTCCCAGCTGCAAAATTTGGGTGGGCTTCATGAAACTCATGCCTTCCCAGGAGAGGACTGCACGGGTATAGCCGTCCTGGCGTGCTTGCAATAGCTCGGCTTGTACGTGCGACATCGCCTCTGGCGACATGGTCTCCAGCAGTTCACCGTGACCGTTATCTTTGCCGAGCCCGGTAACAGGGATATAGACCCCATGCTTGAGAAACCACCGTCGGTTGGCGTATAGATGTTTTTGAATCGCGGTGCTGCCGGTTTTATCAGTCCCTATGTGCAGGAGCAGTTTCATTGCGATTTAAACCCGTGAGTTCGCAGGTAGCTTTTTTAACTATCATAGCGGCAAAGCATTTTGATGCCTATCAGACTGGACATGATGCGGTATAAGTCCACTCAGGCCCGGTGTGGACCTAGGGATTGACTACAGCTGGCGAAGGCGCTTGCGAAAACGGGTCAAGTGTCTATGTTGCGAACAGAACCTGGTCTCGGAGGCCCAGGTTTGTGGCCAGCATGTCGGCAAGTATGGAGCGCTATGGCAACACGATGCGCAACGATTTTGAGGGTGGCGCCTTATGGGATCCCGCATGAATCCTGATAACCTCGGCCCAACGCCTCGCAGCCCAGGACAGAGAAGTCCATTGGGCTCAAGCAGCTTTTAGTGGGCTGCTCTTCGAAGGGGGGGTGGCGTTGGATTTGATTGAAGCGCCGTCGCCACTTGCCGAAATATCAATACACACTTTATGGGTACGTGGCGCGCTGTGGCGTGCTAAAGGCAGATGCTAATGATTTTTTTGGTCGGCCCGGGGACGCAATGACTGGTCCAAACGTAGTGAGGCTGCGTAACGATTACTCGGGAAGTACGAGTGCAATGGCGGGAAAGCTGAAGAAATAGCATAAACGTCATGGTGGACGTGAGCCCGGATTGAGTGGAATGGCAAGGAGGATAGTCAATGAACATGGCGGTGGAAGGAGCATTGCACAATAACGAGGAGATGGGACATAACATGCTGTGCAGAGTGCAGTCGCTGCAGCCAATGTTGCGCGAGAATGCAGAGCGGGCCCGCAAAGAGCGCAGAGTTCCACTGGAAAATATTCGGGCACTGCAAGAGGCGGGGTTTTTTCTGGCACTGCAGCCGGCCCATTGGGGGGGCGCCGAGCTGGATCCTCAATATTTCTTTCGCATGCAGATGGCTATCGCGGAGGCCTGTATGTCTACCGCTTGGGCATGTGGCATCGTCGCCGTGCACGCCTTCCAGATTGCATTGATGGACCCGCAAGCGCAGGAAGACGTTTGGGGTGATGACATCCATACCCGAGTATCCTCATCCTATGCTCCGATGGGTAAAGTCGAGCCAGTAGAGGGGGGCTTCCAATTCAGCGGTCGGTGGGGATGGAGTAGTGGATGCGATCATTGTTCATGGGCCTTGCTGGGCGGTATTCTGCCCGACGGCACGTATCGCACGTTCCTCGTGCCGCGTAGCGATTATCGCATCGATGATACATGGCACTCGATGGGTCTGCAGGGTACAGGGTCAAATGACATAGTGGTGGAACGGGTTTTCGTGCCTGACTATCGAACGCACAAGCAGTCAGACGGGTTCGAGGGAACCAACCCTGGAGTGAATGCGGAGAGTAGCATCCTGTACCATTTGCCTTGGGCTCAGTTATTTATTCGCGTGGTTTCCAGTCCGGCAATCGGCGCCGCGCGCGATGCGCTTGAACGGTATAGTGTTTTGGTTAAGGGCAAAGCCAGCGGTGATGTCACTAAGCTGGCACAGGATACGGGCACCCAAATGCGCATGGCGCAAGCGCGCAATGTAGTAGAAGAGATGACAAGTATTATGCTGTCCAACTTTGATGCCATGATGGATACACTGCGCGCCAACAAGAAAATTAGTATTGATCAGCGTGTCCTCTATCGGTATCAGGCCTCGCTGGTAATTGACAAATCCATCGAAGTCGTGGATTCCTTGTTTTCCTCTGCAGGAGGGTCGTCGGTTTTCCTCGGTAGTGATATACAGCAGCGTTTTCTGGATATCCATACGGCTCGCGCACACGTCGCAAATAATCCGACAGGCTTTGCTCGCAATCTCGGTGCCACCATGTTGGGTGCAGAAAACACCGACTATTTTGTGTAGGGCCGTATGCTTCCTCAGTGGGTAGCCCCCGATTTCGAACAAAGGTTTTTTCGTCGCCTGAATGCAGTGGTAGAGCCGGCGGTTCGTAGCGGGTGGGCATCGCCGGTAAGCCTGCCTGGCGGGCTGATCGTGCTGGAATCGACTGGTTTCAAAACAGGTAAAAGGAGGCGTACGCCTTTGATGAGTGTGCGCTTGGGTTGTTATCGGATCGTGAGTACGGTGCGTGGTGACAGAGCATATTGGGTTAAGAACCTGATAAAACAACCACGTGCGCGGTATTTCGTTGGCGGTAAGGCCCGCAAGGCAGACGCTATTGTGGTTATTGATGGAGAAGTAGCTGTAGGGCAGCGATCCTATAAAAGGGGGTTGTCTGCGCTCGTGGCAATGCTTTCAACCTGCGCTAAGCACGGCATGGTGTTCGTGGTTCTTGACCGTGCAGAGGACAGATAGCCTGAGGGCCAGCCCCTTTGCTCCTCGACCTCCTCACAATGTGAAACGGCTCAAATCCGAAAGGGTTATCACGGCGTATGTGAGAATACGGTAGAGCGATGTGAGGTGAGGCAAATGATTGAGCGGAATTTAGGTAACGCAGAGCGGTTGGTGCGCCTGCTATTTGGTCTGGCACTGGGCATATGGTTGCTTTCCCGCCCTGATATTAACGGTATGGAAGTGTTCATCGCCGTTATAGCAGTGATGTTGATTCTCAATGGTGTGTTTTCACGTTGTTACTTGTGGTTCGTCTTGGATATTGACACTACTGCAAGGACACGGACATCCGCTGACTGTGAATCAGCATAGGGGCAGTTGCAGAAACGTGCGGAAAGGCATAAGCCATACAGACCCTGCAGGGTAGAGGTGCGTGGAAACTGCAATAAGACAGCGCGTGTGACACGGGGCTAGGTAACGTGGTGGTGTCCAAAAGAACACGGAGACGTAAGACGGGTGCCGTGGTGAGATAAGTTATTTATCGGAGAGACGAGCGTGATGGGTAACCAGGGGGATCGTTATGGCCTCAGACTGCCCTGCCGGGGGTGTAGGAAGGACTGCCGTCTGTATACGGCCTGTGAGGGCAAGCTTTGGAGGACTATAGCGAAAGAAGGTCTCGAGACAGCGGTGGCGAGGCCACTTGGAGAGTCAGCAGCCGGCGCGGCACCAGGCGCCGATAGACCGAACGCGCTGTAGACAAAAGACAGTGTAGAGGACAGCAGGGCATGCGCGCAGCTCACCTGGTATTAGTGCTCGGCGACCAGCTCGATCCCAAGAAAGGAGCGTTGAGGGAAGCACTGCCGGGCGTGGATGTCATAGTTATGGCGGAGGTAGCGGCAGAAGCAGGTTATGTGCGCCATAATCGTCATAAGATAGCCTTTATTTTTTCCGCCATGCGTCATTTGCGCGATGATTTGATTGAGCGTGGATTCGTAGTGGACTACTACGCGTTCGAGGATGGTAAGCGGTCATTACAAGAGGCAGTGGAATGTGCGCTCAAGAAAGGTGCATTTTCGCGGTTGCGATGTTGTGAGCCGGGCGAGCATCGGCTGGTTAGAGACATATCGGGGTGGCAGCTTTCTGTACCTGTAGAGATCGTTGAAGACGATCGCTTCCTAGCCTCGCATGCCCACTTTACCGCCTGGACCAGTGGACGCAAGCAATTGCGTATGGAGCATTTCTATCGGTCGATGCGAAGCACGTTTAAGATTCTTATAGATGCGGAGGGAAAGCCGGAGGGTGGTAAGTGGAACTACGATGACCAAAATCGGGGAGGTTGGCGGAACAAGGACTCCGTCCCTACTCGTGTGCAGTGGGTACATGATGACGTCACGCAAGACGTTCTCCAGCTGGTGGAGCGACAATTTCCCGATCATCCTGGCGATCTCAAGCAGTTCTATCTCGGGGCGACAGCAGCCCAAGCAGAGCGTCAGCTTCAGTGGTTCATTGACAACGGGCTTAAGCGATTCGGTCGCTATCAGGATGCGTTGGCAGAGGAATCGCCTTGGTTGTTCCACTCTTTGATTTCCATGTATCTTAACGTGGGCCTCCTGGATCCGCTTAAAGTGTGTCGCGAGGTGGAGTGTGCGTGGCGTGAGAACCGTTGCGGGTTGGCAGCGGCTGAGGGATTTATACGACAGGTACTGGGATGGCGCGAATATGTTCGCGGGATCTATTGGTTGGCCGGTCCGTCCTACGCAGACCTTAATGTGTTGGGTGCTCAACGACCTTTGCCTACTTGGTTTTGGACTGGTAGCAGTGACATGCGCTGTATCGACGTGGCCTTGCGGCAAAGCCTTGATCTGGGTTACGCGCATCATATTCAAAGATTGATGGTGGTCGGTAATTTTGCGCTCATATCGGGGCTCGATGTGAAACAGGTGTGTGATTGGTATTTAGCCGTTTATGTCGACGCCTTCGAGTGGGTTGAATTGCCCAACACTCTGGGAATGGCATTGTATGCCGACGGGGGATTGATGGCTAGCAAGCCCTATGCGGCGAGTGGAAAGTATATCCAGCGCCAGGGTAACCACTGCTCGAGTTGCCGCTACAGTCCGGCAAAAGTAGTAGGTGAAGATGCCTGTCCTTTTAACAGCCTCTACTGGCATTTCCTCGATCGCCATGCTGAGGAATTCATAAGGAACCCTCGTTTAGCATTGTCACTAAAAAATTGGCAGAAGAAAAGTAAGGATGAACAGACTGCGATTCTTGCATGGGCCGAGGTTGAAATGGAGCGGTTGACATCATAATGGGATAAGAATCGGTGTCTCCCTGCGAAGACCAACCGCGGCATCATAAGCTGGGTCCACCCGTCCCACAATACCAGTCCATAGAGTGTAGCCGACCGTTAGGGTCTGGCATAGTGTGCGGGCAATAGTCCTTACTCTGACCGTGCACCCCTCACGGCAAGGCATAAAACCAATTACGTGGGTGATGCGTACTACAGTGGGATTTGAAAATCGTTTCGTAAAAAGTGCAGGGGAGGGTGTACGAAGAACAAAAAGGGGAGGGCTGGCCGCCACGGTGGTTAGCGTGAAGGTAGTAAGGCGTCGGTGCGATCGAGGGCCGTGAACGTGCAACAGGGCATTAAGCGGGTATTGGCAGGTGGCGAACAGAGAGCAGCGCAGTGAAACAATCGATCTTGGTGACCCTTGTGAAGGCCAATGACGATGAGAGAAAGTTGTAGGGAGAGAGGGGTTCGATGTGGAAAGATAACGCTCATATTGTGGTCTTTTTTTGCTTTGCTATTGGTCTGCCCCTGTGGGCTATGGAACACAATAGTTTTCAGAAAGATGGAATTCATGCCTGTGTGGGTGAATGTTATACCGAGTGGCAGGCCAGTACAGGAGGGGTTGTGGGGGTCATGAAAGCTAAGGCTCAAGCGCAGGCCGAAGCCTCTCCAGAGGAGTTGGGAAAGGCTGCATATACGGGGTGCATTGCGTGCCACGGCGCGAATGGGGAGGGAGGAATCGGTCCTGCGTTAGCGGGACAGTCGAGTGCCGAGATTTACGACAAACTCGTGCAATATAAGAATGGTGACACAAGAGGTGCCCAAAGTGCATTGATGTGGAGTCAGGCGGAGGCGCTCAGTGACGACGATATGAAGCACATCGCGGCGTTTGTGGCAGCGCTTAAACAGTAGTGGGCGGGAGCGTCTTTCAAAACAAAGAGCTATCGGCTGTAATAGTCGGTAGGGGCGCGATCGGAACGGCGTTGATGCGCCGTTTTTTACTTCTTGACAACCTTGGTAAGGTCGTCATGCTGCAACGGAGTGACGAGCGGGATAGCTCAGATCCGCGGGTGAGCTATGTGAAGTTTGATGCGGAGCGACCGCACTCTGTTAGCGAAGCTATGAGAGGTGTGTATGCGTCAGTAAAGCGGGTGCACCTATTAGTGAACTCGGTGGGTATGCTACATAGCGCCCGACAGCAGCCTGAAAAAAAGTTGAGCCGTGTAGACCCAGACAATCTTCAGAGAGCATTTCTAATTAATGCGACGTTACTGCCCGTACTGGCTCAGAATTTTTCCAGTTTGTTGCGCCATGATGATCCCGCTGTCTTCGCCTCTCTATCAGCAAGGGTGGGGAGTATTGAGGAAAACCGGCTGGGTGGATGGTATAGCTACCGGGCGTCCAAGGCGGCCCACAATATGCTTCTGCGCACAATCGCTCATGAATGGCGTTTGAGTCACCGCAATGCCGCAGTAGTGGCGTTGCATCCTGGTACGGTTCGCTCACCCCTGTCTTCCCCATTCATATCACCTCATTACAAAAACACTGTGCACACACCGGCGGAGTGTGCTGACTATCTAATGCGAGTACTGGATAACCTTCGGACCGAAGCGTCTGGTGGGTTCTACGATTGGGAAGGAAACACGATAGCCTGGTAGCGGCGCGCCGCCATCTTCAGTGCCTGTGTGCAGAGAACCGTGACACAGGGCGCAGTAGGGGTAAACGGGGTGGTTCTCAGGGGTAATGAGATGCAGGAGAAGGCGACTGATCTACCCTCACAAGAAAAGAACGCGGGGGAGGATATCGATAATTCTTTGCAAGGCGCGTCGATGAGACGTGCTTTAAACCAGCAAGTGCCAAAAACCTTAACACCCTTTGAGTGGCAAGAGTGGTATGCAGAGAATGGTGTTCCGGAGCAACATCGCAATCCGCAGAAAGCGTTGAGCGAGGGACGGTGTTCGATAAGGCGGCTATTGGCCTGGTGGGGTAAAAGAAAGCGCTGAATTGCAACCCCCTAGACAATAATTGGGCAAACCAGTAGGCGTTTTCTGACGTAGGATCTAGAGACGACAGTAAATGGGAGCAGTCATTGTGAAAACATTCATTGTAGATTGTTGGGATGCTGTGATGGACAACCGGCGTAATCCCCTAAGATATCTCGATCTCGCCTCGCAACACTATTTCATGCAGGTGCTGGGTTGGATGTGGAGTATGGTTTTTAGTCTTTCTTTTCTGTCCATATTCTATTTTGGTGTGGTGTGGATGGCGCACCTCTTGGTCTTTGGAGGAATAGCATTTACCGTGGCTATATTCAAAGAAAGCGAAAAGAAACGAGCCGGCATCGAGGCTGCGACGATCGAGCTTTCAGCGGCATCTCGATGTATATGGAAGTTGGATTCCGAAGCTTGAGAAGGTCGTTACGCAACCGTCCGGGGCAAGGTCATGCGATATCTAGCGCCTGAAGACGATTTGAAGTTTCTCCTGTTTGATGTGTTGAACGCGCAAGAGCTGCAGCGCCTAGACCGCTACACTGAGGCGTCTGGCGATGTGCTCATGGCCATCCTGGAGGAGATGGGGAAATTTGCTGCTGAAGTCCTCCAGCCGCTGAATAAAGTAGGCGACACGCAGGGCTGTACTTATGATCCCGGGTCCCGTGACGTGAGGACACCACAGGGATTTCGTGAAGCATATCGACAGTTTTGCGACGCGGGATGGACACGTTTAGATGCCCCTCCTGAGTTTGGTGGGCAGGGGTTGCCGCATGTCCTCAAATCGATCCTTGACGAGATGGTGTGTTCTTCTAACCTATCATGGGGCATGTATGCTGGTCTGAGTCACGGTGCGATTAGCGCGCTGTACGGTCATGGATCGCCGGAACTGCAAGCAACGTACCTAGAACCTTTGGTTAGTGGGCGTTGGACGGGGACAATGTGTCTCACAGAGCCCCAATGTGGCACTGATCTTGGTCTGATTCGGTCGCGCGCGGAACCGGTAGGCGATGGCACCTATCTGATCAAGGGTACGAAAATATGGATTACCGGAGGGGAGCACGACCTCGCAGAAAATATAGTGCATTTAGTA
>JABSPW010000029.1 GCA_013214285.1 Halioglobus sp. | reverse complement strand
GTCACCAAGCACAATTTCATCGCGGGCATTGCGATGAGCGCCGCTCATGCCGGCTTCTGCTGCCGGCATGCCTGGAAAGACCTCTACGATGGGTAGCCCTTCGATACGATTGCGCCGGATCCAGCGATCGCTGGCCAACTCCACCCCGATGATCGGTCGCAGCACACGGCCGTAGCGGATTAACTGCGGAACTACCTCCTTCACGGTATTGACCGGGATTGCAAAGCCAATGCCCGCGCTGGCCCCGCTGGGGCTGAATATTGCTGTGTTTACGCCCACCAGTTGCCCAAGAGAATTGAGCAGCGGACCGCCGGAATTACCAGGGTTGATGGCCGCATCGGTTTGAATGACGCCTCGAATTTTACGGTTACCAGCGGCGCGAATTTCGCGGTCCAGGGCGCTGACAATACCGGTGGTTAGTGTGGTGTCCAGTCCGAACGGATTGCCTATGGCCAGCACCTTGCGCCCCACTGTCAGCTCGGAGGAGTCGCCCAGTGGCAGCGTCGCCATGTCGTCGGGCGGGTCTTTAAGCCGCAGCACGGCAAGGTCTTTCTCAGGCGCTATGCCGATCACCTCCGCGGCGTGTTCTGTGCGGTCTTGCAGAGTCACGGTGACTTTTTGCGCGCCGGCAATGACATGAAAATTAGTCACTACCAGCCCGTTTTCTCCCCAGATAAAACCCGTACCGCTACCCCGGGGGATTTCCATCACGTCAAGGCTGAATAGCCCTCTACGCAGGGCTGTATTGGTGACATAAACCACTGTCGGGCTGGCTTTACTGAAGATGTCCATCGTGTTGGTTTCGTCTTCGGTGGCGAAACTGAGGTAGTCCGTTGCCCGAGCAGGCGCACAGGCTGTGGTGCAAATGCAGCATAGACAGCATGAGACAAACGTGCAGGTAGTGATGCGGCAAGACAGTTGCAAGGTATTAGTCCTGTTGATCGAATGCCTCGACAAACGCGCGAATGCGTTTGGCATTCGCTCCCAGGTCGCCCAGACCCACCCGGGATACGGAACGCAGGTCGATCACGGCACCTTGGCCGGACTGACGAACGCGAATCACAATGTCATCTTTAAAGGCCATGAATCGTGTGATATCGACTGCCTCAATAACACCAGCCTCAGGGTCTTCGTGATAAACCTCCCAGCCCATTTGCCTTGCGACCCTGAGTGCTCGGTCAAATGCCGCGGCCCGAGGGAGATCTGTTTGCAAAGGTTGTAGATCGGGGTAGGCTTTTGTCTGCTCCGCAATGAAAGCTGGCTTTATGTCTAGCGTATTGGCGTCCTCGCCGCGCATTTGCGCTGCGACCGCAAATATTGGCGGGTCTGCAACATCGGTGGTGATGTCGTGGATCGTCGGCACATTACCGCCACTCAGTGTTGTCAGGAGCAGAAGCGTGCCGGGGAAAGCGAATAGCAAGTTGAGGCTGATGTTGTTGCGCCAGGGCTTCAGCCCTGGCACCAGGAGCAAGATGATCAAAATCAGCATAAGTAGCGTGCTACCCAGAATAGCAATGGCATAGAGCAGGAGGCCGGGCTGCCAGGCGCCGGTGCGAGCCGCTAGTACGGAGACGGGAAGTATCAGAAGCATCGCGAGGGACAGGTAGCCTGTCCAGTTTACGACGCGCGGTACGTTGTTCGATTTTGTCATTGCCGTACTCCAATACAGTGGCGGATTCAGCTGGAAAGAATACTACTCGGCCGGGGTCCTGGCGAGACCAGATACGGTTCAATTGGATAGCCTTGAACGGCTTTTGGTTGTGGCTTAATTGAGGTCGGACGGAGCATCTGCTTAACTTGCGCGCAGTCCGGGTGAGGACCAGCCACCGCTGGTGCAGCCTGCGTATCAATACCAGAGGGTAGGCAACATGGGAAGAGTAATGGGAAAGGTAGCCATTGTCACAGGTGGCGCCAGTGGAATGGGTCGAGCAGATGCTGAGCTGCTGGCGGCGCAGGGGGCAAAGGTTGTCGTGGCGGACCTGAACGAAGCTGATGGACAAGCGGTTGCCGATAGCATTGGCGGTGATGCGCTGTTCATGAAACTCGATGTGACCAACGAGGGCAATTGGCAGACCGTTATTAGCGCCACGGTAGAACAATTCGGCAAGCTAGACGTCTTGGTTAACAATGCTGGGGTGCTCGCGATGGGTAACATCGTCGATACAAGTCTAGACTCTTGGCGCAAGGTCAATGCCGTGAACAGCGAGGGTGTCTTTCTAGGCTGTAAGCATGCGATTCCGGCAATGCAGGAGTCGGGAGGGGGCTCTATCATCAATATGTCTTCGGTGGCGGCGATCCATGGACAGTCCTTTGTTGCGGCCTATACGGCCAGTAAGGGCGCTGTGCGTGCGCTCACAAAAAACGTCGCGATGTATTGCAAGGAGCAGAAAAACGGTGTCCGGTGCAATTCGATTCACCCGGATGGTGTTGCAACACCCATGATTGTGAAAGTGGCTACTGGCAAGGATACGGCGACCCAGGAAGACATTGACAAACTCAAGCATGTTGAGAACATTTGTGAGCCCGAAGATATTGCCCACCTTGTTCTGTATCTGGCCTCCGATGAATCCCGTTACGTCACTGGTGCGGAGATGCTGGTTGACAATGGCTCAACCATAACGCCACCCATCGGGGTTTAGTGGAGCCGCGACGTGGAAAAACTGATGTATGCGTTGTGGAAGGATCCTGACTGCAGTCGAGACGGTTTTCGTGACGAATTATTGGGCGAGTTGGGGTCGCGACTGACGGTTCTAGAGGACATACATGGCGTGCGACTGTGTGTTGCTGATAGTGGCGTAGAGGCCGCTTCAGGGCGTCGTATGGTGGGTTGTGCGCCATTACCCGACGCTGTCCTGTCTCTGTGGGTGGATGATGCCGGCGCCGCGCTGCGGTGGGAGGCATTCATCGATCAGTGTGTAGATCGGAAAGCGGCCTACCTCGTCGCGGAGGCGGAGCCACTGATCAACCAGACCGTTCACCCCTCGGAACCGCGGGAACGCGTCTTCGGGATGTGTCAGGTGGTGTTTCTCTCCGCGCCGGCGGGGATGTCGCAGGAGGCTTTTCTGGCTACCTGGAAGGACAGCCATACGCGCATTGCCATCGCTACGCAGTCCACTTTCGGCTATCGACAGAATCTTGTGGTACGGCGACTAGATGACGAGGCGCGCCAGTGTCATGCGATCGTGGAAGAAAATTTTCCCCCTGAAGCGATGACCGATGATCATGCTTTCTATGCCACGGATGGGGATAAGGACGTATTGCAAGCGCATATGGAGGCCATGATGAAAAGCTGTGTGCGCTTTATTGATCTCGCTAGCATCGATGTGATTCCCATGAGTGAATATCTGGTGGAGCCACTAGTGACGTGCGAATGACGGGCTTTCGCTGGTGTGTTCTGGTGAGAATGTAGACTCAGTACATTTGCTGACACCCTTGATCTTACTGTAATCAGTGAGTAGGACGCTGAGGCTGCTAAAAAGCCGAAAGTTTCAACAAACAGTGAATCCAAGGGCAGACAGCACGGTAGAGAGGACGATACACCGTTTTGGCTGGCTGTGTTTGGTTGAGCGCTTTCTGGTCTGGGTATGCGCACGCCGGTCTGGTAAGCAACCAGGCATTCATTTATGCAGGCAATGGGCAACAGTTTAGTGCGCAGCGCTGGGCAGTGGTGGTTGTGTAGCCTGATCAGCTAGCCTTTACGGCTCAGCAACTTGGTGTCATGGCGGCGGCCAGCAGCCTGGCGCAGGTGGGACAGGTGGAGGCAGCTCTGGCTGCCCGCCCGACCGCCGATCCGCCGTGGTTTGGTGCCGCTAACGCTGGCTTTGCCCTGCGGTATATTGCCCGGGAAGCTAGCCGGCCTGCAGTGCGCGAATTCTGTCGTTCAGTGGCGGGTGCGAACGGAACAGCCCTGCGAGCCCTTCTTTCATCTGCTCACTGATACCAAAGGCGGTGAGTTCTCCGGGCAAGTCCTGGGGTTGCCCTTGCTCCATCTGCAAGCGTTGCAGAGCGGCGATCATCGCACGCGATGTGGTGAGGTCGGCTCCCGCGCGATCCGCCCGGTATTCGCGCCAGCGCGAAAACCAGAACACGATAGTGCTGGCAAGAATGCTCAGCACGAGCTGAGCGACAATGCTAACAACATAATACCCGATGCCGTAGCCGCGCTCGTTTTTGAAGATGACGCGGTCGACAGTGTGCCCGATGATGCGCGCGAGAAATAGCACAAAGGTATTCACGACGCCTTGGATCAGGGTCAGTGTCACCATGTCGCCGTTCGCAACATGGCCGATTTCGTGCGCCAGCACTGCGCGCACTTCCTCCGGTTGAAAGCGTTGCAAAAGACCTGCGCTCACTGCCACTAGTGCATCGTTGCGATTCCATCCGGTTGCGAACGCGTTAGCCGCTGTCGAAGGGAATATGCCCACTTCTGGCATGCCGACACCCGCGTCCTCAGCAAGCTCCTTTACTGTAGTCAGCAACCATTGCTCGTCACGGTTGCGCGGGCTTTCGATGATACAAGTACCGGTGCCCCGCTTGGCCATCCACTTCGATAGGAATAGTGAAATTAGCGAGCCGCCAAACCCGAACAGGGCACACATCACCAACAAAGAACGAAGATTCAGGTCGACGCCGTTCTCCGCAAGAATACCCTGCATACCCAGCAGATTGAACACGATACCCACTAACACCAGCACGGCGACATTGGTGGCGACAAATAGCAGTATTCGCATGGGTTACTCTCCTATCGAGGGCGATTGTCTATGACATTGTGTTCCTGACGCCGCTCCCCTGTGATCACTCGTGAGGGTCAGGCGTTCTCCTGTGTCTCAGGCTCTGGCGCCTGCATTTCCCTGCCCGGCTCCGCCACGAGCGGGTTATCACTGGGGGCTACTTGAGGCACGCCTTTTTCGCTGAGTGCAGTGGCGACGACCTCTCCGCGTAGCTGGACATCTCGGGAACTTAGCTCAAATAGCATATTGAGGGCTTCGTCCTGGTAGGTCCAATGCAATATAGACTCAGGATTCCATCCATCAACCCAACATTTTTTCTTTCCCCAGTAGTGCCCTAGTTGGTTGCGGACAACGAAGATGTCAGCCATGAAAACGGTACTTCCTCCAGAATTTGCGCGAAAGTGTAAACCCCTATGAGCCGCGAATCCAGCACTCCGCAGGTGTTACCGCTGCGCGGGAAGGGCACTATTGTGCACTGCCAATGGCAGCACGTGCATGCAGACGGTGCACGCGCTCAGCTGAGGAGGATATCCTTGGCCTGGTTGATCTGGGCCGCTAGGTAGTCGTTGCCGCCCCGGTCCGGGTGCAATTTCTGAATGAGCTTGCGGTGTGCGGCGACAATGTCTTCCTCGCTTGCCCCATCTTCAAGTCCCAGGACAGCGAGGGCCTGTGTGCGACTCATCGGGCCATCGCTGTCCGTTTGGCTGTCCGCTTGCTGCTCGAAAGGTCCTTCATTTGGAAACCGCTGCTGTAAATAGCTGGCCAGCAGGCGCAGCGAGTCGGCATCCTCGCTCTGACAGTAAGTGTGGAATTGTTCGAGCTGTTGCCGGTTCATTTCCGCTAGCCGCCACCCTTTGAAGGTGCCCTGTAAAACCTCACCCTCCAGCGCGCCGCTGTCATGGTCTAATTGCATCCGCAACAGCGAGGTCTCTACGGTCGATTGCGTGCCGGCGGACGGTGCACCTCGGTTGCGCAGGTTGGCGAGCACTGGAAACAGACGTATCAGCAGAGGCAGGGCTTGCCGGGCAGTGACCAGCAGAGCTGTTACGCCGGCGCCGACCCAGTGCATGCGACCCGTCGCTGCCAGCACCACTGTGACAAACAGAATGCTGCCTAGCCCCAGTTTAATGTATTCGCTGCGACGTTGGTGAGGGGGCATGGTTTGCACGCGCCGCAGTAGGAGATAGATGACAGCGATCACTGCCACCAGCAGTATCAGTCGAGGCACAGCGTCTCTCAGGGTTTCAGTTGTCGAAGTAGCAGTTTAGCACTCTCGCCCTTGAGGCTTTCAAGGGCCTTTCTGCCTCCTCCTGCGTAGCGCGCGACGGCGCCAAGCAAACCCGCCAGAAAGTCTGCACTGTTGCTGTCAAAGCGGGCAAAGGCGCCGCCACTGACCCTGGCCATGGTGCGGAAAGTTGTTTCTACGACCGGATCCGGCCCCTCCTGGAACATGAACAGCGGCAGTTTGACCAGTCCGCATTGGCCGGAGAGGTCGCACAGCGTGTCCGGATTCTCCTCGATGGCGTCACCGATAAACACGACTGCGCGAATATCTGCCTTGCTATGTTCGGCGCGGGCATGGCGCAGTAGTTTGGCAATCTGGGTGTGTCCGCCTTCACAGTAAACTCGACCCATCAAGCGCGCCAATGCCGCACTATTGCGCAACCAGGGGCTGGCCTGGAACTCGCCGAAGCCGCGGTAGTAGCATAGCTGCACTGCAAGGTCGGCTATCTGGTCGCTGGCGCGAAACATCTCCTGCTGCAGATGGCTGGCCTGATCCCAGGTGGGCTGGCGGCTGGCGGTTGCATCGACGGCAAATAGAAGACGCGCTTGTTGCCCCACAAATTCAGAGATAGCCTGGCGCTTGCGCAGGAAAGCGGTGATGTCTTGTGAGCTGGACGGCTGGGCGGGAGGTTTGGCCATGGGGTGCTTGAGCGGCGTGACGTGTTAACCGGATTGATCTTTCCCCGCCTTCATAGCGGCCTGCAGCCGCTCCAGGTCCTGGCGGCGATTGGCCAGCTCAGCGATGACAGCGACCAGTTCGTCCGCACTGATCTGCGCGTCTGAGGGCGACTCCGCCAACTGCCACAGCTTGCGGCTGGAGAGTTCTCGGGGATTGATTCTTTGCGTACTCATGCAGTAACGTCCGTCGCGTATTGGTCTCCATCTCGACATTAACCTGGGTCCATTATAGCGTTTTAATGGCATCAGCGTAGTCCCAGAATGTGGCACGCACAGGGCAGCGGTGCTGCCCTGTGTATCAGTCTTCCGCAGTGTTTCCGATGAACGGGAAGGGTGCCACGCCAGAAAACACTGGTCCAGACAGCTCAGGCTGTGTGTCGGCAGCCCACAGTGGCAGGTGGAAACTGGCCGTATAGCCGATAGCGGGAGGGATTGTGAAGTCGGGCCTGCAGTCCTCCATGCCGATGAAGGTGACACGGAATGCGTCGGCATCGACGCTGGCGAGTCCGTAGCCATTGACAGTGGTGTCCAAGTAGGCCAACCCGGGGTTGGCAGTGTTAGGCCCCATCCATTTTGCCAACTGATAGGCGCCTGTGCGACTGTAAATGGTGGCGGGCCATACCCCGTCGAGCATGGACATGTGCCAGACCGGTTGCAGTCCATCCTCCATTTCCCGGTATACCAGCGTGCCGAAGGCCGAGTGATCCGCCTTGGCGGTCGCCAGGATGTCGCCGAACAGAGGCGAGGAACTGATCCCCGCCACGGTAAAATCTACCATGATAGGCGCTGCGCTGGCTTCATGGGCCGCCCGACTCACCGTCCCGGCGCCGTGCATGTGGTGATCGCCTGAAAGCGATACAACGCCGGTAATGCCCTGATCCTCAAGTGTATCCATGATCACGCTGATTTCATGGGGATAGCCGGCCCATCCATCGATGCTGTAAACCGTATCATCCATTGCATAGAAAGGTAGAGCTGACGTATCGAGTCGCAGGGGGATGAGCGGCATGGCATTGCCCCAGAGTTTCCAGGTGGCATCCGATTGTGCCAGTGCATCGAGCATCCAGGTGCGCTGTTCGACGCCGAGCATGCTGCCCGGGGGGCGGTCTCGCGCAGGGTTGGCGACGTTGCCATTTGCATAGGGCAGTGCGGCCGGCGGGTGTCCATTGTTGTAGGCGCGTCCGCCATCGGCGATCCCCACCAGTTTCACGGTGTTCAGCGGCAGGCCCAGGGATCTGGCAAATCCTGGCGGTAGACAAGCCGGGCTGCGGTAACTGCGGCTATCCGTCAAGACTATGTCCAGGTATTTTCCCCAGCGCAGTCTCCGGTAAATACGTAGGCTGTCTATGGCCGCCTGATTTCTCGCGACAGGATCCGCGCCAGCTGATTGTCGGTGAAAGTCATGTGCAGGTTGCCCCGCCAGCTCGGTGAGTACTGCGGGGATGTATTCGAACCAGGCCTGGTTTGCGTCCAGCTTGCGAGTATCCTCCAGTTTGCCGGTATCGCCGTAGGTCGAGTAACTTTGAAATGCGTTATTCGCGAACTCGTGGTCATCCCAGGTGCAGATGAAGGGCCAGTTTGCGCGGGCTGCCTGTAGGTGGGGGTCGCTCAGATAGGTCTTATACAGATGTCGGTAGTCCGCCAGGGACACTGCAAAACGGTTGTCCTGCGTGTCAACCCCGTCGGGAAACGGGGGTACCTTGCGTGCCTGTGGGCTGCCGTCGATGTGTGTATGCCAGCAGCGCTCGTAAATGAAGTCGCCAAGGTGCAAGACGAAGTGGATGCGTTCTTCTGCAGGTGCCTGACGATCCTCTGCCAACATGCGTGCCCAGCACCCGTAGTGAGCCTGCTCGTAACTCTGGCAACTGGCGAACGCGAGTTTGATTTTGGCGGGGTGTTCCGCCGCCGGCGCCGTTCGTGTGCGTCCGATGCGAGAGGCGGTATCCCCGGCGCCAAGGAAGCGATAGTAATAGGTGCTATTGGGCTCCAGGCCGTCGATATATGCGCGAACGGTCAGGTCGTGGTCGGGATGTGTCGTCACCATGTCGTGCACCAGTAGCTGAGAAAAGTCCGGCTTCAGGCTCAGTTGCAGCAGCAGTTTCACTGCCCGGGTGGTTGTTACTTTGGGCACTGCGCGGGTCCACAACATGATGCCATCGGGTTGCGGGTCGCCAGAGGCAACGCCCTGCGGGAAGTCGAGTGAGACCAGATCAGCAGCTACAGACCTCGCAAACCCGCGAGGGCCTGCAGACAGGAAATAGGTGCTGCTGGCAGCCAGTTGTAACACCTGTCGGCGGGATACGGGCATGGCGGGCAGTATTTTTTTGTGAGTGCCCCTTACTTTAGCCGATTTGTCGTTGTACTGTGAGTCCATGAGTATTTTCGATAGGTTGAAGCCGCAGACACTGCCCACTGCGGCGACCGCCCTGCCGGGCAGGCCGGAGGCGTTGCCTGTGCCTGCGGCCCATTTTGTTAGCGGCAACCCTCTGTGCGGCCCGTTTCCGCAGCACATGCAGCAAGCGATGTTTGGCATGGGCTGCTTTTGGGGTGTGGAGCGTATGTTTTGGCAGCTATCGGGGGTCTTCACCACCGCTGCGGGCTATTCGGGCGGTCTCACACCGAACCCCACGTATCAGGAGGTGTGCAGCGGCATGACGGGCCACAATGAGGTCGTGTTGGTGGTGTTCGATCCGGTTACGATCGCCTATGCAGATCTGCTCAAAGTGTTCTGGGAAGGGCATGATCCGACCCAGGGTATGCGACAGGGCAACGACAGGGGGACCCAGTATCGCTCGGGCATCTATACCTTTAACGATGAGCAGGCCGCGTTGGCGAGGGCGTCTCTGGCCGCATTTCAGATTGCCCTGTCAGCGGCCAGCTACAGCACCATCACGACGGAGATCGCTCCCGCTCTGCCCTTTTACTATGCCGAAGATTATCACCAGCAGTATCTCGCGAAGAATCCCGGTGGTTACTGCGGTCTGGGTGGCACGGGGGTGCTTTGCCCTGCCGGTCTGCAGGTAGAATAGCGCGTTGCGATGGCGTCTCATCGGGCGCTTAGAAGGTGACTATCGTTGAGCAAGGCTGATGCACTAGCGTCTGATTGTACAAAAGAGGCCAGGCTGAGTGGATCAGGCCGGCCCCTGCATGTGCCGCTGAATGCTACCAAGTGTAAGCTGCCTCGATGCCGTACGTGCGCGGCTGATTGTATATCGTGCCGGCTGTCTCGGTGACGTCCACCAGCGGTGTACCGCCCTGTACATAGCGGTCATCGCTCAGGTTGTTACCCCACGCAGTGACACGCCACTGGAGGTCTGGTGAGAGCCAGGTCAGCCGCGCAGTGAGGCTCTCCTGATTGACTTTGTACACGCCCGAAAGGCAGCTTGAGTAGTCAAAGCAATTATCGAGGTTAGACCGGTAAGAGTAGGACACCATGGGGATGACGGTTCCCCAATCGTTCTCCCAATTGTACTGCACCGCGAGGAAGTAGATGCTATCGGGCAGCCGCGGCAGATCTTCATCAGACCTATCAACGGGGCAGCTGTCGATTTCAGCAAGGCCCGCGACGTCGACGCGGATACACCCTTCAGGCACAGGCCCTGGTATGGCCGTAGTAATGCGCTCGTCCTTGTACTCCTTAATGTCGCTGTCGTTAAACGTCAGGTTGGCGGTAATCTGCAGGTTCTCCACCGGCAACACGACTGCTTCGAATTCGATACCGGCGATCCACGACTCCTTGGCGTTGATCAGAGCGGCCTGAGGCCGACTGGTCTGCGGGTTGAGTCGCACTGTGGTCAACTGGCGATCTTCGTAGTCGGTATAAAAGATCGCAGTATTGAAGCGCAACCTGCGATCCCAGCCATCCATTTTGAATCCGATTTCGTAATTCCAGACTTCTTCCGGGTCGTACTCAGTGATCAGGCCACTCTCCAGGTCCACGTTGTCGGAAATACCTCCGGACAGGAAGCCATTGGCAATTGTCAGGTAGGCATTGCCGAAATCCATGAACCCGACGCTATCAAAGGTGCGTTGAATGCTGACCATGGGATTGACTTTGGAGTCATCCAGTTTTTTACTCTGATCGTTCAGGGGATTAGATCCCTCTGAAAACTGATGGCCGGGGTTAAAGGTGTCCGCGCCACTGGGGAAATTGTAGATCGTGCCCGGCACAATCACGGTGGCGTCACCGGTGGTCGCAAGGGTCTCCAGTACCGGCTCCTTGAACAGCCTGTCGAGCTTTCTCTCTTCCCAGGTATAGCGAACCCCCAGTGTTACTGTCCAGTAGTCATCAAACCGCCAATCTGCCTGCGAAAAGGCCGAGAAGGAGGTGTTTTTGGTCAATAACTCCGTCACCGTGTTCTGGTAGAAGGCAGTAGTGGGGGTAGACAAGGAATTGAAATAGGGGCCTGACGGTGACGCGAAGGCACCTGCATCGGTTTTCTCGTAGAATCCGTACATGCCGATGACATAGCTCAAACGGTCGTCGAATGCATCACCGGTGAGCTGGAACTCCTGACTGTAGGCATCGGTGTTGCGTTCCTCGGCATCATTCCAGCCATAGTTGGTGCGGCCCAGGTTGGAGATGCCTATCGCGTCCAGCTCATTGACCTCGCCGCCCTCGGTTCTGCGCCAGGCAGTGATGCTTTTAAAATTGAGTACGTCGGTAAGGTCCCAGTCCGCAGTCAGAGCCAATGTGTTCGTTTCCGCCCGGTACAGGTTGGGCAGCAGGTTTGCCATGATCTTATCCCTGCCCAGGTTCTGGTTGATGGCGCACCAACCCTTGATGGGCAGGCCTGTCGATGGAATGACGACACTGTCATCCTGCAGTTGCGCTTGCCAGCCAGCGCCAGGGATACCCTCTACAACCTCGCAGTTCTGGCCGCGGGCGGCCTGGTTGGTTTTGGTGTAGTTGTAATTCAGGTCGAGGATCAGATTATCTTGGGCAATCCAGCGAAGCTGGGCTTGGCCGCCCCAGCGGTCGATATTGCTGTACTCTTCGTCCTCCAGGAAGGGAAAATTCCCCTCCGCTTGGGGAGGCAGTCCGTCAGGGATCTCGCTGCTGACATAGCCATCATTCTTCGTCTGGAACAAGGAGAAGCGCGACATCAGTGTATCGCCTATCAGTGGTATATTGAGGGTGCCTTGACTGTCAAATTTGTCGTAGTTGCCGACCCTGGCCAGCACGTTGCCGCCAAACTCCTCGTTGGGTTTGTTTGTCGTGTACAAGATGGCGCCGCCCGTCGTATTCTTGCCAAACAGCGTACCTTGCGGTCCGCGCAGCACCTGCACGCTCTGGACGTCTACGTTGTCGAGGATCGCGCCATCTGCGCGCGAGACGTACACCCCGTCGACATAGATGCCCACGCCTGAATCGAAGTTCACGCCCGTGTTACGCGCACCGATGCCGCGGATGAAAATATTGGCAGAGCCGGTGGTGCCATTGCCCTCGTACATATCGACATTAGGCACGACTTTGGTGAGATCGGACATATCGCGAAGCCCGAGTTGTTCAAGCGTCTCGCCGTTGAATACGGACACCGCTACTGGCGTTTCCTGCAGCGTTTCCTCCCGCTTGCGGGCGGTGACCACCACTTCCTCCAGGGCAGCCTGGGCCTGCGCCAAAATGGGGCCCATTCCTACCCAGCCCAGGCTAAGGGCGAGGGAGACAGGTGCAGCCAGAGCACGTTGACGAAAGTTCATTGCAATTCCTCGTTATGAATTATGGTCAGACTGGAGACAGTCAATCCCTTCACCGTCACCTGTGCCCGATGGCGCTGTTTTATGTTAATACCGATTACAGCCAGCCGTGGGCCTAGCGGACGCTAAATCTAGCATCAAGAACCGGAGATATCCATTTGGCGTGAGGCGATCATGAATACTGATGCAGGGAAAAACTGTGCCGGTTCAGATTTCTGGGCAATTATCTGCTCTGTGCTGGCGGGAGCACCCTCATTGCGCCGGGCGTAATCTGCCCAGCACAGCCGAGACCGCGGTCTCGACCCGCAGGATGCGCAGTCCGAGTGTTACGGGCATACAGCCGGATGCGCGCAGATGCGCCACCTCGTAGGGGATGAAGCCCCCTTCCGGGCCGATAACCAGCAGCACCGGATCATCAACGCTGGCCGGACAAGGCGGATAGTCTCCCGGATGGACCAGCAGGGCGTGTTTTCCCGTGGCCAGCGCAGGCAAAGTATCTTCTACGAAAGGTTTGAAGCGTCGGTGACGCTCCACTTGGGGGAATTGTGTATCGCGGCTCTGCGCAAGTCCTTGCAAGAGGCAGTTTTCTATCGCGTCGTCTGCAAGCAGGGGGCTGTGCCAAAAACTTTTCTCGACGCGATAACTGTTAATAAGGTGTATCGCGCTGACACCGCACTCGGTCGCACTGCGTAAGATGCGTCGCAACATTTTCGGCCGGGGCAGTGCGATCACCAAAGTAATCGCCAGCTTCGGGGGCGGTGATTCACGCAGCTCGATCTCCAGTACTGCCTGCCTTCGGTTAATCTCCAAGACCTTACCGCTGCCAACTTGCCCGCCAATCTCTCCCACCCGCAGCGTATCGTCCACCTGTGTTCTTTGCACGCGCTGCAGATGCTGGAGCCGGTGGTCGCGCAGAACAATGCGCGTAGTGCCGACTCTGTCCTTGTGACTGAATAGCAGCAGGTTCATCTGGGTTCAGTCGGCCCACAGGTCATATGCATCGGCACCAGTCACCATTGCATGCACGAAATCTCCAGGTTTTGCGGTTGTTAAACCCTCTAGAAATACGCGCCCGTCGATCTCGGGCGCGTCGGCACTCGAGCGCCCGATGGCGCCGCGTTCGTCGACCTCGTCAACCAGCACCGCGATGGTGCGGCCAACCTTGTCTTGCAGTTTGGCCGCACTGATCTGCTGTTGTAAGCTCATGAAGCGTTCCCAGCGATCCTGCTTTACTTCTTCAGGAATATGGTCCGGCAACGCATTAGCACGCGCCCCACGGACGGCCGAGTACTGGAAACACCCCACACGGTCCAGTTGTGCCTCGCGGATAAAGTCCAGCAACAGCTGGAATTCCGCCTCTGTCTCGCCGGGAAAACCAACAATGAAAGTACTACGCAGGGTGATATGTGGACAGGCCTTGCGCCAGGTGGCAATGCGGGCCAACGATTTTTCAGCCGCAGCAGGCCGCTGCATTCTTCGCAGCACATCGGGGCTCCCGTGCTGGAAGGGTATATCGAGATAGGGCAGGATCTTGTCCGCCGCCATCAGAGGAATGACGTTATCGACATGTGGGTAGGGGTAAACATAGTGCAATCTCACCCAGACACCGAAGTCCGCCAAGACTTCACATAGCGATTGCATGCGGGTTTTCAATGGCCGGCCGTTCCAGAAGCCGGTACGGAACTTTACATCGACACCATAGGCACCGGTATCTTGAGAAATGATCAGTAGTTCGCGCACACCGGCGTGCACCAATCGTTCCGCTTCCTCTAGTACATGGCCAATGGGGCGGCTCACCAGGGGGCCGCGCATATCCGGAATGATGCAGAAACTGCACTGATGGTTGCAGCCCTCAGAAATTTTCAGGTAAGCGTAGTGGCGCGGTGTGAGTTTGATGCCTTGTGCTGGCACGAGATCCACAAAGGGCTCGTGACCGGGCGCCGGTGGCAGGTATCGGTGCACAGCGTCAACCACCTCCTCGTAAGCGGCGGGGCCGGTAACGCTCAATACCTGTGGATGCAGTGACCGTATGGCGTTGGCATCCTCGCCCGTCCCCATGCAGCCGGTCACGATCACCTTGCCATTCTCATTGACGGCTTCGCCAATGGCGTCCAGAGACTCCTGTTTCGCACTATCGATGAAACCGCAGGTGTTGACCACCACGACATCTGCATCTTCATAGCGGGGCACAACATCATACCCTTCTATTTTCAATTGCGTCAGAATGCGCTCGGAATCGACCAGGGCCTTGGGGCAACCGAGGGATACAAAGCCGACCCGCTTGTTCACGCTATCAGGCCATTAAAAACACAGTGCACTCAAACCCCCAGGCTTCCTAGAAACGATATTTCGCCATGACTTGAATTTGAGTTGCGTCGCCGTCTTCACCGTCCAGGTTTTCTCGTCGGCCCCACAGGTACTCCGCACCCAGGTCAATACGTGACATTGGCGACCATATCAGATTCCCAGATAGGCGCAGGGTTTCCTTGTAGGCGTCACTAGCGACGAAGTCGGGGTTGTCGACCTCGACCGCGCCAAAGGTGAAGTTAGAGCGTAAATCGTTTAAGCCCCACCAGTGTTGCCAGGAGACGTATCCGGCCGTGACATCAAACAACTCGAGGTTGTCGGTGTCCTTCTCGAAGTAGCCGTCGAATTTGCCGACACTGGAGAGGTCATTGACATAACTGCCGATTCCATTTCCATAGTTGACTTGGAACAGGAGTTTATCTCGGTCGTCAAAGAGTGGTGTTGCGAAACTGCCACTGAGGGAGACGCCCCAGGCGAACTCATTCTCTACGTCACCCAGTTCACTTTGTGCCCGGATGTCTCGGGCGATTAGGGCCAATTTGGTGTGCAGTCTCTTGTACGCATAAAATCGTCCTGCCAGTACCAGGTCAGGAATGCGTGAGATACCCGAGCCATTTTGTACCTCTGGGTCGGGATCCTCCAGTGCCAGCTGTAGCTCGTATTTCTCGCCAAAGGTGGGCATAACCCTGACCTGCGCATGCCGTTTATTGATGCGCCCGTTGAGGCCTTCGAAATCGATTTCCTCCGGCGACGCATCCGGATCCATGAATGTGCTCCAGGTCTTGCCTGTGATAACTCGCCGCCATTGCCCAAATGCATGCCGTAAGCGGAAGGTCTCATTGCTGCCTGCGAAGTCGCCCTCGATGAAGGCCCGAAATGTGCCGTATTCGCTGGGTTGCCTGAGGTCGAAATTAAGCCTGGACTGATCGGCGGTGACACTGGTTTGTGCCTCATTCCCGGTGGTTTCGTTCACGCCTACGGGAATGGATCCGACAATAAAGCGGTCACTGATCTGCAGCGCGTCCTCATTAATGACGATGGCGGTCTTAACAAATCCGCCGATACGCAGTGCGGCAGTGGTTCCCGGCAGACGCCAGGCCCCTTTGAGTTCGTCCATTAGCGCGCGGGTGGGGTCGTCAGCCTGAACCTTGGCAAACTCGTTTGTCGTTTTTCCAGATTGCTGCGGCTGGTCTGCTGGGTGGGTGGCTGGAGTGCCTTGTGCTGCTGTCGCGGTATCATGCTGTGACTCTTTTTGTGCGGCGGGCTGCCCTTCATTGGGCGGCACGCTGTGCAAACCAGTCAAGTCCGGTGTCGCTGTCTGCGGGGCCTGATTCACCAGTAGGTCTTCCTGTCTGTTCAATGGCTGTCGCGTGGTCACCTGATGGCCGCCCGGAGGCCGCGCTTTCAACGTATTGAGCTCGGCGGTCAATGCTGTAATCCGTTGAGACTGATCCTGCAGCAGTTGCTTCTGTGCAGCGAGTTCCCGCTGTTGTTGGTGCAAGAGAGCTATCACATCGGCCATGCCCAGGCCGTGCTGAAGCGTGTCTGCAGACTCGTCCTCAGTGGCTACAGTGGCACTGGCGTCGGCGTTTTGGGGCGTTATATTCCTCGTCGATGCTATCGCTTTGCCTGCTAACCCACAGACGGTGGTACTGACGAGCAGGGAGAAAATGCATAGTCGGTGGCAGGGGCTGTTCATGGTGCAGTCCCGTTACGAAAACGGCTGGATGTCTTCAGCCCGATAAAAACACACGTTCATTGAGATCGGGGGGTGGGCGCTCATGGTTTTCTGAAACGCCGCCATATGGGGGCTAGCCATATGGGCCTTCAACGCGTTCTCATTGTCCCATTTCTCTGTGATGCGCAGGATGTCCGGGTTGTTCAGTTCTATACTAAAGGTGTAATCGACACATCCCGTTTCCTTTCTACTCGCTTCCTCCATCGCGGCTATCGCTTGCTGCAAGGCGTCAATGTCCGTCTGGGTAGTTCGAACAATACCATTGACCACGATCATGAAATTCTCCCTGTCATAATAGCTGCAGTGTAGGTTGCACAGATGTAAAAGTGAACGTGCTATCAGGCAACAATCCTGCACAGTGTAGATGTCCTCGGCCAGAGTTGCACGTCAGGACGATTTAGCGGCGTCCCCTGCGCCAATCCCATGGGGGAACTGGGTCGGATCTGAGCCAGAGTCCTCGTCGCTCGTTCCGAGCCGCTTTTTCCGCCATTGCAAGCTGCCGCTCGTGCGGCGCGTAATGCCTGTACCACCAGGCGTTGCCACTGGCCACCATGGCAAGATTGATGTTGGTTCCCTCATGGAACAGGGTGCCTACTTTGCGACCGTAGTCGTCTGTGTCAACTACGACAACGCCTACTGTTCGGTTATCGATTAGTTCAGCAAGCGCTCGTTTTGCGATGGCGCCATGCGGTTGATCTCGCTCTGGTGTGTCGATGCCGAAGAGGCGGACTTTGTATTGTTGATTATCCGTGGCCAACACGGACACCGTATCGCCGTCGGCGATCCTCACGACGCGGCCCGCGAGATCGAAGTCTGGCATTGGGTCAGCTTCACGCGCTGTGCCCAGGCTCTCTAATAGGTCGGTAATGCGGCGCCACCCCGCATCATGTCTGGCGCTCGTATCCTGCAGGGCCTCTTTCGCGGCGCGCAGCATAGTAGCGGGCCAGCTGACGGATCCCGCCGTGAAGTATTGGGCAAAGCTGAGTCCTGCCACCAGCAGGATGGCGATACCGATGTGCCGCCGGCGCTTGCTGACAACCCGTGCTCTATTGCGATTGGCCCCAGCGGCAGTTGCTTTGCTGCGACGGTGTTCCGATCGGATTGCGCTATGCTGCTGTATTGGGCGGTTCAATAACGCGTTGAATAATGGCCACATCAAGGGATTCAGCGGGTCAGTCCGCGCATCTGGCAGTGAGTGGCAACGCTTGCATATTATTTTTAACATACCATGATACGTCAATGCTCAACAGTATCATCGGTCACCACAGGAGGGGCTCGGCATGACGGCGCTCGATGGCTTTGTCCCAGACCTCTGCCGGGGTGAGGTCCTGCTGTGGTGTGTGAGCAAGACGCTGATATGCGCAAGCTGAAGCGTGAGGGCGAATTGGTGGCGTACGCTTTGCGGGTCGGAGCCGTGTATGCGAAGAAGCGTGGCGTTGGTGAGTTCGAGGCGACGGACTCGCAAAAGGATAAGGTAACCTACTTGTATCGACTACTCGTGCACGACAAAGTGCTCCAGCCACTGGCAAAAGGCCAGGAGAGTGAACCCAATATGAAACACAAGCTGGCACTGTGGATTTCGAGGCAGCTACCTGAAGATCATCCGCTGCGTCGGTAGTGCTTCAGAAATCCGGCGGACTCTCGCCGCGCAGGGTTTGGCCTGTTGACGGGTGCTGGAACGCCAGGCTGCTTGCGTGCAGCATCAAGCGATTTGCCATGCTTAGGGCTGTCTCATGAGCGTACAGATCGCAGCCCAATATAGGATGCCCCTGCGTCGCTAGGTGAATGCGCAGTTGATGAGAGCGCCCGGTGGCGGGTGTGAGCAACAAACGGCTGCGGTCTTTGTATTGTTCCAGAACTGTGTAATGTGTCACCGCGCTTTTGCCGCGCTCGCAACAGATTTTCTGGCGTGGGCGGTTGGCCCAGTCCGGTGCGATCGGTAGTTCTATGGAGCCCGACGTATGCTGCAGGACACCGTAGACCACTGCGTGATAGGTTTTTTGCACGTTGCGTTGCTGAAATTGGCGACTGATATGGGCGTGCGCTGGCCGGTTGAGAGGGACTACCATAATGCCCGAGGTGTCCAGGTCGAGGCGGTGTACTATGCTGGCGCTAGGGTAGTGCTGTTGCAGGCGATTAATCAGGCAATCGTGGTTTAGTGGGTGGCGACCGGGAATGGTCAGCAGCAGGTGAGGTTTGCGCACCAGCAGTAGGTCGCTATCCTCGTACAAAATAGAGATCTTCTCCGTCGAGTGAGGTACGAGGTAGGGGAGATCATTGCCACTGTCATTGCGCATCATCGGCCTTGCGGTTCCAGCAATCTGATGTCCTGCGGCGCACACTATTTGCCCACTGCAGAGGAATGTGAAGAGCTTGCTCGACGCCAGCTTACAACAACATGTACAGCGAATCATTCCTGGCGCACGTTTGGATGTCACCCCGCTGCCTGCTTGTCCACAGCTCAGTCTCCTGCTGTTGAATGCTGACTATCCGCAGGCTGCGCTGGATGTTCAACAGCGGCAGCGGGTCATGAACAATCCGCTGTACTGGGTTTTCTGTTGGGCTTCAGGACAGGTACTGGCCCGCTTCCTGCTTGACCACCCCCATTGGGTGCGCGGTAAACGAGTGGCTGATTTTGGTTGTGGTAGTGGCGTGGTGGCTATCGCCGCAATGCTGGCCGGGGCGCGCGAGGCCGTGGCCTGTGACAATGATCCCGCTGCGCAGTCTGCCGCTCGTCAAAACGCGCGGTTGAATGGCGTGGAGATTACCGTGTCGCCGGACTTTGACAGGGTCGAGGGTTTTGTGGACGTGATTTTTGCCGCCGATGTACTGTACGATCGGAGTAATCTGTCATGGTTACCTCGTTTTATCGAGCGGGCTCCACAAGTGCTCATTGCGGACTCCCGTGTGAAGGATTTCGATCAGCCACCGTATCGGGAGATCCTGCGGCAACAGAGTTTTACGCTGCCGGATCTGGACGAATCGGCGGAATTTAGGCAGGTGCGAATCTACCTCGCGGAATGATGCAACCAAGCGGCGCTGTGTTTGTCGCTAGCCGTTTGTTTGGGACTTGCCAAATGGTTCGTTCTTGTCGCTATTGGTTTGGTCTGCATTAGTTTGTACACTGTGCGCCTCGCCCACCCGCCCGGAAGCCCGTGATGAACCCCAATTACCTGGACTTTGAGCAGCCGATAGCCGAGCTGGAAGTCAAGATTGAGGAATTGCGGTTGGTCGGCTCCGACGCTGATATCAATATCGGCGCCGAAATCGAAACGCTGAAGGCCAAGAGTACCAAGCTCACAGAGAAGATTTTCGCTAACCTCAGCGCCTGGGACATTGTTAAAGTTGCGCGCCACCCGCGGCGACCTTATAGCATGGATTATATTCCTCGTATCTTTGCCGAGTTTGATGAACTGCATGGCGATAGGGCCTTTGGCGACGACAAGGCGATCGTGGGTGGCATGGCACGTATAGACGGCCGCCCAGTGATGGTCATTGGTCAGGAAAAAGGTCGTGCTGTGTCAGACAAGGTGCTGAGGAATTTCGGTATGCCGCGCCCTGAAGGCTATCGCAAGGCGTTGCGTCTTATGGAGCTGGCGGAGCGCTACAGGATGCCTGTCATCACACTGATCGACACGCCTGGCGCGTATCCCGGTATTGATTCAGAGGAGCGCGGGATCAGCGAATCGATTGCACAGAATCTCGCTGTAATGTCGCGACTGGCGACGCCTATCATCTGTATTGTGATTGGTGAGGGCAGTTCTGGCGGTGCCCTGGGCATAGGTGTGGGTGATCACCTGGCTATGCTGCAGTACTCCACCTATTATGTTATTTCCCCCGAAGGTTGTGCCAACATTATCTGGAAGGATTCCGAGCATGCGCCCGATGCGGCGGAAGCCATGGGTGTAACGTCCAGCACTTTGCAGGAGTTGAGGATTGTCGATGCCAGCATTGAAGAGCCGCTTGGCGGGGCTCATCGCGATGTGGACCTGATGTCAGAGCGGATCAGAGAGCATATCTCTGCGCAGCTGGAAACCCTCGTGCAGCTGCCGATCGAGGACCTGCTGGAGAAGCGCTTCCAGCGACTGATGTCATACGGAACGTGATTGGGCTTGCTTGACCACCGCGATCTTGTCGGACAGCTCATCGAGTTTCTCGGTGCATCCCATTGGTATGTTGGGTTCAGTGGGGGTCTCGATTCCACCGTATTGCTTTATCTCTTGCACCGCTACCGCAAAGAGAATGATGCCGTCCCTGCGCTCAGCGCAGTGCATGTGAATCATGGGTTGCAAGTGGCGTCCAATGACTGGCAGCACCATTGTGAGGCTGTCTGTCGCACTCTGGGCATAGAGTGTCACTCAATGGGTGTCAACGTGGCGGTGCAAGGTAGTGGCGAAGAAGCTGCTCGCGATGCGCGTTACAGGGCATTTGCCGAATTGTTGCAGCCGGGTGCCGTGCTGTTTCTAGCGCATCATCTGGACGACCAGGTTGAGACGTTCCTCCTTCGTCTCTTGCGCGGTGCGGGGGTGCAGGGGCTGGCGGCGATGCCACCGCGCCGTGCCCTGGGCGCTGGCGAACTGGCGCGCCCGCTGCTCGATGTGGAGCGCTCAGCCTTACAAGAATACGCGCGCCATCACGCCCTTGAGCATATAGAGGACCCGTCCAACCTGGATACGGCAATGGGGCGCAATTTCATGCGTCAGCGGGTGCTGCCGTTGGTTAACGAACGCTGGCCCGCCTATCGGCAATCTATCGCGCGCGCCAGCGCGCATCTGGCCAGCGCGGCGCCCCTTTTAGCGGAAATACCGGAAACCGTGTGCAGTGTTATGGGGGACCCGGGGCTGGCGCTGGACACGTTGACTTCAGTCACACCGGATGTCGCGGCGAATCGCTTGCGCGCCTGGCTGCGAAGCCGCGGGTACAAGACCCCAGACTGCGCGTCATTGTCGGAATTCCTGCGCCAGGTGCAGGAGGCAAAGGGGCATGCGCGACCGCGGCTAGACAGTGGCCAATATGCACTGCAGCGGCACCAAAACGCGGTCTATTTGGTACCGAGATTCCAGGGCACGCCGCCGCCGCAGCCTCTGCAACTGTTCCCCGGACATTGGTTGCATGTGCCGGGTGTGGGTAGTCTCAGTCTTTTGGCGAGCGCGCAGGATGGTTTGCAATTAGCGACTGATGACAATGTGGAGTTGCGCTGGCGTCGGGGGGGAGAGCGCTGCCGACCTATCGGGCGCGGCGGTAGTGTCAGCCTAAAAAGCCTCTTGCAGGAAATGGGGGTGCCTGCGTGGTGGCGTGATCGCGTACCCTTGGTCTTTTTTAATGACGAATTGCTACTGGTGGGTGACTTGGTGTGCTGCGAGTCAGTGCGGGGGGCAGTGGTGAATGGACGGGATTGGCAATTCGTCTGGGAACGAGCGGCTGAGTTGTGTTGAGATTGAGGTGCCAGAGGCTTTCTGGTAACCTGATTGCCCATCTTTGACGAGACTCGCGCCGGTTGATTGCAACACCAAGCGCGGGTTTTTGTGTACCCGCACTATCAGCTTACGCAGGGTCCGTTATGACGCGTTATATTTTCGTCACAGGTGGGGTGGTGTCTTCCCTCGGCAAGGGAATTGCCGCCGCGTCCATGGCCGCTGTGCTCGAAGCGCGGGGTATCAAGGTCACTCTCCTTAAGCTGGACCCCTATATCAACGTCGACCCAGGTACTATGAGTCCCTTCCAGCATGGGGAAGTCTTTGTCACGGAGGATGGAGCGGAAACGGACCTGGATCTTGGGCATTATGAGCGCTTTACCCATACCACCATGAAGCGCACCAACAATTTTACGACTGGCCGTGTGTATAACGCGGTTCTGCGCAAGGAGCGTCGGGGTGATTACCTCGGTGGTACGGTGCAGGTTATCCCGCATGTCACAGATGAAATTAAGCGTCGTGTAATACTCGGTGCTGGCGACGCCGATGTTGCGGTGGTGGAAATTGGGGGCACGGTGGGTGACATAGAGGGGTTGCCGTTCCTTGAGGCCGCACGTCAGCTGAAGGTAGAGATGGGCGCTAACCGCGCGTTGTTGATGCATCTCACGCTTGTTCCCTACATTGCCACTGCAGGCGAGATTAAGACGAAACCTACACAGCACTCGGTCAAGGAACTGCGCTCCATCGGTCTGCAGCCCGACATCTTGCTATGCCGCTGTGCCGTGGATATTGAGGAGAGCGCGCGCAAGAAGATTTCTCTGTTCACCAACGTTGAAGAGCGCGCTGTCGTGCCGCTGTTGGATGTGGATTCGATCTATAAAATCCCTGGCGTGCTGTGCAGTTTTGGTGTGGACAGCTTTGTAGTGGAGCGGTTTGCACTCGATTGCAGGGCAGCGGCAGATCTCTCGGATTGGGACGACGTACTGCGGCGAGAATTCAGTGAGAGTGGTGGAGAGGTGAAGGTGGCGATGGTCGGCAAGTACGTTGATCTGCAGGACGCTTATAAGTCACTCAATGAAGCCCTTGGCCACGCAGGATTGCAGACGCTCACGGATGTACAGATTCAGTATTTTGATGCAGAAGACGTCGAACGCAATGGTGCGGTGGCACTGGCCGGCGTCAACGCGATCTTGGTCCCAGGCGGCTTCGGTGATCGAGGTGTTGAAGGTAAGATTATGGCGGTGCGCTATGCGCGGGAAAACAACATTCCGTTTCTCGGGATTTGCCTCGGTATGCACGTGGCGTTGGTGGAATATGCGCGCAATGTATGCGGCCTGGAGGGGGCGGACTCCACAGAAATGTTGCCGGCCACACCGCACCCCATCGTTGCCCTGATTACCGAGTGGATGAACCCTGATGGTAGCGCGGAGCAACGGGATGAATCCTCTGATAAGGGGGGTACCATGCGTCTTGGTGCGCAGCCTTGTCACCTGGAGCCTGATAGCAAGGTCAGGGACATCTTTGGCGTAGACACGATCAATGAGCGACATCGTCATCGCTATGAGGTCAACAACAACTACATTGACCGTTTGCGCCAGGCCGGAATGCGCATTTCAGGCTGGTCGTCCGATCGCTCGCTGGTGGAAATGATTGAGTTGCCGAAACACCCCTGGTTCATCGCCTGTCAATTCCACCCCGAGTTCACGTCAAGGCCCCGTGGTGGGCATCCGCTTTTCACCAGCTATATTGAAGCGGCTGTCGCCCACGCGCAGGGCCAGAAGCTTAATCAGGTGGGTTAACCCTCGGAACAGGCCGTGACTGATCAGACGATTACCGTAGGCAAGCTGCGCATCGACAACAGCGCCCCCTTTGTGTTGCTCGGTGGGATGAATGTTTTGGAGAGCCGCGATCTCGCCTTGCGGGTCGCTGAGCACTACTGGGAGGTGTGTGACAGGCTGTGCATCCCGTTGGTCTTCAAAGCCTCCTACGATAAGGCCAATCGTTCGTCTATTCATTCCTATCGCGGGCCGGGATTGGAACAGGGCCTCGCAATTCTGGCGCAGGTGAAGTCGACCTTTGGCTTGCCCGTGATGACTGACGTGCACTCGCCCGAGGAGGCGATGCCTGCTGCGGAGGTCTGTGACATCATTCAACTGCCGGCTTTTTTGGCGCGGCAGACTGACCTTGTGCGAGCCATGGCAGCGACGGGCGCGCCGATCAATATAAAAAAACCACAGTTTCTCAGTCCCTTCCAAATGGCCAATATCGTCGAGAAGTTTGCTCAGTGCGGGAATACGCGTGTCATGGTATGCGAGCGGGGCAGTAACTTCGGCTATGACAATCTTGTGGTGGATATGCTCGGCTTCGGTGTCATGAAGCGCGACTGCCACAATGCGCCGCTGATATTTGATGTCACCCACGCGCTGCAACGCCGTGAGCCTGGTCAGGTTGCATCCGGTGGGCGGCGATCCCAAGTCGTGGATCTCGCGCGATCCGCCATGGCGTTAGGACTCGCGGGCCTGTTTCTGGAGGCCCACCCGAACCCGGATGAGGCGCTTTGCGACGGTCCCAGCGCTCTCCCGCTCGCCCAACTGGAGCCATTCCTTTCCCAGGTAAAGGCGGTCGACGATTTGATCAAGTCACTGCCCACTATTGCTATCGATTGATTACGGAGCGTTACTGCATGACCGCTATTTCCGATATTCAGGCTTTTGAGGTGATCGATTCGCGTGGTAACCCCACCGTAATGGCCGAGGTTAGCCTCGCATCGGGTCAGGTAGGTACAGCGTACGCGCCGTCGGGCGCCTCGACCGGTTCCCGTGAGGCTTTGGAACTAAGGGATGGTGATGTAAGCCGTTACCTTGGCAAGGGTGTCCTGCAAGCAGTGGGGCATGTCAACGGTCCGATTCGCACACTGTTGTTGGGCCAGGATGCTGTCGCGCAGCGTGATTTGGATAATGCCATGATAGCGGCGGATGGCACCGACAATAAGGCTAAATTTGGTGCCAATGCCATACTTGCTGTGTCCCTGGCGGCGGCCAAAGCGGCTGCGTTGGCGCGGGGTATCCCGCTTTACGAGCACATCGCCGAGATCAACGGGGGTTGTTCTTACAGCATGCCGGTGCCGATGATGAACATCCTCAACGGGGGTGAGCATGCGGACAATAATGTCGATATTCAGGAGTTTATGGTGCAGCCCGTGGCGGCGCCCAGTTTCGCGGAGGCCTTGCGCGCCGGTGCGGAAATCTTCCACCAACTAAAAAAAGTGCTTTCTGGCCGCGGATTGAACACGGCGGTAGGGGACGAAGGTGGCTTTGCGCCCGACCTGCCATCAAATGAAGCGGCGCTGGAGGTGATCGCGGAGGCGGTCGAACAAGCGGGCTACAAGTTGGGGGTCGACGTCACCCTGGCGCTAGACTGTGCGGCATCGGAATTTTACCGTAATGGGGTGTATGCGTTGTCTGGGGAGCAGAGACAATTCAGTAGTGAGGCGTTCACGGATTACTTGGTGGATTTGGCCGGCGCTCATCCCATCCTCTCCATTGAGGATGGGCTGGACGAGTCTGATTGGGGTGGCTGGAAGCTGTTGACTGACAAGATTGGAGATCGGGTGCAGCTTGTCGGGGATGACCTCTTTGTCACCAATACGACAATACTCAAGGAGGGAATAGACAGGGGTGTTGCCAATTCCATTCTTATCAAGCTCAACCAGATTGGCAGCCTCTCTGAGACCTTGGATGCCATCGTCATGGCCCGTAACGCCGGGTATGCCGCAGTGATATCCCACCGCAGTGGTGAAACAGAGGACGCGACCATTGCCGATTTGGCCGTCGCCACCGGCGCGGGTCAGATCAAGACCGGTTCGCTGTGCCGTTCTGACCGTGTGGCTAAGTACAACCGTCTGTTGCGCATTGAGGCGGAGCTGGCGGGCAAGGCCCCCTATCGCGGTCTAGCGGAGTTTTCTCGCTAACGCATGCGCTGGCTGCTTACCTTACTCCTATTTCTTGTTGGCGCACTGCAGTACCGTTTGTGGTGGGGAGAGGGCAGCCTGGCAGAGCGTTATCGCCTGCAGGAGCAAGTAGATGATCAGATGCGCATCAACGCAGAACTCAGGGCGCGCAATGCGGTACTCGAAAGAGAGGTGCTGGAACTGCAAACTGGAAACAAGGGGCTGGAACAGCGCGCCAGGGAAGAGCTGGGTTTGGTGAAAGATGGGGAGACCTTCTATCAATTGGTTGAGCAACCGGAAACCGAACGGGAATCGAACCGATGAGCCATGAGTCAGAGCGTTGTTGGGCAGTGGTGCCGGCAGCGGGACGGGGTCGTCGGATGGGCGGCGGAACCCCGAAACAATACCTGCAAGCGGCAGGCGCCACGCTGATCGAACACAGCTTGAACGCGCTTCTTGCCTGTGACCGGCTTGAGGGTGTTGTGGTCGCGCTGCATGCAGAAGACCAACAGGCCCAGACGTTGCAAGTGTTTAGCGACCCCCGAGTACGCTGCGTAATAGGGGCCGATCAGCGCTGTGGTTCAGTTGTGGCGGGATTGGATGCGGTGGCAGAAACAGCGGCACCCGACGATTGGGTGCTGGTGCACGATGCGGCGCGTCCTTGCCTCGGGCAACGGGAACTGCAGCACTTGATGGCAACCGTCAGGGCGGGGGATAGCGGCGGTATTCTCGCCGAACCGATCCTTGACACGGTCAAGCAAGCCACCGGCAGCGCTACTGTGCAGTGCACCTTGGACCGGGAGGCTCTGTGGCGTGCCCAGACACCGCAAATGTTCCGTCTTAGCGAGTTGCGCCACGCCCTGTGTGCGGCGTTGGACAGGGGATGGAGCGTGACCGATGAAGCGTCAGCGATGGAATTGGCGGGTTTTCCGGTGCGCCTAATCAGTGGCACGCCGCAAAATATAAAAGTGACTTTTCCTACTGACCTGCCGTTAGCAGCGTGGTACTTAGAGCAGCGCGCACGGGAGCGAGGCGAATCATGATGTTCTGTGACAATAACGCAACATGCGGGTAGGCCACGGTTATGATGTCCACCGGTTCGGGCCTGGGGACACGCTCACGCTAGGCGGCGTCGCGATACCGCACGATCGAGGCCTGGTGGCACATTCCGATGGCGACGTCCTGATCCATGCGGTGTGTGATGCGCTCCTCGGTGCGCTGGGGCTGGGTGACATCGGTACTCACTTCCCCGATTCAGATCCCGCCAACCGGGACATTGATAGTCGTCAGTTGCTCGCCAGGGTCGTGCAATTAATGCGCGAAGCGGGCTGGGAACTGGCTAATGTCGATGTGACGCTGGTGGCCCAGGTTCCGCGCATGGCCCCCTTCATCGCCTGCATGAAGGAGAACCTTGCCGAGGATCTCGGGGTGGCGGTCGCGCGCACGAACGTCAAGGCGACGACGACGGAGCAGCTCGGGTTTACCGGCCGTGAGGAGGGCATTGCAGCTCATGCGGTGGTGCTGCTGCAGTCGGTTGTGCCGTGACACCCGACTGGCCCCGAGCGTGGGGTGAGCCTGCCGGCTGCGCTTCGATACGTTGCCGACCCGAGGATTTTCAGGTCACTGAAGAGCTCGGCTTCGAGTTAGCCGACGAGGGTGAACACTGTTTTCTCTTTCTCGAGAAGCGGTGTCTCACGACTCAGGAACTGGTTCAGCGCCTCAGTGCCCTCAGCGGTGTACCCGCGCGGCGCATCGGTTTCAGCGGTCTGAAAGACCGCAACGCGATTACCCGGCAGTGGTTTTCGGTCGGCATCGCCGGCCGCAGCGAGCCGGGTTGGCATGCTCTCGAGAGCCAAGGTGATGTTGTGGTGCTCGCGCAGCGCCGCCATCGGCGCAAGCTGCGTCGGGGTGTGCATCGGCTAAACCGCTTTCGGCTGCGACTGCGTCAGGTGACAGGGCAGCGGGCGCGTCTGGAATCGCGGCTCCAGATTTTGCGGGACGAGGGGATTCCTAATTATTTTGGGGAGCAGCGCTTCGGGCGCGGCGGCTCTGCGTTCTCGCAGGCTGTTAAGTGGTCTCAGACTGGCGCGACACTGCCACGCCACAAACGCGGTTTGTTTCTGTCTGCGCTGCGCGCGGCGCTATTTAACCGGCTATTGGCTGAGCGAGTGGTGAACGGGGGATGGAATGTGGTTCGTGCGGGAGACGTCTGCATGCTGCAGGGGAGTCGCAGTTTCTTTGTCTGTTCAGAGGTCGATGATGCTATTCGGATGCGTTCGGCTGCGGGCGATCTGCACCCCGGAATACCGTTGTGGGGGCGCGGTGGCGATGCCCAGCGCCGACCAGCAGGGGAAGACAGCAAAGTGCTCTGCGACTTTCTCGAGTCCTGTGGAATGAAGCTGGCGTGGCGGTCAGCGCGGGTCCTGCCGGATGACTTTTGCTGGCAGTTTTGTGATGATGACGCGCTGCAACTGGACTTTGCCCTGGGGGCGGGCAGCTACGCCACGGCCGTGTTGGCAGAGCTCGTGCACTACAAAGATAAAGCGGGGCAAGGACAGAGTGGTAGACGTTGTGAGCAAGCCTGATTTTCGAGGTATTGGTATGACCTCCCAGCGCACGCGGGAGCGCCTGATTCAGCGTTTGCTTGATCAGGGAATCAGCAACGGCGCCGTTCTCGATGTTCTGCGCATGACACCGCGTCACCTGTTCCTTGATGAAGCGATGGCTCATCGCGCCTACGAGGATGTTGCCCTGCCTATCGGCTACCAGCAGACTTTGTCGCAACCCTATGTCGTGGCTCGAATGACCGAGTTATTGCTGGCTGCGGGTCCTCTGGGCAAAGTATTGGAAATTGGCACTGGCTCGGGTTACCAGACGGCGGTGCTGGCGCAGCTGGTGGAGCAGGTGTATAGCGTGGAGCGTATAAAGCCTCTCTTGCAGAAGGCGCGTCAGCGCTTGCGGCAACTGAAACTGCGCAACGTGCAGCTGGATCATGCCGACGGTGGTATGGGCTGGCCAGCCTGCGGGCCTTACGATGCTATTGTTGTCACGGCGGCGCCGGAGCGCATACCAGACGAATTGCTTGCCCAGTTAGCGCTTAATGGGCGTATGGTGGTGCCGGTGGGTGGGGCTACCCAGCATCTGCAGATCGTCACTCGAACGGCCAGTGGCTATGATACGGAGATTGTCGAAGCTGTTTACTTTGTGCCCTTGCGCCCTGGGAAGGAGAAGTAATGCGCTCATTAGAGATTTTCCTGCGTGGCATCCTGATGGGGGCGGCGGATATTGTGCCGGGCGTATCGGGTGGCACGGTCGCGTTTATTACCGGTATTTATGATACGTTGGTCGACAGTATCCGCGCGGTCGATCGAGTATTTCTCAGGCGGTTGCTGCACCGCGATATCGCGGGCGCC
>JABSPW010000028.1 GCA_013214285.1 Halioglobus sp. | reverse complement strand
CCGTTATGGCGCAAGGTGAAAGCCACGTCGAAGCGGGACAGGGCAAGACGTTTGACAACCTCCTCAAGGTGATTAAATTCGGTTTTTTCCGCACGCAAAAACTTGCGCCGAGCAGGCGTATTGAAAAACAGATCGCGCACTTCCACCGTCGCTGCCCATCGCGCCCGGGAAAGGCCTGGCCGAACAGCGCACGGTACGTTGCACTATCTGGACATTACGGGAGAGAACCACGTGATACAGGCACAGCTCGACCGCGACGCAGAATTCCAGCAAGCCAATATTATGGTCATGCCGGCTGTGGGTTACGATGTGGTGCCCTCTGACTGTCTGAATCTCTATGTCGCCGAGCAGGTATATCAGCCGACCAACTTGATGGTAGTTCTAAATGGCAGTTACACAGCTGCGGAGGGCGCCCAAGCCAGTCGTGGCACGATAAAGTCTGCTCTAGAAATGCTTGGTAGGCCCTTGCTCATGCGTGTCGACGGGCAAATGGTGCCGGCGAAACCTAAGGTTATTCAAGTGGAGGATAGTGGGCAACAGCAGACTTTGGTGCAAATTCCTTGGGCCGATATGATGACCAGCTACGTCAGCACCGGTATACCCACGATTGAGGTATTCCAGTTACAGCAGGGTGAAGTTCCCGACTGGCTACTGCGCATGGCACGATCGGATTTCGGTCGCCGCTTGTTGAGTTGGTTAATTGACACCTTTGCGCCAGAGGGCCCACCACCCGATGCACAAGAGATCCGGCAGACCCGAATTGTCTCCACTGCAAGCAACAGTGTAGGTGACTCCGCTTCTGCCGCATTGGTGACTCCTGAGGCCTATCTGTTGACCTTCCACAGCGCGCTCATGATCGTTCGACGCGTTATTGATGGTGATTGGGAGCCTGGCTTTCAGACCCCGGCCAAGGTCTATGGTCCGGACCTGGTGCTGGCGGTGCCGGGGGTGACTCGAGTCGATCTCTAATCTGCCGTATTGCGTGGGGGTCTATTGGCGACAGCGGTGCCAGTCCGCCACCCTTTGCTGCGGATCCGCGACGTCTGGGTAGTGCTGGTGGCTCTGCTGGGCCTCCCCTAGCGAAGGACTTATCCGGGAACATGCCCCGTTATTGCAACGGACAAAACGGTCCTTGTGACAATCGACGACGGTTTCGATGCCTGACTCAACTGCTACACCCGTGGTATTCAATTTGCTCAACCGGCGGAGGCGAGTCCTTGCAGCTCCTCGGCACGGATTTGTTTGGCTCGGTACATGGCTTCGTCCGCCATGCGCAACAGGCGATCGATCTCTACTCCATGATCCGGTGCGATAGCGACCCCAATACTGCCCGCAGACAGAATCGTGTGCCCGCCGACGATTAGGGGCTTTTCTAATGTCTTATACAGTTTTTCCACTATTAACTCAGCCGAATCTGCCCGTTCAATCCCCTGCAGGACGATAGCGAATTCGTCTCCCCCTATGCGTGCCACAGTGTCTTCGGATCGGACACTAGATTGCAGCCTGTGTGCCACGGCGTTAAGTACTTCGTCGCCAATGTTGTGTCCGAAGTTGTCGTTGATTGATTTGAAATCGTCTAAGTCGATGAAAATTACGGCAGTCTTGTGTTTTCTCATCAACGCGTCGTCGACGGCTTCGTTGGCCCGTGAGAAAAATCGCTTCCGATTGGAAAGCCCTGTCAGTGGATCGTGCATGGCTTCATGAGCAAATTGTCCGCGTTCTGCAGTGATGCGTTTTGTCAGGAGCTCAAAACTTTGCTCGTAGCCGATTAGACCCATAACCAGAAGCACAAGTGTAATTGCCCAGGTCAAAAACGTGAAGGTCGCTGCCGCCGATTGCGGGATAATCTGAGGAAACCTTATCCCCATCAGCTCAAACACAAGAAGACTTATGATGCAGACCCCGACTGCCAGGCTCCAATAGATGCCATAGCGGCGCCCGGAGATCAAGAATAGGAAAATGGGGACAACGAGTACTAGTGAAAGATAGGGTGAGACAGTCACGCCGCCTGTAATAGTGCAAGGCGCTACAGTGCTGAACGTGGCAGTGACCGCATAGAAGTTGGCGCCCGAAAGTAGGGATTGTCGCCTCTTGAAATACCACAGTGTACCAAGGTATCCCAACACAGTGATAAGACTCATAACGGTTGCCGTAAAGTAAAGAGAGCTTCGAGTAATCAAGTAGGCTGTGCCTAGCGACAATGTCAGTAAGGTACCGGACAAGGCTGATATTGCTACTACGGAGACCAAAATTTTAGCTCTCTGGCGGGCGTCATTCAGAGAACCTTCCAGAAGCCGGTCGGTCACAAATATGCGGTGTAATCTTTGTAACGCTGTTATTTTTTTGATTCTGGACATATTCCGCTAGTCCTTTTTTATGTCGATACCAATTGATTGAGACCCGGTCCGTCTAAGAGATTTTAAGTCTATTGATGTGCCGCTTACCCGAACGCACTGCACATTTTTGAAAGTGATAAAGAAAATCAGGTAGCAGATTTTTGCTTGCGCTGTGACGAACTTCTCAATTACTGGCCTAATCCTGGATAGTCTTGAGATACTGCTTTTTTTCAGCCTTGTCTTCTTCGAGTGACCTCTCCATGCATGCAATACAACTCGCACTAGCTTGCCGTTGATTCCGAATTAATTTATGTCGCCCTCGCACTCTGACTGGTTGGGGTCAATAGGAACCGAGAGACAGCATGGCACCGGTTGCAACGAACTTGGTGCCCACGCAGACAACTCCAGATTCTATTATCGTTGACGTCGATCCGCGTTTTTTCATGCGGTAATAGTTGGTCGTGTCCTTCATTCAAGTTTGCGGCCCGATGATTCGGCTTGCCAATACGCTAGATCTATGATTATGCTCATTCTTGGGTGTACAAACGACTAGGAAAGTACGGTGGATCAGGGCAGTAAAACAGGAAAAATCATTGGTGGGGGCGCCAAAAAAGTCCTTTATACTTTGGGCACGGTCGGACGCATTGGTGTCATCAATAGCGCCAAGGCTTTGACCAGTAGGAACGCTTGTAAAGCTTGCGGTTTGGGTATGGGCGGGCAGCAAGGGGGCATGACCAATGAAGGTGGTGAGTTTCCCTCGGTTTGCAATAAGAGTGTCCAGGCACAGTCTACCGATATCCAGCCACCCATACCTAAAGAAATATTCAAGCACAGTCTGGAGGAGTTCAAGCAGCTCAGTGCTAAGGAGATAGAAAGCCTTGGACGACTGAACACACCCTTGTTCAAGGCAAAAGACAGACAGCGCTTTGAACCAGTGAGTTGGACGTGGGCTTTGGATTGTGTTGCAGACCGCTTTGGCTCGACACCGCCCGAGAAAAGCTTTTTTTATACATCCGGGCGATCGTCGAACGAGGCCGGCTTTGTATTGCAGCTTCTTGCTCGCCTTTACGGGACGAATAATGTCAATAACTGTTCTTATTATTGTCATCAAGCCACCAGTGTTGGATTGCGCAATACGATTGGCACGGGCACCGCGACTATCGAGTTAGAAGACTTGGATCACTGTGATCTGATCTTTGTGATAGGCGCGAACCCGGCCTCTAACCACCCACGCTTTATTCACAAATTACAGGCTTGCCGTGAGAGGGGAGGCGAGATCATTATGATCAACCCCGCCCGCGAGCCGGGACTAGTGCGTTTCGCGGTGCCAAAAAGTGCTCGCTCTATGATCCGTGGTGGCTCCAACATCGCGTCCGCCTATTTGCAGCCTCATATTGGTGCCGACAGAGACGTGTTGACTGCTATCGGAAAGGCTGTTTTAGAGAAAGGGAGTATCAATCGTGCGTTTATCGATGCAAACACCACCGGTTTTGATGCCTATAGGCAACAATTAGAGAACGCTGACTGGTGCACACTGTGCACTAGGACTGGCCTGTCCCGCGATGCCATAGAGGATGTGGCGGCGCGTTATAACCGGTCAAAAAAGGCTGTTTTTGCCTGGGGTATGGGTATTACCCATCATCAGCACGGGGTGCAAAATGTGGAATCGATTGTCAACCTCTGCCTTCTCCGGGGCATGATTGGCTCGCCCCACGCCGGATTATTACCGCTCAGGGGTCACAGCAATGTGCAGGGTATCGGTACCATCGGAGTGAAACCGGTACTACCGCAACAAGTCTTTGATGCACTGGAAGCGGAATTAGACATCACATTACCGACGTCGCCTGGCCTGGACACGCTGGCCTGCCTGACGCGTGCCCATGAAGGAAATATGGACGCTGCAATAATCATGGGAGGTAATCTTTACGAGGCAACACCCGACTCGCATTGGGCGGCGGCCGCGTTAGACAATATTGGCACCAAGGTATTCTTGACTACGACACTCAATCGTGGGCACCTGCATGGGCTTGACCGAAGCGAGGCTTTCATTTTTCCTGTGACGGCTCGTGATGAGGAGTGGCAGGCGACTACTCAGGAGTCCATGTTCAATTACGTGCGCTTGAGTGACGGTGGTATTGCGAGGCTTGATAACGTGAGACCGGAGGTAGAGGTGCTATGTGATATAGCGAGCCGTTTAATTCCTGCTGAACTTTTGGATTTTACGGCATTCAAGTCACACCAAACGATCCGGCAGGCGATAGCCCGGGTCGTCCCTGGCATGGAGGAGTTGGCGGATATCGGAGTTGCGAAGAAGGAGTTCCATGTCCGCCGGCGACTATTGCATCAGCCGGATTTTAAAACCGACTCGGGCAAGGCGGCGTTTATTTTCCGTGAGGGTGAGCAAGCGAGTGTCACCCGGCCTGAGTTTCCCTTCCGACTCATGAGTGTGCGCAGTGAAGGCCAATTTAACTCGATTATTTATGAAGAAAATGACAGTTACCGGGGTGCTTGCCATCGCTGGGTAGTATTTATCGGAGGTGCCGATATTGAAAGGCTTGGTATTCAGCCCGGGCAGCGGGTTACGCTGCGCTCTGAGCGGGCAGCGATGCACGCGGTAGAGGTTCTTGAGTTCGGATTGCCCGCCGGCAACCTGATGGCTTACTACCCCGAGGCAAATGTGTTGACCAGTAGGGCCGCGGACCCTAGAAGTCATACACCTGCTTTCAAATCCATACCTGTGCAAATTGACGTTTCCTGACCGGATAAGGCGTCACAGTGGGTTGCTTTCACCTGATATAACATTTGGAACTTGCATGGTATGTCACAAAAAAACCGCGGCTTGCTGCTGCAATTAGCACTATAATTTTGAGGCTTCCATACCGGGCTCGAGGAAAAAGATACGGGCGATGGGGCGGCGTTGCCAATCTCAGGAGATCGTTTAAGGCATTATGTATAGAAAAAAATGCCGACCCAGGGCTACCTTACTAGTACTTCTCTTTCTGTCAGCCTTGTTGCAAACTGCACAGATTCATGCAAGTCAGGGCGGCCGCGTCGGTTTTTCCGGCAACCCGGCTACCAACGCGGGCGCTGTCTGCAGAGTGTGTCATGCGCCGGATGGTGCTGAAACTCCGACCGTACTCATTTCGGGTCCTCAGGTCATCGATGCAGGCACTACCCAGAATTACACGGTCACTATTACTGGGGGTCCTGCGCAGACGGCGGGCGTTGATATCTCCGCTGGCAATGGTGTGGGGGACCTATTGCCGAATGGAGCCGACTTGCAACAGCTGCAGGGTGAATTGACCCATACTGGGCCAAAAAGCTTTAGCGGTAATGCCGTATCGTTCGAGTTTCAGTACACAGCTCCGCATTACGATACGGTGGTCACACTTTATGCGGCCGGTAACTCTACCAATGGCGGGCTGAACCTGCAGGGTGACGGGATATCAAGCACCAGCCTCGATATCAATGTAGAAAATGGCTTTGAAGAGCCGCCGGAGCCGCCAGAACCCCCTACCGGACAGATGACGCCGGCACTTGTCGCGTCCGGCCTGAACAGTCCAGTGGTCATTGCGAACGCGGGTGACGGACGTCTGTTTGTGGTAGAGCGCGGTGGTATTATTCGCATTATTGATGAGAATGGCGAACTGTTACCCCAGCCCTACCTCAACATCAGTTCGCAGGTAAATGACCGGGGAGGTGAAATGGGCATGCTAGGTCTGGCCTTCCACCCGAATTACGCCAACAACGGTTGGTTCTACGTATATTACACCCCTCAAACAGAGTCGGGCGATCTTCGCAGTAGGGTGTCTCGGTTCAGGGTCCGTCAAACAAATCCTCAACTAGCCGGCGCAAATACAGAGCGGGTGGTTATGGAGTTTGATCAGACGTTTATTAACCACAATGCCGGTGATATGCATTTTGGTCCAGACGGGTACTTGTATATTGCCTCCGGTGACGGCGGCCCCGGCGGCGACCCCAACAATAATGCGCAGAATACGACAACTCTGCTTGGCAAGATACTGCGAGTCGACGTCAACCCGCAGGGTTCAGGCTCCCAGCGGGATTGCTATTCGGCGGGCAACGTCGAATACAGGATCCCGCCTGGCAATGCGTTTAAGGATGGGCCTGGTGGCGCTGGTTGCGATGAAATATTTGCCCTTGGTGTTCGCAACCCATGGCGTTTTGCATTTGATTCCCTCACAGGGGACATGTGGATTGCAGATGTAGGTCAAAGTAACCGAGAAGAGGTTAGCCGCCTACCACCCGGCGTGAGCGGCGGGCTCAACCTGGGATGGCGTTGCTATGAGGGAAAGACGGCCTACAATCTGGCAGACTGCACTGTAGACTACTTTCCTCCGGTATACGAGTACACGCGGGACGAGGGGTGCTCTATCACGGGAGGACGTGTTTACCGCGGAGAAGCGACTACCCTTTTTCAGGGCGAGTATTTCTTCACGGACTTTTGCCAGTCAAGTATTCGCACCCTCAGTGGTCCGCCCGGTAATCTGACCATGCGCGTTGTCGTGCCTGAAGGCGAATTGTCGTCGGTATCTACCTTCGGGGAGGATGTCGATGGCGAGTTGTATGTGGCGGAAATCTATACCGGTGATATATTCCGTCTAGACCCCCAGACGCCACCACCGGGCTGCTAGAGGATGCTAAGATCGGGGTTCAGAGGGAGGCCATGTTGAACGGTTCGGGACAAGTAGGATGAAGTCTTCACCGATAACGTTAGCCTCTGTCGCATTTACTCGCTCGTGCAATGTTGGAGTGTTGAATCCGCTGAGTCGCTTGATCTCCTGGGACCCCCAAAGCAGGAAATCTCTTGCCAAAATAATGCGATCGAGATTTGGAGGCATCGCCTGCCGGAATGCAGACTGCCGCACAGGGTGGCCGCCCAGAGCGTAACTATTGATGACGTCGATGTTCGGACGAAATACATCATCTGCAAGAAGATGCGCTAGTGGATCGGCGGGAAGGTAGCAGGTACCATAACATTCATTGACCATTCGGTAGGAGCGCTCCATGATGGTATCCGATGGAGACGGCAGTGGTTGCTCCTGGAGTTTTTTCGCCCCCATGTAGACCACCAGAAGTGCGGATACGGTGAAGAGCAGCAGAACCTGGGGGGGTGTGCCGCGCGGATGCCGGCGCATCAGGTGCAGGAGGGCGAAAAGGGCTGACAGCGTCAATGGCAGCGTAAACAGAGCCCAGCTATTCGGCGCACCGCCCCATTTGGCCACGCTAGCTGCGGCAGGCAAAACCAACGTTAGTGCAAGCAATAAAAGTAACATCGACGCTCTGGCGGCTTGGCTAGGGGGAAGGATCCGCCGGCCGATCTGGCGCATCGGAACCGACAGTGCAAGTATGATTGCCAGCACGACTACACCGGTTTCCTTGGAAATTTCGAGTAGTTTCAGAGCGAGAATACGCTGCTTTTGGCTCGCGCCGAATTCTGGCACGCCGAGGGGAAAGTATTCCGCCGACCAGGGAAAATTCCCCAGTACCTCAAAGTTAAGCAAAATCGCCCTTGGGTTGATCAGCAGCAGTGCGGCCCCATACACGGCAGACAAAGTCAAGCATGCAGCAAGAGCAAACACCAGAGCAGTGCGAATGCTGTGAAACCAGGCCAACCAAAGAACAAACGCCAGTCCAGCGGGGGCTATATTGGCTTTGCTCGATATCGCGAGACCCAGGAATGCACCTCCAAGACACAGCAACGGCGTAGATCGGCACGCAGGGCCTGCTCCCAGGTTTAAGAGGCTTAGAGCGGACAGTAAAATCAGGCCCAGCGTCGGGGCGTCTGCGGCGACTAGTGTCGTTACCCAGCGCACTGAGGGTATCAAAAGTAGCAGGGGATACAGCATAACAACAATGAGTGCTGCCTGTGACCAGGATATGCTTGTGTCACTGACCGCTAGCTTGAGTAGCAGAGTAATGGGTATCAGAATAAATCCGTGTGCCACTACAGTGGCTATGAGCACGGCGCCCGTTGGGGTGGAGGCGAGTAGGGCGGGGCTGTACATTAAGGGATAGGCAGGGCCATAGCCGATCATCACCCAGGGGGGTTCTGTACTCATTGAATAGAGGGGATAACCTTGACTTAGTGCAAAGGTCGGAGCAAGCCGGACAGAGGTCCACGGTGAATCGAGGTTTTGCACCGTAAAGTAGTACAGCAGACTTGCTAGCAGTAAGTAGCTGACGATTAACAGCACATAGCCCAGGGGATTTAGCCACGTGGTCAGGGTGTCCTCGCCGAGCGTAAGCCCAGGCCGGTGCGACTCTGGCATTTTCACCGTTGCGCTGCTGCTCCTGCATCAAACTACTGACGCGGTTTATTGCGTGTCAATTCCTTTAGTGACGCCAGTATACCCTAGTGTAAAGAGGGTGCCGAAATGTTCTTCGAGGCGTGGGTGAAATTATTTTCCCAGACGCGCCAACCTTTATCTGTTGAAAGTTCACAGGCCGGAATAAGCAAGATAATGTTACGATAAAGCCTGCTGTCGGACACGGAAAAAGCACACAGTGGAAACAGAGAAGTACTCGGAGATGGCCGAAATAGAGGCCCACCACTGGTGGTTCCGTGGGCGACGTTATCTTTTCCATCGCGCGCTGCAAAATATCTGTGCCGGAAAGAAGCCTGTATCCATCTTGGAAATTGGCTCTGGTACGGGGGGCAATTTACCTATGCTGCAGGAGTTTGGTCAGGTTCATGCGGTAGAGATGGACGACTTTTCTCGTGCTAACGCGAAAAAGCGTTACGGGGTGGATGTCAAAGCGGGCAGTCTGCCTGACAATTTACCGTTTCGGGGGCGCTCATTCGACGTAATTGTGATGTTCGATGTTCTGGAGCATATCGAAGACGATCGCGCCGCCCTGTCCACCTTGCGCAACCATCTAAACCGGGGAGGCACGCTTTTATTGACTGTACCGGCTACAAAGTGGCTGTACGGTCAACACGACAAGATGTTTCATCATTACCGGCGCTATTCTCGCCCCGAACTCAATCAAAAACTACATGATAGTGGCTTGCAGGCATCCCGGCTCAGCTATTTCAACACGTTGTTATTTCCGCTAGCAGTTTTTGCGCGCTTGATTGATATCGTCTCCTCCAAGGACAATACGACGGGGATGAGTGTGCCGCCCCATGGTATGAATCAGCTATTCTACCGCGTGTTCACTGCCGAGCGCTGGTGCCTGGATAGATCCGTGTTTCCCTTTGGTTTGTCCCTGATGGCTGTAGTACGGAGCCCATGAGCGTGGTGTACAATAGTCTGATGACAGCGGGCCCAGAGCTCTCGCGATGTGATCTTTTCTTTCTGTGCGCTTGTTAATTACAGCGAAAACGGGAATGTGACGAATAATGAACAAGGCATCACTGGAATTATCTGTTGTCATTCCTATTTACTACTCTGCGAAGATTTTCCCCGAGCTTTATGGGCGTCTCTGTAGGGCGATAGAAAGCGTCACCACCGATTTTGAAATTATTGCTGTAGTCGATGGGTGCACCGATAACTCAGCGGAAGTGGTAGCCGGCGTCCACGCACGCGACGAGCGGGTCAAGCTGATTGAATTTTCTCGAAATTTTGGCAATCAGATGGCAATATCGGCAGGTTTGCGCCGATCCCGTGGCAACATGGTTGTTGTTATAGATGACGACCTGGAAGACCCACCCGAATTAATACCCGACTTGGTTGATAAGGCCAGAGAGGGTTTCGACGTGGTCTATGCGAAACGGCGCAAGCGGGATATTCCAAGCCTGCAGCACACTATATTCAAAAGTTATTATCGTTTCTTCAATCGCTTATCTAATTTTGAAGTCCCCGGTGATGTTGGTGATTACTGCCTGATGCGCCGCCCGGTGATTGATGTATTGAATTCGATGCCGGAAAACCACCGTTACATACGCGGTTTGCGCTCCTGGGTGGGGTTCCGACAGACCGGTGTTGAATTTGACAGAGATGCCAGACACTCGGGCCACTCGGGTTTCAGTTTCGGTGGTTACTTTCGCTTCGCCCTAGACGGGATCTACTCTTTTTCCCATCTCCCCTTGATGCTAAGTACTTATCTTGGCTTTCTTATCTCTTTTGTAAGTTTTCTTCTGGGCGTAGGATTTTTGCTGGCAAAGCTGGCGGGCTACCTCCCTAATGTGCCGGGTTGGGCGTCGCTGGCCGTCATCGTGCTTTTTATCGGTGGAGTGCAGCTGCTGTCGCTTGGCGTAGCCGGCCAATATATTGGACGTATCTACGACGAGGTAAAACGTCGTCCCCTCTACATTGTCAGTCGGTCTCTGGGTTTCGAAGAAGAAGACTCCATGGGACCGCTTAACCGAGGGGCGACCGATTGCGAATCTTCGTAACCGGTGCATCTTCTGGTATCGGTCGCAGTCTAGTACTTCAGCTTGTTGACGAGGGGCATCAGGTATGGGGAGTGGGCCGTCGCAAGTGCAGTCTCGCGGGCCTGGAAAAGATAAAAGATAATCCTAACTTCCGCTACGAGGAGTGTGATATTGAGAAAAACGAAAGCAATGCGGATGTTTTGCAGAAGATGCATGACGCAGGCTTCATGCCGGACGTGGTTGTTTTGAATGCCGCTATCGATTTGGAAGACAAAATGCCCGTGTTGGATGCAACACAATCGGCAAAAATGATGCGAACAAACTACGACGGTGCATTCTTTTGGGTGAGTCAATTTATCGAACCCTTCCTGAAGCGTGGCGCTGGCCAATTTATTGCCATATCCTCGATATTCTCCCGTTGGCCCGATGCCAGAAGTGTTTCTTACTCTGCTTCCAAGGCCGCGCTTTCCATGCTATTTCGAGGCTTGCGAGGGCGCTACCGCGATTCGGGCTTGGATTTTAAGTTGATTAACCTCGGCCCGGTGGACACCCCCATAAACCCGCGGTTTGAGGAAGGCGATAAGCAGGTATCGTTGGTAGTTGCAAGCGCGACCGACACAGCGCAATTTATTACGCGAAGCCTGCAGAAGAATGGGTCTGACTTCTATTTCCCCTTTTATATAGGCTGCGTAATGCGGTTTCTCGGCTGGCTGCCGGATCGTATCTTTGAACTCCTCACTGCCCCTTTTAAACGTTAGTTCGGGATGTACGATGGGCGGTAAAATTATATTGCGCGACTGTCTGGCGGTATTGTTTTTTCTACTACTTATCGCAAAGCTGGGCCTGGACTTACAAGAAGCAATATCAGACCCGGCGGGGGCAAATCTAGCGGGCGACGTTATGAACTATGCCTGGCCTCTTCTGGAGCATGTTCATATTAGCTTGTCACAAGGTAATTTGCCGCTTTGGAATCCCTTTCTTTCGTTTGGCTCGCCGGTCATGGGCGAATTGGGTTTGGCATTATTTTTCCCTGTGCACTGGCTCGTATTCGTCTTTGAGGTTCCTATAGCTTTGTTGCTCATACAATTTGTAACGCTGGCAATAGCCGCAGTAGGTATGTATCGCTATGGGCAGTTTCTAGATATGGCTTTCCCGGCTACGCTACTTGCTACTGGCTTGTTCGTCTACATCGTATATACGGAGAGCTTTCATCATTCGCTTGGTTCCTCTATTTGCCTGCTCCCCTGGATACTCAGGGCGGCGCAGGTTTTTGTCACCAGTCCTGATCTGCGAAAGGCGTTAGTTCTCGGTATATACATTGCGCTGTGTTTCTTGGCGGGCTTCCCCAATTATTTTTTTTACACTGTGCTGATTACTGCTCTGACATGTCTTTTGCTGTCATTTTCTGAATATGGTACTCAACCGGTGAGGTATTACACGCGTTTATTGTTCTGTGCTGGCGTTGGTGCTTTGTTGTTTATGGGTCTGGTTGCGGTGCAGTTGCTCTCAACGCTTGAATTGGTGTCTGAGTCAGTTCGCAGTCTCGAAGCAGGCAGAATTTATAATCCGAACTCTCTTTTCGAATTTTTTTCTTTAAACACAGTCTGGCGGGACATGTTTGCAACGACTGGCGCTAACCTTTATGGCAACACCATGTTGAAGCTAGATGTTGCCGTATACTATTTAGGAGCGGCGGTAATGCTAACGCCCATTGCTATCATATCGAAGCATACCAGACGCTACGCCCTGGTATTTCTTGCTTCCGTGGTATTACTGGTTCTATTTGTTTTGTCTTATAAGGTATCCGCGCTCTGGTTTTTGCAGGAAATACCCCTGGCGAAGTCGTTGCGCATGAACGGTCGTGTTGTGGCCTACCTGCAAGCTTTGCTCGCCATACTGGCGGGTCTGGGTCTGACTGGCCTGAAGGACTGGTTGGCAGGTCGCGATGGGTACGAGCGTATCAAGGTGAGGTTTCTGGTGCCACTTGTTGCTGGTCTAGGGATATTTACATATGGCCTTGCGACCGGCCATAGCGGTTCTTCGATTCTTATGCTTTTAACTGGGTTGGCTTTGCTCCTTTATTTATTTTCTCCTCTTAGACAGCGCGCTAGTCATCTTATTACCTGGACCATTGCCCTTTGTGTCTTGGTGGATGTGAGTGTGCAACGTGATTATCGTATTTTGGTGCCAGCTTTTCTGGGGAATGATGACCGCTCTCTTGTAACTTCTGCTGAAGCCTTGCGAGCGGCTGATCCGAATACGCGGATTTTGTTTGCAACAAACGGAATAAGAAATGTCTATCCTTTGCAAAATCTGGGCTCGAGCCTACAGATCAATAATATCGGTGCGTATACCAACTTTACATTGGCCAGGTGGCGTAATCTTGCAAGAGAGCTGACCGGCCCCGAGGCCTTTGATCGCGTGGTGGCCAATTCCATTCAGCCGAGGTTTTACGGTGAGATAACCCCGCTTCTGAAGGATAAGATGCTCGCGAATAGCGCAGGTATGGACATTTTGTCACTGGCCTATGTCATTCCTGACGCTGGCGGAGTTTCGGTTCGTGCTGGCAGTATGCCCCGTGCCTATACCGTGACAAGTTATACAATGGCAGCTTCTGAAGAAGAGGCCCTGGAACAGATTCGGTCAGGTCTCGGCGAGCTTTCTTCTTCGGTAGTACTTGAAGGTGAAAGTCCCTCTTTTCCATCTGCGGCAGTTCAAGAGCCGGCAGTAAAGGCAGCAGTGAATTATGTCGGCACAAATCGCGTCGAAATGAGAGTGGATCTGGACAGCCCGGCCATTTTGGTACTCACCGATGCGTTCTTCCCGGGTTGGCAGGCGCGCTTGGATGGTGAGCCCGTCGAGATACTGCGTGCCAACTCCCTTTTCCGCGCGGTGGCCGTTGATGCCGGTGCCCATACGGTGGAATTCATTTATCGGCCGAGCTCGCTCTATCTAGGCGTTGCCCTGTCAGCGTTGAGTCTGTTTATCGCGGTTATAGTCCTGGCACGTTTACCGCGCCACAAAGACGTGCTGTAAGTGGTTGGGGCGTCCGCACAGGGCCGATTAGTGTGTCCTGCTACTTAAGCACCTGTGGTCGGTGTCGCATGACCCGGCGTACCATCGCTTCCCACATGAAGGGTAGCCCGAACTCATCAATCAGGCCGCCCAGTTTTTCTGCCTGCTCCTCCGGCATGGGAGTCCCGCCACCGATCGCTTCGACCATCCAGGCCTGACGGCAACGCCATTCGAGTGTCACTGCGCGTATATGGGCCTGGCGTATATCACTGCCGATAACCAATACACCATGATTCGCTAGGAGCGCCCACTTCGCATCACCGAGCTCCCGGGCTGCAATTTCGCACTGCTCCTGTTGATGCAGAGCACCTTCGTACTCGTTATAGAGTTTTATCTCACCATTCATGTTCGCACCCGTCTGGTCAAATATCTGAGGGATTTCGTGCTTGTTGGCCCAGACACTCGCGTAGCGCGGATGATTGTGAATGATGACATTCGCATCAGCTCGCACAGCATGTATTGCTCGATGTAACAAATTTGCTGGCGTGACATTCCACTCACCTTCGATGACGTTTCCGGCTGTATCGATGCGTATAATGTCGGACGATTTCAGTTCGTCCCAGGTCAGCTCCCAAGGGTTGATCAATAGTGTTTCGTCAGGCTGCCTATAGGAAATATGGCCGGCGATATGATCGTCATATCCCTCTAAAAAAAGAGCCTGGCACAAGAGGGCCAGTTCTTGTTGAGGCGATAGTTCAGGGGTCAAGGCAATGCGTCCTGGGTGTTGTTTGTAATGTGCCAGTGTCTCTGCAGGTTCTGATGTCATGACAGGCTATCTCTTGGATTGCTGAGGTGCCATGGTATGCCCCCTCTGAATCTAGCGCAATCCCGTTATCCCCCGTCGGGGAGATTGAGTCTGCCGTGAACTCTTTGACTGTTCAGCCTCGTGGTACCTTTGATAAGGTACGGCTAAATAGCTTTGCGAGAGAAAATTTATCCATGAAGTTGCAGCGTTCGGTAATACGTGATCAGCTCCACGTGTTCGCTCTTGCCGGGATAGCGATCGCCTACCCCACTTATGCTTTCCTATTAGCCAATCCTGCCTATCTGGTCGCAAACCGAATAACGTCCGGATACCTCTATATCATTATTGCTCTCACGTCTTTCCTTATCCCAGCCATTATAATTGGACTTGCCGTCATGTTCTTTGTCTTGATGAGGGGCTTTTACTCTGCTTATCACAGGCTGGTGATTTGGGGCTTGCTCACGTTGATCTTTATGCCGTTGATCAGCCCGTTGGATATTCTTCCCTTTTGGCTCGTTTTGGCGATATCTATATTCCTTGCAATTATTGTTACGTCTGAATACGTCAATAATCAATTCACTTATGCGGGTTTCCTATTGCTTGTTCCCTTGGCGTTCGGTTTGCCGATCTATTTTGCACTCGACGCCAATATCCGGCAGGTGCTTATGCCAGAAGCATCGGAAAGTTTAGTGTGGCGAGTGGAGGAAGGATCGGCACTGCCACCTGTATTGATGATCGTGTATGACGAATTACCGCTCGTCCATTTGTTGGATGTAGACGGTGGTATCGATAAAACCCGTTTTCCGGCTTTCGCTTCCTTGGCTGAAGAAGGCACCTGGTATGCAAATGCAACCACGGTGCACGATCAGACTATCAAGGCGGTGCCAGCGATGTTGACAGGGCATTACCCGCAGCGGGGGCGCGTCTTGCCTGTCCCTGCAAACTATCCAGGCTCCTTATTTGAGATATTGCGTGGTGAATACTCAATACACGCAATAGAGTCTCTGACTGCGCTGTCTCGCGAAAGCGACGATGCAATCGTATTGCAGCCAGTGGATGCGGAAACAGTAGCGACAGATATGATTATCTTCTATCTTCGTTCGCTACTTCCTAAGAAGGCAGCAGATGCCTGGCTGCCTCTACAGAACGGGATATGGGGTGGTTTTCTGACACAGGCCAACTTACGGGAGTGGTTAAGCAATAATGCTGGATGGAGGCAGGGTGAGCGCGCACTCAATAGACGCTTTGATATGGCAATAGATTTTATCGAGCAAATTCCTTTTTTCCCCCGCAATACTTTTCACTATTTTCATATCGCGCTACCGCATCGGCCATACGGTTTCCTGCCCTCGGGTCGGCAGTATAAGTATCCTATAAGAGAGGATAAGTTTAATCTTCGGAACATGACACAGGGTGAGTTAGACCAAGGGCGGGCCGCCCATATCCTGCAGCTTGGTCTCGCCGATACCTTATTGGGTATGTTTCGTGAAAAACTAAAAGACCTGGGGTATTGGGAGGACGCTCTAGTGGTCGTGGTGGCGGACCATGGACAAAGTTATAGGCGAGGTCGGAACAACCGGCTCGTCACCCAGGAAAGCTTTGGCAATGTTGCCTTTGTCCCGCTGTTCATCAAGTACCCAGGACAGGAGACAGGTGGATCTGATGAGTCTAATGTGCAGACTATCGATATCGCACCATCCATACTCGACGCATTGAATATTGTTGATCCGCCGATAGTGGATGGGCGATCTCTTTTGGACGGCGAAGAGTTCGCTCCGTCGACAAAAATGGTTCTGTCAGAGTCAGGCTCAGAGTTTGAATTTGACCGTGCCGCTTACCAAAAGGCACGTTTTCAAGGCCATCAAGAAGCAGTACGTTTTTTCAGTCTGTCAGATGCACGTTCCGATCTTTACAACTTCGGACCGGGTCTGGAATATTTAGGAAAAAAAGATGGCGAGCTAGCGGAATTTCGCCTTGAAGGGGAGGTCTTGTTAGATAATTCGGAACAGTATCATTCAGTCGATCTGCAGGCGAAATACTTGCCCCTGTTTGTGCGAGGGCAGGTGCTTAGCGATACGGAACTCGATCTGCATAATATGGTTGTGGCGATTCTGGTCAATGGTGTTGTGCGAGCGGTTGCGTCGCCCTATCGTTCACTGGATGGAGACGTGGTGTTCCATAAAATACTTGCCGAGGATGTACTGCAGGCAAACAATAAGATTGCGGCCCTACTGCTGGTTTGGAATCCGGCGACTGTATCGGCGGTATCCATCATTCCCTAGTTTGCAAAATAGGATTGCGACAACACAGCACCGGCTGGTGATAACAAAAAATTTACAGCGAGATGAAATTTTTTCTGGTATTGCGCGATAGCCCCGATAGAGTGGTGCTCATAAAATATGGGGCTGGCTTTGCTCTGAACGGTGTCTTCAGCCGATTTAGGTGCTGGCTATGTACCTTGTTGGATTGGCAGTCGAGAAACCTTGCGCAGTGCGGCCAGGCCATCACCTCAGGGAGACGAGTATAGTCCGCTGCGAGATGCTTCGCCTCGCTGCAGTATCTTCGTCATCTCACTGGCGGGTAGTGGCTTGCTATAGAGGAAGCCCTGCAGTTCGTCACAGCCATGCTCTAGCAAGAAACGCTCCTGAACCGTGGTTTCGACGCCTTCTCCAACAACATTCAAACCCAGTTCTTTTGCCAGAGCAATCACCGAAGTTGCGATTGCACGGGATCCAGGATCCTCTCCAATGTCGGTGACGAAAGAGCGATCAACCTTGAGTGCGTCAACCGGATACCGATGCACATAGCTGAGGGAAGAATATCCTGTACCAAAGTCGTCCAGCGCGATTTTCACTCCCATGACTTTCAAGACCTCCAAGGCCTCAAGAGTTCTGTCTTCATCGATCATCATAGCGCCCTCGGTGATCTCGATTTCCAGAGTACCAATGCCCATATCAAATTTACGGAGGGCATCGTCGACGGTTTCGACGACACTATCCCGCCGAAATTGCTCGGCGGAGACGTTGATTGCAACTCTGGGTGGCTCGATCCCCGCCGCTCGCCATTCACTAAATTGTCTGCAGGCCTCATGAATCACCCAGTTACCCAAGGGAATGATCAAGCCGCTCTCCTCAGCGACCTGTATCAACGTGTCCGTAGGGACGTAGTCGTTTTCAGCTTGTGGCCATCTGACCAGACCCTCGACACCGCTAATATTTTGCGTCTGCGAACCGATTATAGGCTGGTAGTGGAGCTCGAGCTTGTCTTCTTCCAGTGCCTTACGCAATGCATCGGTCATCGAAGTCTTTATTTTTATTTCCGCGTTCATTGACGCTTCGTGAAATTTGAAGTTGTTTTTACCGGTGCTTTTTGCCTGGTACATAGCCAGATCTGCATTCCGCAACAGGTCCCCAGCGTCAGTATCCTCGCCAGAAAGCAGAGCGATACCGATACTTGTACCGATAAATATCTCCAGCTCGCCCAATAAGAAAGAATTCTCCATAGTGTCGAGTATGCGCTGCGCGACAACCGCCGCATCTCTGTATCCGCGGATTCCGTTGAGCAATATAGTGAACTCATCTCCTCCAAGCCGGGCGACATTGCCATATTCATCGGCCTGACCATGTGATAAGCGGTCTGATTGTCTGACACAACTGCGTAAGCGGTCTGCGACTTGCCGCAGCAGCTGGTCTCCAAGGGCATGGCCGTGAATATCGTTGACTTCCTTGAATCGATCGAGATCCAAAAAAATCAGGCCAAGGGTGCGTTCCATACGCGGTGCCTGGTCAATTGCAGCGGTGAGTTGCTCGAGGAAGAGTCGCCGATTGGGTAGGCCGGTAAGTTCATCGTAGTAGGCCAGGTACTGGCTGCGCTGTTCGGCCTTATGCCGCTGTTCCATAAGAGACTGTAACTCGGCATTCTTGGCAGCCAATTGATCGGTATGTCTATTCCTGCTGTCCTCGAATAACAGGGCAACAGCAAGCAGTATCAACAGCCAGGAGATAACATTCACAGACCTCTGCAGCCACAGTGTAGGGCCCTCTAGTGTTGTAATACCAAACGCATCGACGAACTCTAAATTGGACGCGTCGGCCCAGATAAAGAATGCAACGGTTGAGAAACTGATAAACGCCCAGACCCAGGCAGAACTGCGGGCACCCATCAGAGCCGCTAGCATGGGGAATAGGGCTAACCAGTGAATGAGCGGTGCTTGGATACCGCCAAGTACTGTGTAGATAGCTACAGTCACAATATAAGCCGCTGTGTTGATCAAGTTGGCGGCAAGACTAAGAGAGCCCCAGCGACGGAATGCCACGGGTATCAGCATGGTTAGTATCAGTGCAACGACCAATAGCAGAGAAATGCGTAGCACGGCATTAGGACTCAACACTAACGCAAAGAAAATTACGGTCTCGATCCCCAGTACAATCAGGATCAATGTGAAACTCAGAATGATCCTGGCTCGACGCAGAACATCAGGGTCGCCGTTACGCATTTCCCGGGGTATGGCAGAATCTACAAGTCGAGTAAAGAGCGATCTGCCGGTAACGGATCCTGTCTCTGCCACTGGTGCCGGCTCTGCAACTTGCCCGCTCATATCCTCCATGACTCTGGTGCCAGTCCGGTCTCTGCTGTGTATTGCCGTCACAGCATCGTCACCCATGTTGGAATTGTTATCTGCGACAAGAATAGGGCATGTGTCGCAGAGGTGGAACCGACAAATTTACGTATTTGTGCAGCAGATAGCTATTTATAGCGTGCGCCAGGCGTCTGACCCATTGAGCAGGCGACCTGGCAGATGAAGCTACCGCAGGCGGGAGATGCGTAGGTCAGTCGTTACAGAGAATTTCCATAACTTGTCGAGCTACCTCGACTTCCTCTGCTGTCTGCGCCTCAAATAAGCGCTTTTTAGCTTGGCTGCACTGATCGGCATCCTGGTGCAGTTCACTGCGCACCGCTGACATCACCTGTTCATTGGCCGGCCGGCAGAGTGCAGGATCTTTTCGCCGTACATTAGCATTGCTGCCGGTCTCTTCGACCAGCACACAGTCGCCGATACGAATCTCGGTTTGATCAGTGATGACCTGGATGAGACTGCCACCGGTCGTTCTTACTGTATATTGCATCGCCATGTTACTGCCTTCTACCCGGGATGTACCGGCACCACCCAGTGCGGCGCCGCCAAGCGCTGCTGCAGCCTGTGTGCCGCTGGATCGATTTCGCGCCAAGGCCCAGCCGACAGCGCCACCAATTAACGCGTTACGGTTCACATCGGACTTCAGGGGAACCTGTTCCGCGCGCTCCACGATGCCAATGCTAATTCGAGCACTGTCGCCGGTCCTTTGCGCCTGGCTGGTGGCGCAGCCAAACAACAATGTGATGGAAAGTACGATGAATAAATTCTTCCGCAGGTGGTGAAATTTTATACTCATTGGTACAGCTCCTCTGATTTACTCCGGTCGGGTTTCACATACAAAAACGGGAATGTTGCGGTCCGTCCGTTTTTGATAATCATCATATTCGCGATAATGTTCCACACAAACGGGCCACACGGCTGCCTTTTCCTCATCGTCTACCTGCCGCGCTCGTAGGTACATTTTTTCCCTCTTGTACTGTACGACGATGTCGGGATTAGCGACAACGTTTTTGTGCCAGACTGGCGATTTAGGTGCGCCACCCTGCGAGGCGACAAGAATTACACCATCTTTGTAGGGTACATACATCAGCGGGATAGTCCGAGGTTTTCCGGATTTCGCACCCGTCATGGTAACCAGCATGACGGGACGCCCCGTGAGTGTCCCCATGAGACGCCCACCCGTGAGCTTGTATACGAATACGTTCAGGTGAGAAAAAGGCTTGATGACACGCCGCAGGGTTTTGAACTCCTTCTCGGTCATGGGGTTCTGAGACATAGACTTCTCCTGCCAAGTGCGCGCAGCGCTTTAAGTAAGAAATTCAGGCTCCCGAGCCACTAATTCGTCCCAGAAAGGTTGGAACTGGAACCAGCCGGCTAGATCGTGTCCCTGTGCCTTATAGCCCTCGATACACAGGTTTTCCGGTATCTCTACCGGTGCTCCTGAAGCCTCCGCCAAAAGTTGGCTCTGACATACGCGCTCCAGTGAAACGAACCACCACACGGCCGAGTCCACTGAGCCACCCGTAGTAATGAGACCGTGATTTTGGTGAATCAAGGCCTTTTTTTCTCCCAGCGCTTCCGCCATTTGCCTCGACACCTGGGTATCCATCACAACAGCGCCACTGCCGGCGTCACACAGTGCAACGTCGTTGTAGAACATGGTGGCGTCCTGGGAAATCATTTTAGGAGTTATGCCAAGGGTGGAAAATGTCCGTCCGTACATCGAATGTGAGTGCGCCGCAGATACAATGTCGGGCCGAGCCTTATGCAGCTCGCTATGGATGGCGAAGGCCGCCAGGTTGACGGGACGGTCGCCAATAACCACATTGCCCTCATGGTCAACGCAAATGAGGTCGCTGACGGTCATCAATTTGAAATTGTGGCCGAAAGGGTTGACCCAGAAGCGATCAGGATATTCCGGGTCGCGAACGGTCACATGGCCAGCGACGCCCTCGGCCAAATGCAGTCTGCCCATAGTGCGCAGGCCCGCTGCCAGTCGTTCTTTACGGTGCTGGCGTTCCGCTTTGACATCCTCAAACTCTGTGTTTGCCGAGCGTCTGGCCTCTGCCAAACCGTCTTCGATTGATTTTACCATGGGGTTTCACAGCATTCTGCTTCCGACGGGCGAAGTATAGGGGAAAAATGCCTTTGGTGCGTCAAGGAAAACGCACGTGCCAGGTCTGTACCGGAGTCAGGATATACTGCGGTTGTGGCAAGCGGTGTAACCGCCGCGGGCCGCATAGCCAACCCACGGTGGCGTAGAGAATTCTCAGGTTTTAGGCCGCCTCGGCCTCCTCGTCAGCCTCTCCTGCTGTATCGAGTTCTGCCACTTTATTTTCCAGCGCCTTGATTTTATGCTGCAGTTCGGTGTTTTCGGCCTTCAGCTTATGCACTGATTTTTGCAGCGTCTCATTAGCGCTGGTTTTTTCCGCCAGTTTTTTCTTACTAGCGTCGAGGTTTTTTTTCATCTTAGCAGGGTCGAACTGTTTCAGGCTCTTGACTTCTTCCCGCTCTTTAGCAAGGTCGTTCTGCAAAGCTTTCAAGCGTTTCTTTTGCGCAGTGACTTCTTCTTTCATATTTTCGCTGCGGTTGAACAATTCTCGGTTCTGCTGCTCGAGCTTTTGTGTTGAGCCCGCCTTTTTGGAGAGCTCGGCTATGGTGTCGAGCTGAGTGTTGATAGTGCCCTGTAGCGTCTCGCGGAGCTCATCCATTTCCTGCTTGATTCTACTGTTCTCTGTCTCCTTTTCGTCAAGCTTTTCTTGGTACTCACCACGGAGGTTCTCTTCGAGTTCGATAATTTTTTCAAGTTTGTTGGCTGTGAGCATGTATTCGCCTCTGTCTTGCTGTGTTCGGATGTACAGGTCCGCTGCCGGTGCGCAGTGCCCGATTCTATAGAAAATCTATAAGAATCAATAAGATGGTGGACAACATCGATGCGGCCAGGAGCCTGCTGACCGTACCCCGGTCGCGCTGCTGCGAAATTGTACAGAATCGTTAAGTTGAAGAAAAGTAACAGGTTTTCCTCGTGCCACGGATGCGGTACCTGGAATTATGGTTCTGAGCATCAAGAGTCCGGATGGGATCGATATTGAAAATCATAGCGAGGCGATCTAGCCCGGGATGGGCACTATTTTTGATGCTCGCGACGATCCGACTGGCTCGGTCGATTTGATCCTCAACGGTGCCACCGTGACGGGTATGGTCAACCGCGTCTATCAATATTGTATTGCCCAAGGTTGGAACGAAGGTATGCCGGTAATGGCAAGTGCGATGTAGACGGGCTGCCTGTGAGCCATCGCGGTGAAAGAAACACCTCATACACCGTGCATTACTCACGCTTTACCGAAATTGTAGCAGATGGGATTTAAGCTTGATGAGGGCCAGTATGGCCATTGATCGTGCCTCACCCGAGTATCGCTGGTGGCATTCATTTTGACGATTATGAGGTTGCCGTCCGCGGGTAGCAGCAAATTGACATGTCATTCCGATAGCCCCAGCACGTGCGGATCTTTTTGTCTTAGAGTCGCTACTTTGACCCGAAGCATGGCCGTCGATTACCATGCGCCCTGTTCACCCGCCGGGTGGTTTCTCAGCGCTGACATCACTGCAGGAAAGTGTAAACGGTAGATTTTATGACTAGCAATGTCCCCCGACCCATGAAGCCGCTGGCATCCCTGATTTTCAGTTCACGCTGGTTACAGTTGCCATTGTACCTTGGCCTGATTGTAGCCCAGGCGGTGTACGTGGTGTTATTTATACGAGAACTGATTCACTTAATCGGTGGCGCAACCAGCCTCAATGAACAGCATATTATGCTGGCTGTGCTAGGTCTTATCGACGTAGTCATGATCTCCAATCTGTTAGTGATGGTAATTGTGGGAGGCTATGAGACGTTTGTGTCGCGCTTGCGGCTTGAAGATCATCCGGACCAGCCCGAGTGGCTCAGTCACGTAAATGCCACGGTATTGAAGGTCAAGCTCGCGATGGCGATTATCGGTATCAGTTCCATTCACCTGCTGAAAACCTTTATTGCAATTGGCTCATTAGGCACGGAAGGTTCCACTTATACGGAGACAGGGGTGATGTGGCAGACTATCATCCACATTGTATTTATTCTGTCAGCCCTTGGTATAGCTTGGACCGATAAGCTGATGTCTCAGGCGATCAAGGAGGCGCAGAAAAAAGAGCAAAGGTCAGTTGCCGCCGAAGGGGTGCCTGACTGATGTATGCTTGGTGTCGGTTGCCATGCGCCCTTGCCGGGCGTTGCAAAGACTCTCCCTTAAAAAAAGCGTAGATTTCCCCATGTATGAACTTAAGCTGGAGGATACTGCAGATCGTCACCTAGGCCGCATCCTCGAACTGCAGGCGGAGCACAATGGCGATACCGTCTATCTGATTACTGATGCGGGTAGGATGACCTACGCCGAAGCCAACGAAGCAAGCGATCGCCTGGCATCAGGGTTTTCCTCTTTAGGTCTAGGAAAGGGTAGTCGGGTAGCCTTTCTTATGGCAAATCGGCCGGAGCTCGTTCTTATGTGTCTGGCGTTGAATAAACTCGGCGCAATCTGGATTCCTATCTGTACAGATTATAGAGGCGAATGGTTGGGCGATGCCCTGGCACGTAGTAGGCCCGATGTCGTCGTAGCTGATGCAGAGCATCTCGGTCGCTTGAGTGAGGTATGGGAAGGTGTTGGTTGCGAGACATTGGTGTTGCTTGAAGAGGATGCAGCTGAATCCGAAGGTGCGATTTCCTATGCCGGTCTCCTCGCAAACGACCGGTACCGCACGGATTACAGCAATCTTGATTATGGAGACACCTGTGCCATCCTCTGGACTTCTGGGACGACCGGCAAGTCCAAGGGCGTTATGATTGCGCACAATAACTGGCTGCGTGCTATTTTGCTGGGGACTAATCACCAATACAGAAGCAGATCGGGGGACGTCGTTTATTGCGCCATGCCACTGTATAACGCTGGTGCATGGATCACCTGTGTTATACGAGCGCTCGTAATGGGTCTTGGGTGTGTCATTGAGCGTAAGTTTTCGGTTAGCAGTTTCATGCACCGTATTAAGCATTTCGGTGCTACCCAGACCTTCGCGGTGGGTTCAATGGGGGTTTTTTTGTTCAAATCGCCTGAAGGAGAAGATGATGCAAACAATCCTCTCCGTGAGGCATTGATTGTTCCCATGCCGCCGACTGTGTGGCAGGCATTTGAGAAACGTTTCGGTGTGCATCTGGTGAGGTCCGGACTGGGCCAGAGTGAGTGTTTACTGGTTGTTAATCATGAACATTCTGCAGTCGAGGCACCTGTATATGCACTTGGCTTCCAGGTCCCTGATGCGGAGGTGCGCTTATTCGACGACGATGGCAACGAGGTACCGGATGGTGAGGCAGGCGAGCTGTGTGTCCGGCCCAAGGCGCCCTATGTGGTTTTTAATGGCTACTTCGATAATCCCCAGGCAACCGCTGCCGCGTATCGTGATGATTGGTATCTTTCAGGTGATATGGCGCGTAAAGATCCAGAAACTGGAGCTTTCTTTTTTGTCGATCGCAAGAAAGATGCGGTTCGATTTGCCGGACGCAATATCTCTACCGTTGAAGTAGAGAGTGTCGTGATGCGTCATCCGGAGATTACCGAGGCCGCTGCCTTCGGTATTCCCACCTTGGAATTGGAAAGTGAAGACGAATTGAAGCTTAATGTGGTACTGGCCGAGAAATCCACCTTGTGTCACGAAGATATTTGTCGTTTCATCAATGACAATGCGCCTTATTATTTTGTACCCCGATACCTAGAAATAGTAGACAGTCTTCCGTACACACCCACGAACAAGGTTCAGAAATATCTTCTACGCAAGGCGGGTTTGAGCGAATCGACTTGGGACAGCAAAGCGGCAGGCTTTGAGCCGGTTCGCTAGCTCTGCTGTTGAGCTGTGGTAAAGAGTGAACAGCCTGCCATTGGTGGGGTATTGAGGCTCTCGCCTTATTCCAGAATCAACTCTTCGATGAATCCGGTAAGGGGAATATCACCTTGAGGGCCTGGAATCAGTCGACCCGGTGTGCCCATACCTTGGGCTACGAATAACGAGTCACCGCTGACGTGCAGATTGGTGGGGCCATCAAGGTCCTCCGCAATGACCACTACGGAGTCGTCGCGCGGATCAATGCGCAGCAAGCGTCCGCTGAAGCGCTCGAAACCTCCGTGGCTGGGTTCTGCCCACATCTCATCGCGGGAGCTGACTGGATCTAGAAAGCTTCTGCTAAACTCAAGTACGAAAATCCTGCCTGTGTCGTCGATCGCGATATCGGTTGGAGCAGTCAGGCCGGAGACCACCCATTCGAAGCTGCCGTCGTCTGGTTCAACACGGATAATGCCGCCGGCGCCGGGAACAATTTCGGTGCCGTCTCCGTTTTCTTCACCCAGCGGAGAACCTGAGAAGAGGCTTACTAGTAATTTACCGGTTCCGGGCTCGTAGCGCACGTAGCCGGGTACCGGGTCCTGGCCCTCAGGCAGATCCGGAATCAGTAAAAGTTCTTGTGCAGGCTTATCGGAGAATAGCTCCAGAACTTGCTCGCTGGAGCTGGAAACGGCGAACCATCTATCTCCTCCCTCGTCATACGCCAGGGCATTTATGTTGCCTTCTACGCTGTTCCAGTGCGATATCGCGTTGTTTTGCAGCCGATATATCTGTGAGGGACCTTCAAAAAAGGCGGCACTGATCAGCGTGTCGCCACCGCCACGCGCAATATCAGCGAGGCCAAATACCTCGTCTCTGCGCACAAGGTGGAGAATATTCATCGAGGGTTGCTTATCGAGCAATATCTGACGCTCGTCCAGAACGTTATCGCTGTTTGTGTCTGAGAGTCGCACCAGCATGCCGCTTCCCGTGTCGTCTCCCAGACCCTCCCCGGCTAACGCCACCAGCAGAGTATTATTGTCCATTAGCATACCCCTAGGATTGGGTAGGTTGCTGGCAACGAGCTTGCGCTGTGCGCGCTCAATTATCGGATTATCCGGAATCTCGATAGCAACTGAGCGGTCGTGGGTCTGGCTTGTGGCGGCGTTCAGGCATGCGCCGGGGAAAAATATCAAGGCCAGGCTTGTGAGCGTGAGACTGATAAATAAACGCTTGTGCTTGTAGCGAAAATTCGGCAAGAAGAACCTTCTACCTGACAATCCGAGTTGCCATTGTTGCGCGTGGGGCAGCGCTTTACAAGAGAGGGCACCGCTAACGATTATGTTTTGCGTGAGACTTGCTACCGTTCGCTATGACAAAAGATTGGCAAAAAACTGGGAGTGAGAAGCTAGCCGTTTGCCTTCGAGGCGTGCCATGTTCTCTAAATAAAAAAAGGTGGATTTTGACTGTCCCAGAAGCGTTGTAACTTTGCGCCGTTCGTTCCGAGGAGGCTTTTTGCATCAGAACCATCTGACGTGTCTTGAGGCTGTTATGCCTAATCGTAGCTGAGTTCGGTCGCCTTGCCCGAAAATACACGATAGACATAGATTGTGTATCCGCCTATCAGCGGTAGGGTAATGGCGACGCCCCAGAAGATAAATTGCAGTGAATTTGTGGCAGCTGCGGCCTCATACAATGTCATTCGCCCGATAATGATGTCTGGGTAAATGCTGTATGCCAGGCCCAGGGCAGCCATTAGGCAGATTAATACCAACGCGACGAAAATCAGGGGCGCGTATCCGGCCCGCAAGACGTCCATACGGCGCAGCAACCACCCGATACCGACAAAGGCGATGGTGCAACTCACAGGTATGGGCAGCAGGCCGATGAGGTTGGGTAGGGTGAACCAGCGATCGGCGATACTTGCGCTGGCCAGAGGGGTTGCAAGAGACACTAGAAGCAGTGCTACACCCATCGGCAGCCATGCGTGACGGCACCAGCGCGCCGCTTTATCAAATAGTGCCCCCTCGGTCTTGATCAGCAGCCATGCTCCACCCAACAGGATATAAAGAGCGGGAAGAGTGACTGAGATCAGGGCGGCAAAGGCGAAGCCCGTAGGGGTGTTCTGCAGTCCGGTGATATAAGCGCCCAGCATCCAGCCCTGCGCCATTGACGCGGTGAGTGAGCCGACGAAAAATGCGCGATTCCACATGCTGCGGTGGTGGCTGTCTGCTTTTACACGGAAGTCAAACGCGACCCCACGCAAGATCAGCCCGAACAACATGATCGTCACCGGGATATACAGCGCAGTCAGCACGATCCCATGGGCCCGTGGAAAGGCGATCAGCAAAACCCCTACGCCGAGCACGATCCAGGTTTCGTTAGCGTCCCAAAAAGGGCCGATGGACGCAATCATGATATCTTTTTCCCTTTCATCCGCGAAAGGTAGCAGGATGCCGATACCGAGATCAAAGCCGTCGAGTACCACATAGATTAAAAGTGCCAAGCCCATGGCGCAGACAAAGAAAATCGGCAGGAACTCCGTCACTCGGTTGCCCCCTGGGTGCTTGCGTCCAGTCGCCGCGGCAGCATGGCCAATGATCTGGCAGGCTTTGTGGCTAAGTGGCGCAGCGCCTGTATGTAGGAGAGCAATAGGAACAGATAAAGGCAGACATAACCGAGTAGTGTGCCGCCCAGCGTAGCGCTATGGTGCTCTGCGGCAACCTCTGCTGTGGTCACCAGACCATAGACAACCCAGGGTTGGCGCCCGATCTCTGTCACATACCAACCAGCCAATGTTGCGACCCAGCCTGAAAATGTCATAGCAGAGAGCGCGCTCAGCAGTAGCGAACTCGGGATTTTACCTCGGAAGTATGTCCAGGCACCCCACCAGGAGACGAGCAGCATCAGCATGCCCACACCCAACATGATACGGAAGGACCAGAAAGTTGCCGCTACTGGAGGGTGATCCTCGAAACTGTTCAGACCCCTGACTTCGCCCTCGAGTCCATGCGTGAGGATAAGGCTTGCGACATAGGGGATTTCCAGGGCGTAATCGGTTTTTTTCAGCTCCTCGTTGGGGAGGCCGAAAAGGGTGAACGAGGCGCCACGCTGTGTCTCCCAGATGGCCTCCATGGCGGCAATTTTTTGTGGCTGATGTTCTAGTGTATTCAGGCCCTGGAGATCGCCCACAAAAATTTGCAGAGGGGTGAGCACCGCCGCAGCCAAGACACCTGTCTTGAGGACTTTCCAGGTGGCCGGACCATCGACTTTTCGCCGCACACGCCAGGCCGATACCCCTGCCACCAGGAAGGCGCTGGTAAGAAAACTTGCAAGCAGCATATGAGTCAATCGGTAGGGAAAAGACGGGTTGAAAATAATCTCGAACCAGCTGGTAGCATAGAACTGGCCATCCTCGATGCTGTACCCTGCGGGTGTCTGCATCCACGAGTTCAGCGCGAGTATCCAGAAAGCCGATAGTGATGTGCCGAAGGCGACCAGGAAAGTGGCGGTAAGGTGTACCCGGTTCGACACACGTTGTTTGCCGAACAACATAATCGCCAGAAAAGACGCTTCTAGGAAAAAAGCGGTTAGTACCTCATACCCCAGCAGCGGTCCGGCGATGTTGCCGACTCTCTCCATGAAGCCTGGCCAGTTAGTGCCGAATTGGAAGCTCATGGTGACTCCGGATACGACACCAAGCGCAAAAGTCAGCGCGAAAATCTTAACCCAGAAGCTATACGCATACTCCCAAGCTGCCTCGCCGGTCAGTGTAAAGCGCACCCGAAAAAAAAACAGTAACCAGGCTAGCCCGATCGTAATTGCAGGGAATAGGATATGAAAACTGATATTAGTTGCGAACTGGATACGGGCAAGAAGTAGGGGATCTATGTCCATGGGCTCTCATTTGTGTTGTCATTGTCCACGGCGTAACTATTCTCGCACCGGTCGGATACAGGTCTGTGTAGTATCCCTCAGCAGGCCGGTGGACAGTATTTTGCAAGAGTGCGCCGGTGGTTTGCTGATATTGAGAAACCGCTTTATGTGGCCAGAAGCAACCTCATTATCGTCTTTCATGACATACGCTGAAGGCGACAGTAGGGCTGTGGTCTCATAGGTTGCGGCGACCTTCCTTCTTCCAAAAACGAAGTCGATACGACGCGGGGGCGCAGTGTTATTTCCATTCTCCATAGTTTGCAGCCTTCGCTATTGCCGTGTGGTACGGATGACCGCGCCTGGTAGGACGAATGCCAAGCCGCACCCAGACGTTATGTTAGCTTGAATGACGATTTTGGCCAGTCCGGGACCAGGGTATTCCGTGTTGCCATCTGTTGCTAGAGGATCCTCGCTTTGCCAGCCAGCGACCGGCGGATAATGTCCATCTTCGTTGCAAAGAACCGGAGTAGCACGGTAAGCATGTGAGCGCTTGTCATCGCGTGTGATGACGAGATACCGCGGCGGGGTCACGCGTGCTAAGCCGTGATCAGCAGCAATAGCCAAAGACTATGGTATTTGGCTGCCCGTATCGGCCTTGGCCTCCAAGACCGCATAACTGTCTAGAAAGGCGACCAGTTGGTCCGCCCAGCGCCCGAACATGCGGCGCGCTTCTGCGGCGTTAGTGACACGGTTATTCCAGGTCATCATGCTGCCGGCCTGTCGAGCCACTTGACGATCTGCTGCGCGACCGAGGATATCGCCGCTTACAGAGTCAAAT
>JABSPW010000299.1 GCA_013214285.1 Halioglobus sp. | reverse complement strand
CGGCGTAATCTTTAGCGGCGTTCTTCGCCATCTTGCCCAGCATGTCCAGCACTCGCTTGGTGAGTGCGGAACGCATGGAGTCCACGGCGGGATCCTGCTGCAGAATTTCGCGGGACACGTTTAGGGACAGGTCGTTGGAATCCACAACCCCCTTTACAAAACGCAGGTAGAGCGGCAGGAACTGTTCAGCCTCATCCATGATGAAGGTGCGCTGCACATAGAGCTTCAGACCGCGGTTCATGTCGCGGTTCCACAGGTCAAACGGCGCACGCTTGGGCAGGTACAGCAGGCTGGTGTACTCGAGTTTGCCCTCGACCTTGTTGTGACTCCAGGTCAGCGGGTCATCGAAGTCGTGGGATACGTGCTTGTAGAACTCTTTGTACTCATCGTCACTGACTTCTGAACGGCTGCGCGTCCACAGCGCTGTCGCTTCATTTACAGCTTCGTAGCCTGGTTCAACAGGCTCAGGGGCTTCTTCTCCCTCTTCCGGCTCGGGCGCCGGGGGGGGCGTCTCCAGCATCATGACCGGTACGGAAATGTGGTCTGAATACTTCTTGATTACGGAGCGAATGCGGAAGTCCTCGGCAAATTCTGAGCAGTCGGACTTCAGGTGCAGAGTAATGGCCGTACCGCGGGTCGCTTTTTCAGCCGGAGCAATGCTGAATTCTGCCTCGCCGGTCGATTCCCACAGTACCGCATCTGCGGCAGCTTCCCCGGCCTTGCGGGTCAACACTTCGACGCGATCAGCAACGATAAAGGCGGAATAGAAGCCGACACCGAACTGGCCGATCAGCTGGGAGTCCTTCTGCTGGTCACCGGTCAGGTTTTCCAGGAAGGCCGCCGTGCCAGACTTGGCGATTGTGCCGAGGTTCTCGATGACCTCTTCACGGTTCATGCCAATGCCATTGTCGCTGATGGTGATGGTGTTGGCGTCCTTGTCGACGTCAACCTGCACCGCATAGTTACCATCCCCTTCGAGCAGCGCTTCATCCGCCAGCGCCTTGAAGCGCAGCTTGTCGATGGCATCGGACGCATTGGAGATCAGCTCACGCAGGAAAATCTCGCGGTTGCTGTACAGGGAGTGGATCATCAGGTGAAGCAGCTGCTTCGCCTCGGTCTGGAAGCCGAGTGTTTCTTTGTTGACTTCAGCGTTCATTGATTGGCCTCTGTGGGTCTTGGTCAAGGTTCTGTCGTGATCATGGGGTTGGGGGCAGAAAATTCAAGGCATGCAGAGTGAAATTTTTTTAGGAGGCGCCTGCTATTGAATATAGAAATATGTGAGTGCTTCAAACCCCTGCACCCGCCGTGTCCTTTTCACCCCTTTCCATTTTTTCGGACACAAAAAAACCGGCCCTAAGGAGCCGGTTTCTTCACGCGCGAGCCTGTCTTACAGAGAAGCAGACAGCTCCGGCAGTGCTTCGAACAGGTCTGCAACAAGTCCGTAATCCGCCACCTGGAAGATCGGGGCGTCCTCGTCCTTATTGATTGCTACGATGACCTTGGAGT
>JABSPW010000298.1 GCA_013214285.1 Halioglobus sp. | reverse complement strand
ATGCTGGTGCTGGCCGGCAAGCTTGACCCGGAGGCAGGCGGCAACCAGTCGGCCATAGCGGCGGCATCTGGCGCGGGGCAGGGCAACGTGGAGTGGCTCTACGACGGCCTGAAGCAGGCGGTTGATGCGCAGACGAGTTCCCCGCACCAGGTGGTGCTGGTGGACGGCGTGGCAGATGCGCCCACTATGCGGAGTGTGAATGATACCGCCCACGCCGCGGTGGATGCCTTTGTCAGCGGTGTGCTGGCCGCCAACCCGCCCCATCCTTCGTTTGTCGTGACGCCGCCCAGCGGGATCGTCGGCCAGAGGCTGATGCTGATGGGCCACAGCTTCTTCAGGCCGTTTATCGACAGATTGCCTTTCCACGTCGCACAGGCCGGTATCGTCGGCCATAGCCAGGAAAAAGTAACCGCCGGCGGCGTCAACGGTACGCCCCTGTCCCTGGGGAACAATACGGGGACTCGCACCGCAGTGCAGGCGGTATTGGATGGAGGCGATGTCGAATTGTTTGGTATGACCTGTTGCGACCTCGAGCTAACGCCCGCAGGGGAGCCTGTTCTGGATTCCGAAGGGAACCCGAACCTGCTCTTAGACGGGTACCAGCTGTGGTTTGATTACGCTCTGGCGCAAAACCCGGATACCGCTTTCTTCATCGGTATGCCATGGATCGACTTCCCCACCGATTACGCTGATGCCGCAGCATACGGAGACCTCTGGAACCTCTTCTACAGCACCGTCCTCCTCCCCGCGGTGGACGATCTACGTGCGCAGTATCCGGGTGTCACCATTTACGCCATTCCGTATGGCCAGGCGTCGCATGAATTATTCGCGCTGTTTGAAGCGGGCAACCTGCCGGATGTGAGCAATCTTGAAGGGTCCAGTGCAACCTCTTTGTACACTGACTACAAGGGACATGCCGGCGAAGTTCTCAAGGCGCTCATAGAACTGATCTGGATCGATGCCATCTATGGTGTGGATCTCGATACCTACGCCTACGACCCCGGTTACCAGACCGATCTGAAAGCCTTGGCCAAGTCGATCATGGATGCACACGATCCGGCCTATAACGGGCCCAATCGTTAAGCTGGTAGCAGCAAGCTGACGGAATGAATTGCGTCCCACGTCTGCCACGGCAAAAGTGCAGGGGTTTTCACAATTCGCTAGATGAATGCAATGGCTGAGGGGCGGTTTACGCGAAAATTGGGAAACCGTGGGCAAGCCACGGCTTCCCCGACCACGTCCAAGACACTTCTCCCGCAAGGCCTGCAGTCTCGCGCAAAGCGTTATTCAGACGCTGACCGCCTACCTGTGTGTTTAGCCTGTGCTGGCGCCTGAAAAAGATATGTTGTAACATAACGCAAGTGAAGTCAGCGCGACCGTTGCGCTGGCACTACTGTTTTGTCGGCGCCAACTCGCCTGCAGGTCGCACTATATAGTGAGTAAATTGGCCAGGCGCAAACCGCGCGCAGCGTTCGACAGCAGAGGGCGTAAGATAAGTAATAGGAATGCCGCAGGCAGCGTCAATGATGCG
>JABSPW010000297.1 GCA_013214285.1 Halioglobus sp. | reverse complement strand
TGCCCTGCCTCTTCCCCACAAAGAAGCAACACCCATCGTAAGCCGCTCTTTTTAGGGGCATTTCTTCCGATTGGTGCAGGCCGACAAAAGTTGGAATGGAATTTGCTTTCTCAGGGGCTGCTAGAGTCGAGCAGCCGCTAAGGCGCTCTTCAAAGATCAATCCTTAGTACAAGAGATACGCAAGATGAAAAGTAAGTTGGAATATATCTGGCTCGACGGCTACACCCCGACGCAGAGCCTCCGCAGCAAGACCATGGTCCGCGAAGATTTCGGTGGCACCCTTGCTGAGTGCCCCATGTGGTCCTTCGACGGCAGCTCCACCGAGCAGGCCGACGGCAGCGCTTCTGACTGTCTGCTGAAGCCCGTTGCGATCATCCCTGATCCCGACCGCAAGGACTCCTACCTGGTCATGACCGAAGTCCTGAACGCCGATGGTACCGCGCACGTCTCCAACGGCCGCGCCACCATCGACGAAGCAGAAGACGATGACGATTTCTGGTTCGGCTTCGAGCAGGAATACTTCCTGTGGGATACCGAAACCAACCGTCCCCCGGGCTTCCCCGCCGGCGGTTTCCCCGACCCGCAGGGCCCTTACTACTGTTCTGTTGGTGGCAAGAACGCCTTTGGCCGCGCCATCATCGAAGAGCACCTGGACCTGTGCCTGGAAGCCGGCCTGAACGTTGAAGGCATCAACGCTGAAGTAGCCGCTGGCCAGTGGGAATTCCAGATCTTCGCCAAGGGCGCCAAGCGTGCCGGCGACGAAATCTGGCTGGGCCGCTACCTGCTCGAGCGCACCGCCGAAAAATACGGCTACGCTATCGAGTGGCATCCAAAGCCCCTGGGCGACACTGACTGGAACGGTTCCGGCATGCATGCCAACTTCTCCAACGCTGCCATGCGTGAGAGCGGCGACGAAGCTGTGTTCAACAAGATCTGTGACGAGTTCGGCAAGAACATCGAGCGCCACATCAGCGTTTACGGTGCCGACAACCACCAGCGCCTGACCGGTAAGCACGAAACCCAGTCTATCGACGAGTTCAGCTACGGCGTATCCGACCGCGGCGCGTCTATCCGTATCCCTGTGGGTACTGTAGAAGACGGTTGGAAAGGTCGCCTGGAAGACCGTCGACCTGCGTCTAACGCGGATCCCTACAAGGTGGCCGCTGCCATCGTTAAGACCTGCAAGGAAGCGGAAGCTTAATCGCACGCCACCTTCGATCGGGCCCGGCACTCGCCGGGCCTGATTTTTTCACCCCTCTTACCGATATTTCCTCCCCGACGCACCCACCACGCTAACTTGACATCGCATCCCAGAGAGGCGATAACACGTCCGTCCACAATAGTGCCGCTCGCGGGCAGTATCATGCCCTAAGCCATACAACTCTTTAGTTTCAATTAGTTGCCGCCAAAATTCGCTTGCTGCAGCTCTTCTAAGGCAGACCGTCAATGGCTAGCCGACAATCCCATGGAGGAAAACCGATGTCAGAGAACACTCTGAACCTGATCCGAGACAACGAAGTACGCTGGATCGA
>JABSPW010000296.1 GCA_013214285.1 Halioglobus sp. | reverse complement strand
CCTCCGGGGACCGGGTTCATCGCGAATCCCCCGTAGCCCATCACTTCGACGGCCAGCTCGTTGACGGCCTGTTCCAGCCGCACCGTGGTCACTTTCATGATGGACGATTCGGGGCCGGGATTGCCGCCGCCGCTCACCGCTGACAGGATGCGCAACTCCGTGATCTCCAGCGCCTTGAGATCGATCTCGACCCGGGCCACGCGCCGCTCAAGATCACCGGCGGCATCGAAGGAGGGGTTGTCAGATTTCGCCTCTGCCACCATCTGTCGCAGCTTGTCGAGTTCATGGCGAATGCGGTGGGCACTGAAGCCGCCGCCGCGCTCGAATTCCAGCAGGTACTTGGCATAGCTCCAGCCCTTGTTCTCCTCCCCGATGCGATTGGCTTTCGGCACCCGCACATTGTCGAAGAACACCTGGTTGACCTCGTGGTCGCCGGCCATGGTGATGATGGGATCAACCTTGACCCCGGGAGTGTCCATGTCGATCAGCAGGAAGCTGATGCCCGCCTGGGGCTTCACATCCTGGTCGGTGCGCACGAGGCAGAAGATATGGTCTGCGAGGTGGGCGTGTGTGGTCCATATTTTTGAGCCGTTGACGATGTAGTGATCGCCGTCGGGCTCTGCCTTCAGTTTCAGGCTGGCAAGATCGGAGCCCGCACCGGGCTCGGAATACCCCTGGCACCAGTAGTGTTCGCCCTTGAGAATTTTGGGCAGGTACTCCGCTTTTTGCTCGTCACTGCCAAAGGCCATAATCACCGGCGCTAGCATCAACAATCCCAAGGGGATTAGCATGGGCGCCCCCGCGTGGTAGCACTCCCTGCTGAAGATGTACTTCTGGGCAGGCGTCCAGCCCGGACCCCCGTGTTCCTCTGGCCACTGGGGCACGGCCCAGCCCTTGTCCACCAGGATCGCCTGCCACTCCAGTGCGATGTCTTTTTCGACAAACACGCTGGAGTTATTGGCGGTGCCTTCGATGATGTGCTTGGGCAGGTTTTCGACGAGAAAGTCACGCACTTCCTGTTGGAAGGCGAGCTCCTCGGCGCTGAAATCCAGGTTCATGTCGTTTGCCTCGTTATGCCGCGGTCAGGCTCCATAGCCCAGCGAATCCCGCGGCGAAGTACTTCGTAGTATTCCTCGGTTTTCCAGGCGCCTTCTTCCGGCTCCGGGTACTCCTCGATCAGCGGCTGCATGTCGTACTTGCCACGACAGTGTCCTAGTGTGAAGTAGAGCACTTGCCCGGCACCGTAGGGGTGAATGTACAGCACTGGTTGTACGTCCGTGTCTTTCTGCCAGTCGTCGCGGACAAAGCCCTCTACAGCTTCATCCCAGAGGCAATGCAACAAGGTCTGGTGCTCACCGTGCATCTTGCACAGGTACAGTTCATCGTCCACGGTGAATGTGGGGATGCCCTTGACCAGGGGATGCTCAGCTTCAGTGACGTGTACTTCATAGGGCTGGATAGGCGGATGTGACATGAATTGGCTGCCCAGCACCTCCATGAAGGGCAGGTTTTCCTCCGGGCAGTCCACCTTGAAACTGCCATCG
>JABSPW010000027.1 GCA_013214285.1 Halioglobus sp. | reverse complement strand
GATATGTTCGCTAACCACCTGACGCAGGAGTACAAAGCGAAGGCGCCCACGGTGACACGTCTGAAGACCGGCTGCGACGTGTGGGAGTTCAATGGTCAGAAGATGCCTAACATTGGCCTCAATGCGGTGGTGGGTCGAGTGCCCGAAGAATACGGTGTGGAGCCGACCTCCTACGCGCAAATGCGCAAGGGGTGCTACGATGTGCATGCGCGGGTGCAGGATATGAACGCCAATGGGGTGCTCGGGTCGATTTGTTTTCCCTCCTTCCCGGGTTTCGTTGGTCAGTTGTGGAATAACTGTGAGGACAAATCGTTGTCCCGCGTCATGCTGCAGGCCTACAACGATTGGCACATCGAAGAGTGGGCGGGGGCGTACCCGGATCGTTTTATTCCGCTTGCCTTGCCGGCGATATGGGATCCCCAGCTCATGGCAGAGGAGGTTCGGCGTGTTGCGAAGAAGGGTTGCCGCGCGGTCAACTTTACCGAAAACCCGGATAAGCTCGGCTTGCCCAGTTTGCACTCTGACCACTGGGAACCCTTTTGGAAGGCCTGTGCTGACGAGGGTATGGTCATACTCATCCATATAGGCTCCGGCGGCGGCATGATCTTTACGACCATGGATGCGCCAGTGGAAGTGATGATCAGCACAACTCCGATCAGTATAGTGAACCTTGCTGCTGACCTATTGTTCTCGACTATTTTGCGTAAATACCCGACCTTGAAGTTCGCCCTGTCGGAGGGTGGTATTGGTTGGGTACCGTATTATCTTGAGCGTGCGGACTATGTGTATAGACATCACCACGCGTGGACTCACCAGGATTTCGGTGACAAGCTGCCCAGCGAGGTGTTCAGAGAGCATGTCTTGAACTGCTTCATCGACGACAAAGCCGGTGTGCGTAACCGTGATCTAGTGGGTATCGATACGATAATGTGGGAGTGTGATTATCCGCACTCTGACACCACGTTTCCCCGCTCACCTGAAGTGCTGTGGGAAAGTTTTGAGGGTGTTTCCGAAGACGATATTAACAAGATGACTCACGAGAATGCTATGCGCGAATTCCAGTGGGGATTTACGGAGGCCAGACCGCGGGAGCGTTGCACCGTGGCCGCCCTGCGTAAGGAGGCGCAGGATGTCGATCTTAGTTTGATGAAGGGTATGGGCGGCACCGCCGCGGTGGAGGACGTGCGCGTCGTTACTGCAGGTGATATCGTTCAGCAATTGGCGGATGCATTCGTCGAGTAGCGTAAATAACCCTTTTTGGATTTCCTGGATGTCGCCTGAAGCTCGCCCTATCGCTGATCTCAGCGGACGGCGCCTGGGTGCGCGCGCGCTCGCCAAGCGCCGTCGCATCATGGATGTCACGCGGTCGTTGCTGGCAGAGCGCGGCCTGCGTGAGCTTCGAGTCGCTGACATCGCGCGTTCGGTGGTCACGTCGCCTGCCACGTTTTACCAGTATTTTTCTGATGTAGAGGACGTGGTGCTGCAACTGGCCGCGGAGGCGAACGAGGAGCTGCCCGCTCTTATTGAATTGTTTGAAGGAGACTGGCGCGGTGCAGAAGGCCACCGCCGATCGCGCGATGTCGCCGCCTTCTTCATGGCTTACTGGGTCGATCACGGCCCGGTGCTCAGGGTTCGTAACCTGGCTGCGGACGAGGGGGACGAGCGTTTCATGGCATTGCGCCGCGCGGCGATGGAGCCTATTCTTGATGCCATGGTGGCTCTGATGCAGCGCAGTGGATCGGTTGGCAGCTCGCCCTGGATACAACCGCAAAGTGCGGCGCTGGCGATGAGCGCCATACTTGATCGCCTTGCGGCATACCAATCGGTCGTGGACTATGGTGGTGTCTCCAGTGATGACCTGGTCGACACATCGGCCCAAATACTCCGGCGCACGCTGACGGGCACTTAATCCGTCGGTAACTAGTGCATTTCGAGGCTTTGTTGGCCGACGCCTCTAGGAGTGCCTCGCTGTTCCAGGCCTGCCTGCCCCGTGTAGGGGCTGGAGTCCCTGTTGAGAGTTTGGGTCGGTGGCGACAGTACGCCCATGCCCCAATTGTGCTGGTGCATTCGACGCACCAGGTCGTCCGCATCCACTACCGAGACGAAACCGAAGAAAGGTTGTACCGCTTGGCCGCCGCCCCGATTGCTGTCCCACTCGGATCGTGCAGCCGCGGAAACCAGGTTGTGATGATCGAAGGTCATCAGGATAAATTCACCCTTTGCGCGCATGCGACCCCAGTCGACTGACAGGAAATCGGCACCCGCTGCACCAAGGCTAAAGCCGACACTGATTTCGCTGACGTTCCAGTGCTCCCAGGCGAGCACGTAGCCGGTGTCTGATGCGCTCATTCGATGTGGCGGTCCAAACTGGAGTAGAGTTGCCGCTAGCGTTGTTCCGGCCGGCGGGAGCGACTGTTCGGAGGCGTCGATACGTGCACCGAGATCGTAGTGCCACTGGGTAATGCAGCCGCCCAGCAGCAGGCAATACACCAGCAAGAGCAGTTTGGACCACTCACTGGGCATCCTCCTAGCTGGCATCCGGGTCATAGATGTGGGTGGCGTAATCAATCAGCACGTCGTTTTCGTCAAAGAAAAACACGGCGCGATCATAGCGTGTATTAATACGCATACGATTGTAGAGAATGAGAATAAGGCCCTCCCCCTGGGAGTGCTCAAACAGATAGTAGAGTACAGATTCATTGTCGAGCGATATTATTTGCGAAGGAGGACCCAGCAGCGCCAGTACGTCTTGTCGTGTGCTTTTATCCTTGACGAGTCGGCCGGTAATGTCATTTTGCCAGTTGACGTCTACGCCCCGCTGGTTTTCGTACTGGGCGCAGGCACACAGTAGCGGAACGATGAACAGGAGGGCCATGCGTGTGGCTGTTTTCTTCATAGTGGTGTAACTCTGAACACGAGCAGGACATAGAGCATAGGGTATTTGGCTTGCCAAGGCTACGCTGCAGACGGTGCCATGCGCGCTTGGCTCCGAATCAAAGCGAGTTAGTGCGGTGTGGCCGGGAGCGCGCTGCTTGATGCGATAGGCGTATTTGTAACACAGTGCACACTTTCCCGCATTTAGTCAGGTGGTCTTTGCTTTTTGCAAGCTGGTTCGCCTCTTGTTGCTGCGACCCACCGGCGGCCTCCGGTAGCATAGTGCAGCGGGCGGTGCTATTTGGCATGCTCAGCATGCAGTATAAGAGCGACAGGGGGGGGATTTGTCATGCCAGAAGAACAGACCGACACTGGTTTTGCGCCGGAGACCACAGCGCATGCAGCCGCGCAATCGCCGGGCGCGACGATTACGACCTTGGGCCGTACCATAGGGTCGGTACTGGATGCTGGTAGGGTATTGCTGACGCGGCGGCGCGCCCGGGCAGATCCCGCGGTGCTGGCGTCGGCGGATGGACTTATTAGGCTGTGTGTCGAACTGCTGGAGCACCGCGGAGAGGCGTCTGGTTTGGCACTGGCCAGTGCAATCAGCGACGGCTATCAGCACTTGCCGGCGTCTCAGCGCGGACGATTTTTCCTCTGCCTGGCGCGGGAATTTGACGTAGATCGGGACGCGGTACTGGAGGCGGCGGAGAGCTATCGCGAAGAGGATAGTCTGGAGCATCTGCAGGCGATTGTTGAGGCGGTGGAGGCGCCTCGCCAAAAACTGTTCCGTCGCATTAACATGGCCCCTGCCGGCACCCGCACGCTGGTGGCCATGCGCGGTCACCTGTTGGAGGAATTGACGTGCAATGAGGCATTGCGCTGTGTAGAGGCCGACCTCAAGAGTCTGTTTTTTTCATGGTTTAATAAGGGTTTTCTGCAGCTGCGTCGCATCGATTGGTCCTCGCCAGCCCATATTCTGGAAAAAATCATCCAATACGAGGCGGTACACGAAATCAATGGCTGGGATGATCTGCGCAGCCGCTTGCGAGATGATCGTCGCTGCTTCGCATTTTTTCATCCTGCCCTCGATGACGAACCGCTGGTCTTCGTTGAAATCGCGCTGACCGCAACGATACCGAATGCACTCGAACCATTGCTGGCTCAAGACCGTGAAGTCTCACCCTCAAATGATGCCAACACGGTGGTTTTTTACTCGATTAGCAATTGTCATCCAGGTCTTGTCGGTATTTCCTTTGGTTATTTCTTAATTAAAGCGGTTATCGACGCCCTCAGGCAGGAAATGCCGCAGTTGGGCGCCTATGCCACGCTGTCTCCCGTACCGGGTTTCCGGCGGTGGTTGCAGGACACGGACCTCAGAGATTTGTTATCTAAAGAGATGGTCGACCGGGTTAGAGAACCGGTCAACCGCGTGGTTGACGCGGACGTTTACGACGCCTTGGTTCGATTGTGCGCGCACTATCTGGTTCACGTGAAGTCCGGGCGTTTTCCTCGGGATGGTGTGGCGCGATTTCACCTGGGCAACGGTGCGCTATTGCACGGTCTGCATGGTGGTGCAGACCTGTCGAAAAAGGGTCTGGAGCAATCTGCGGGAATTATGGTTAATTACGTCTACGATCTCGCGCAAATAGAGGAAAATCACGAGGCTTATATGGACGAGGGGAAAATTGCGCTGTCCAAGGGCATCAGTCGTTTACTGGATTAGCGTGACTCGGTCCCGCCGCCCAATTCCGATATAATACAGATTCGGGCTCAGTGCACCGGGTATCAGCATGACTGAAAAGGATCGTATTCCCACCATACAGGTGGGTAGCGGCGAAAAATTTGTCAACGACCGCGGTATCGCTGCCATCAAGGACGGCATCAAGGCTGCTGCAACCATAGCGCCCCGGCAGGAAAAGCCGGACTGGTTGCGTATTCGCGTGCGTGGTGGCGCTACCTTTGACAAGGTGAGGGATATCGTACATCAGCACAAACTGGCTACGGTATGTGAGGAAGCCAAGTGCCCCAATATCAGTGAATGCTGGACTTCGGGCACGGCCACGATCATGTTGATGGGAGATGTCTGCACCCGTGCCTGCCGCTTCTGCGCGGTCAACACGGGCAACCCGCGGGGTTGGCTGGATCAGGACGAGCCAGAGCAGGTGGCGCGCTCAGTGCAATTGATGAACCTCAAGTATGTGGTATTAACTTCTGTCAACCGTGATGACCTGCCCGATGGGGGTGCTGCGCACTATGCAGCTTGTGTCCGCCGGGTGAGAGACGTGAATCCGGATACGGTAGTGGAAGCGCTTACCCCCGATTTTCTCGGTAGTTCAGGTGATGTCGAGACCGTCGTCGACTCCGGCATTGCCGTGTTTGCGCAGAATGTGGAAACAGTGCGGCGCTTGACCCATCCCGTTCGCGATCCCCGCGCGGGGTACCAACAGACTCTTGATGTGCTTGCTCATGCCAAGGCGTTTCGCCCTGAGGTAATGACAAAGACAAGCCTGATGCTGGGTTTGGGGGAGACAGACGAGGAGATTTATGACTGTATGAATGACATGCGTGCAGCGCACGTCGACATTTTGACCCTGGGTCAATACTTGCAGCCCACCCGCAATCACTACCCGATCCGTCGATACGTGACGCCGGACTCGTTCGAGCGTTACCGCCAGTGGGGCTTGCAGCTCGGCTTCTTCGAGGTTGTATCGGGCGCTCTGGTTAGATCCAGCTACCGCGCGGAACAGGTGCTGGCCAAAACCCTGACACTGCCATAAGCGCATCACCAGTGTCGCCCTTGCGGTTGACCGATCTTGGCCGGTCAACCTGGCGTTACTGCGTTGGGACTTTACGGGCGGTGCGGCGCCTGGTAACACATCCCTCAAGCTTTGCGACGCGCGCCGCTGGGGTATGCGCATCGTCAGGGGGTCCATCCGCCGATGGTGCGCGGGGTGGTTGGTAGGGGTTGACGTTACACGTCGCCGAACTGGTAGCTGACTTCTAAGTAGGCGCCCCGCGGTTGTCCGACGAAATAGCGGTAGTCGCCGAAGCCAAAATCAGCGCGCTCGGCGTAATCCTTATCCAGCAGATTGGTGATGCGCAGGCCGGCGGAGAAGCGCTGTGTGAGAGTGCTGGTGACCCGCAGGTTAAACAGGGAGTGCCCTCGATACTCGTGTTCGTTTTGCGGCTCAAGATAGTAGTTGTCAAGATACACCCACTCCAGCTCGGCACGGCTGGCGCGGCCGGTAAGATGAGAGAAGTCCCAGTCGAGATGTGCACTGCCAAACGCCTTGGGCGATGTATCCACATCATTGCCTTTGATGTTATCACTGGTGCCAAACAGGGGCACGCTGTTGTCGTAGGTGTGGCTAGCAACTATCCCGTCTACGCCCAGTGACCAGTGCTCCGTGAGCGTGATATCCAGGCCCAGTTCCGCCCCATAGTGTCGGGTTTTCGCGCCGCTGACGTTGCGGCGGTTAGAGTCCTGAAAGATGACGTCTTTCTTCTCCATGTAGAATGTGGCCATGTCATAGCGGAAGCGGTCCTCAATGTATCCTCGAAAGCCTAGTTCGACACTGTCGAGCCGTTCCGGATCAAGATTCGCCATTTGTTGGCCTGCCTGCAGGCGATAGAGTTCCGTTGCTTGAGGTGCGCGAAAGCCACGCGCCAAGCGCAGGTAAACGACATGATCTGCGCTGAGGCTATAACTGGCCCCCGCGTTCAGTGACCACTCGCTGAAGTTGTCCTCTCGGTCGGCAGGGCGGTAGAACCGGCAGCCGCTGACACTAGGGTCGCAGGCGCTGCCATCCCCAGCTCGATTGTCGTAATCGTAGTTGGTGTATTCGAAGCGGACACCACCGTCCAATTCCCAGGGGGTGCTCCATTGGCTGCGAACCTGGCCAAAAGCTGCAGCAACCGTTGCGCCCACGTGGTAGTCGTAGTGCACGCCAGCGGGAATGGTATCGCTGAAGTTGTCGGCCTGTGTTTCTTTGAGTTTTGCGTCGGTGTACTCTAGATCGATACCGCCCAGCCAGCGCAGGCCATCCGCGTCATGGTTGAGGAGGCTGCGCAAGCCCAGACTGTTGTGTGAATTTTTCTCCACAGGCTGCCAGCTTAAAAAGTGCATCAGAAAGTCCATATCGTTGGCGCGCAGGTAGGGAGTGAGCGTGACTGTCGTGACGTCGCTGAGAGCGCGACTCGCGGCGCTGTAAAGCAGCCCTGACCAGGCATCCCGATATGCGTCGGGGTTCGGGTTTTCCTTTCTACCACTGCCGTCTTTGAAGGCTTTAAAACCGCGAATGAACCCTGCTGTGTCCTGATTCAGATTGGCCCCATCCAACACTGTTCGCACATCCCATTGCGATCCGGAGTAATCGTGGCGCAGTGTGACTTTCTGCTGATCATAGCCTGAGCTCTTCTTGTAGCCGCCGTCATGGGTTGCGTTGGCATTGACACTGATGCCGTGACTTCCCACTGTATCGCCATAGCGGTACTTGCCGCGCGCATAACTGTAGGGTCCACCTTCTAGTGATATCCGGTGATCCACTTGCTCTGACGGCGCAGCACTGATCACATTAATGACGCCGTGCATGGCATTGGATCCGTACAACGCGCTGGCGGGGCCGCGAATAACTTCGATACGTCCGGCCTGCTCGAAGTTTGTGTCAAACAATTGGTTGACATTGCAAAAGCCTGGCGCGCGCACGCTGATGCTGTCGCTCGCTGTTAGGAAGGCGCCGCAGCTGCCGGCCCCCGTTAATACGGGCGAACGTAGAGAAATGAGGCTCTCCTGGCCATTGCCGCGGCTGATCCAGGCACCCGGCACACGCTGCATGATTTCATTGATGTGAACTGGGTTGACAAATTCGATGGTTTGTTCGCTGAGGGTTGTCCAGGATAAGGGCAGCGTCATCGCGTTTTCTTCTATCCGGCTGGCGGTGACCAAGATATTCTCGGGCTCGGACGTCCTCTCGGCCAGCAGCGGGGGGGATAGCAGGCAGAGGAGGGATGTCCGCAGCAGAAGCCGGGGGATCATCAAGTGCATGCGGGCGGTTCCTACTTCAAAAAAGAGTGCCAGATTGTAGCCGATTACAGCCGGTCACCCCAATGGTCAGGTAGTAGAAACACCAGTTTGCGCTATACTCCAAGCCACAGGTCAAGGGCCTGCCGTCGTCCCGCGCTAAAATATTCGAATGAAAGGAATCCTACATGCTGAAACTGTCTTCAATGCTATTGCTTTCTACGTTTGCGGCGCTGGGTGCTTGTGCTCAGCTTCAGGACGGTGGCAGTGTCGCGCCCGAGCGGGGTAACCCGAATTACCTGAAAGGCGTTGATTCCCGCGTAGACGAGCTCTACATCACGCAAATTGAGCCTGCGGGGGCGGACGATTTTCGCAATGTATATATCGCCCCGGCCGACCTGTCCAAGTTGCAGATTATCCAGCCGGAAGGCGAAAAGCCTGATGCGGGCTGGACGGTGACCGAGGACGAGGAGGACGTTCTTCAGAGAGCCATTCATAAGGAATTTACGGATGCTCTCCGCTTCCAGTCTGCTTATCACATTGTTGACGACATGGCTGATGCAGAGATAGTGGTGAATACAACGGTGGTTGCGATTCACCCCAATACCACTCGGGCTGCAGTCGAGGCTGGCGCTAAACCGGGCGGCGCGATCACGGTCAGTATCGCGCTAGTAGATGGGCGCTCGGGCGACGTTATGGTGCGTGCAGTGGACACCAAGTCGACTGATAATATCTGGGCGTTTAATCAGGTGGAGAACGATGACCCGGCGATCGATCTCATTTTTCGTGCCTGGGGTAACAGCATCCGTCGCGGCATGTTGCAGCTGCAAGGACGCACCTACGACCCCTTGGCGCCGGTGATCAAGCTTCAACAGCAATAGCGACGGGCTTAACCGGCGGCTATGATATTGGGGTTGGTTGTTGCGCTGCTGGGCCTTGACTTGTTGCGCACCGCATCTGCCACGCGAAACATCGGAACCTTGAGCATGTGAACCAGCTCGTCACTGGCGCCGATTTCCTGCAGGGCCTTATCCATGCACAGTAACCACTGGTCGCGTTCCACCGGCCCAATATGGTACGGCGCGTGCGGCTCCGTCATACAAACAGTGCCGTGCTTTTCGGCGTAGCGCGGCGGCCCGCCCATCCAGCCGATCAGGTAGTCTGCCAGTTTTTCTTTCATCGGTGCCAGGTCCTTGGCGTGCAGGGCGCGAATCCCAGCAGCTTCTGGCAAACGGTCCATGATGTCATAAAAACTGTCGCACAGCGCACGGACGCCCACTTCGCCGAGTATCTGGAACGGGGTTTGGGGTGTTGTACTCATGGCAGTCGCGGTTTCTGTGCTGTCATGGTTGTGTGTCCGTCAGGGGGGATGGAGGGCACAGTATACGCTGGCCCTCAGCCATTGTAAGCAGCCGGGTAACTGGGCTATTCTGATCGGCGCTGTGGCCGCCTTGTGCGCGGCTCCGGGGAAAGGCCATGGATAGTAATGACCAGACGTTTTCGATCAGGCGCCGGGCACACAGTTTCCGCCACGCCTCGCGCGGTGTTGTTGCAATGCTGGCATCGCAGCACAACGCCTGGGTTCATGCACTGGCAACGCTTGCGGTAGTCGTGCTGGGCTGGACCCTAGGCGTCTCTGCCGTGGAGTGGTGCCTGTTGTTGCTGGCCATGGTGATTGTATGGGTAGCGGAGGCCTTGAATACGGCGTTAGAGTCTCTCTGCGATGTGGTCTCTCCGGACTTTCATCCACTGGTGCGCAGATCGAAGGATATCGCCGCGGGCGGCGTGTTGTTGGGCGCTATGGGTGCTGCTGTTCTCGGCACTATCATTTTTCTGCCGTACCTGCTGCTACTACTCTGATCAACAGGATGTCTTCATCTAACAGGTTTGGTGGCAGGTTGGGCGTGCCTGCGAGCGTCGGCTCTGCTAAACTCGCGAGCTCTCCGGCGCCGCTTCGTGCGCCTGGACGCAACTGCAACGTGTTGAACAGGATAACAGGACACACAGTATGAGTCTTGCCGAGACGGTATTGGCCGTTAACGACGATCTCCCCATCCGCACTGATTTGCCCGTGCACAGTGGCAAGGTGCGCTCCGTCTATTGGCTGAATGACGCCGACAGTAAACGCCTCATTGCCGAGCGGGGCTATGATGTTGCTGCCGACGCGCCTTTGGCGATCATGGTGATCTCCGATCGCATCTCGGCTTTTGAATGTATCTGGCATGCAGAGGGTGATATGCGTGGTGTTCCTGGAAAGGGTGCGGCCCTTAATGCCATCTCTAATCACTGGTTCGGGCTGTTCGCGGAGAAGGGGCTGGCTGACAGTCATATCCTCGAAGTTCCCCATCCGCTGGTGTGGATCGTGCAGAAGGCGCGGCCAGTGCTGATAGAGGCGATCGCACGGCAATACATCACGGGTTCCATGTGGCGCGCTTATAACAAAGGAGAGCGCGAGTTTTGCGGCATAATGATTGCCGATGGACTGCAGCGCGACCAGCGCCTCCCCGAACTGCTCATTACGCCATCCAGCAAGGGTGTGCTTAAGGGAATTCCGGGCGTACCCGAGGTGGATGACGTGAACATCACGCGCAGGGATATCGAGAACAACTATAGGGACTTCAATTTCCAAGCCGTCGCGGACATAGACCTTTACGAACGCCTTTTAGGAGAGGGTTTTCAGGTCATCAGTACCGAGTTGGATAAGCTGGATCAGGTGTTCGTGGACACCAAATTCGAGTTCGGTTATGTGAGAGATGCAGCTGGAAACGACAAGCTGATCTACATGGATGAGGTGGGGACGCCGGATTCATCGCGTATCTGGGATGGACCAGCGCTGCGAGAGGGCAAAGTCGTGGAGAATTCCAAAGAAGGCTTTCGCCAGCTGTTACTTGAACACTTTCCCGAACCGGACATTCTGCTGAATAAACGCCGTATGGACGAACGATTCGCTTTAGCGCGGGATAACGCATTACCCGCGTCGATGCTACTGCAGGTAACTGACACGTATGTCAATATTGCCGAGAAAATTATAGGCGGCCCGCTTGCGGTGTCGGACAATCCCAGGGCCGAGATTCTTGATGTCCTGGGCAATCAGTATGGTTTGGTGCGGTAACTTGTTCGCTGTGCAGACCGGTGCTCGCTGATCCTGGCTTTTATGTCGTCAGTATTCCTGCGGTACTGATCTTCGGGATCGTTAAAGGGGGTTTCGGCGGTGCGATCGCAATCATATCGGTGCCGCTCATGGCTCTGGTTATGCCGCCGACCCAGGCAGCTGCGATTCTGTTGCCCATTCTGGTCTTGATGGATTTGCTCGTCGTGAAAACCTATTGGGGTGTTTACGACCGGCGGGCGCTGGTGTTGCTGATACCGGGTGCTGTCGTAGGTGTGATCATTGGTTATCTGACCGCCGATGCCATGAATGAACATTATATGCGTATTCTGATCGGGCTGTTGTCCCTGGTCTTTGGTGTGCAGAGCCTGTTGGGTTTAAAGGCGCTCACGGGGTATGCACACCATACGGCCAGTGGCGGTTTCTATGGGGCGCTAGCCGGATTTACCAGCTTCAGTATTCATGCAGGCGGTCCGCCGTTTACGATGTACCTAATGCCAAAGGGTTTATCGCCCGTGCTGTTCGCCGGCACGGCGGGTCTTTTTTTTGCCGTGGTCAATGTGGTGAAACTAGTGCCTTATTATGCCCTGGGTCAGTTTAATACCGATAACTTGTTGTATTCGCTAGTGCTCGCGCCGTTGGCGCCCCTTGGGGTAAAGTTTGGTCACTACTTGGTACAGCGGTCCACGCCCTCCTTTTATTATGCGGTGGTGAGCTTTGCTCTGGTATTGGTCGGCGCAAAGCTTTTTTGGGACGGCGTCTCCGGGCTGGGTTAAGCTGCAGTCTTTGAGCACTGGTCAGGCGTAGGATGTGAAAAAAATGAACGCAATCCTTTTTGAAAAGCGCGGTCAGCAAGCGTGGATTACATTGAATCGGCCAGAGGCCAAGAACACGATCAACGGTGACATGTTCCTGGAGCTTGCAGACGCGTGGCAGGAGGTGCGAGAGGATGATGCGATACGTGTGGTGGTCGTGACAGGCGCCGGCGAGGATGATTTTTGCTGTGGTGGTGACTTGTCGCAGGTCATTCCGCTGTGGACTGGGGCGAAAGTGGCCGAGACGCCGCAGGAAAAACGGTTGCTGGCGGATCCCCTCATTGCGGACAAGATCATGCTCAAGGCGGAGCCCCTATACAAGCCAGTCGTCGCCGCTGTTAATGGTCGGGCACTGGGCGGAGGGACTGAGTTGCTCCAGGCGACCGATATTCGTATCGCAGCCGATCACGCCGAGTTTGCACTGCCGGAACCGAAAGTTGGTGTCGTTCCAGGGGCGGGTTCCATGGTGAGGCTTACCCGGCAGTTACCGTGGGCGCATGCCATGAAGATCCTGCTTGGGGGGGAGCCGGTTGCTGCAGCAGAGGCATTGGCAATGGGCCTGGTGTCAGAGGTGGTCTCGATAACCGAACTGCAGTCGCGGGCGGAACAGGTTGCGCACAATATCTGTCGGCAGGCGCCGATGGCGTTGCAGGCCATCAAACGCACTGCGCTGGAGACCCACACTGCGCCCTGGTCCGATGCGTTTCAGTTTGAGATCGAGCAGGCGGCGCAGGTGATGATGACGAAGGATGCGCGGGAGGGGCCGCGCGCGTTCAAAGAGCGACGGCAGCCTCATTTTATCGGGGAGTAGGGCGGCGGCGCTATGCAGTACAATTGCACTGACCAGAGGCGTATCGAGGTGACAGTATGAAAATTGTAAGGCTGACCGAAGCGCTGTCAGTGTCGGGACAAATTTTTCCTGATGACGTTGGAGCCGTCGCAGCGCAGGGCTATCAGGTCCTTATCAATAATCGACCGGATGCGGAAGACGAAACACAGCCGACAGGGTCGGTGATTGCCGAGGCTGCTGCAGCTGCAGGCCTGGAATACCATTACTTGCCGGTGAGTCAGGCGAGCTTCCCGGGGCCTGACTTCGCGGCGCTGTCTGCCTTGTTGCAGGATACGTCACGCTCAACGCTTGCTTTTTGTCGATCCGGTACGCGTTGCGCCAATCTCTGGGTGTTGAGTGTTGATGTTGGCGCGAGGGAGGGGGCAACTATTAGCGCCGCTGAAAGGGGATTCGATATGACTATGGCATCGCGTTTTATCCGCAGCGCTCAAGGCGCTCTCTGATCGGACGCCCACAGCGTGGAGGCTGTATGACCAATGTGCCCGAGCTGCGGCCAGCCAGTACGGTGGTGCTGCTGCGCGATAGGCCCGTGGGGTTGGAAACCCTGTTGCTGAGGCGGAACAAGGCATTGATTTTTGCGGGGGGCGCCTGGGTGTTTCCCGGGGGGTCGCTGGATCCCGAAGACCTCGCCGCCGCTGGTAACGATCTTCAGCAGGCTTCGAAACGTGCAGCCGCGCGCGAGGCGCAAGAGGAGGCTGGGCTGGCGCCGCGACTTGAAGATATGGTCTTGCTCAGCCATTGGACGACCCCCGTGGGGGAACCGCGCCGTTTTTCTACCTGGATTTATGCGGCGCCTGTGGCAGCAGATGGGGACGTTGTGATCGACGGCAGCGAAATCCATGATCATCGTTGGTTGCCCGTGCGGCAGGCCATCGCTGAGCACGAGGCCGGTCATCTCGACATGCTGCCACCGACCTATTTTACACTGTTGCGGCTTGGGGCATACGACAGCGTCAATCAGATGGTTACGGTGGAACGACACACGGCGGTGCCGGAGGTCTTTCCGATTTTTGCAAAATCAGGTAACCACGTGATGGTAATGTTTCGTGGGGATGCGGGCTACGAAGGCGCCGATGGTGACGCTCCGGGGCCGCGCCATCGCGCGGTACTGCGCGGTAAGCATTGGCAATATGAATATGTGGATGTTGACCACCGCTATCCGCCCTTGGTTCCGCATAATGAAGGAGCAAAGACGTGATAGCGGGCGCTCCTGTACTTTGGGATATCCCGACGCGGGTGATTCATTGGATGATTGTAGTGTGCCTTCCGCTATCCTGGTGGAGCGCCCAAGAGCAGCGTTACGATCTGCACAAGTGGCTTGGGTATACCGTGTTGGTGTTGGTGATCGTGCGCGTTCTATGGGGTTTCATCGGCAGTAGACACTCGCGATTTTCTGACTTTCTGGTTGGGCCCTCGGCTGTATGGGCTTACTTGCGCGGTCGCGGTGCCGCCAGTGTTGGACATAATCCTCTTGGCGGTTGGTCCGTCGTGTTGCTGCTGAGCCTTTTGGCGCTGCAGTCGATCAGCGGGCTGTTCAACACGGACGACATCCTGTTTTCCGGCCCGTTTTATTACTGGGCGAGCACGGAGTTGCGCGACACCATGGGGGTGGTCCATCAGTGGGCGTTTGACGGGTTGCTGGCACTGGTGTCATTGCATGTGCTTGCGGTGTGTTATCACCAATTTCTGCGGCGCGAGAAGCTGGTGCAGGCAATGGTTGCCGGAAGGGCAGACGGCCGTGCCGGGAAGTTGGCTCCGGCGCCCTGGTGGTGGGCTGTACTGCTTGCTGGCGCGGTTGCATTGGTGTTGTGGTGGCTGATCGAGCGGGCGCCAGGGCCTGTTTATCTCGGCTTCTGACGCCCACCAGAATCGTAGCTAATACATGAAGCAAGGTCTGTAACAATCTGTTAAAAATAGATAAAAATACCTAGAAGTGACATTAACTGGAGGCGAGAAATGGTTGCGGGAGGGTGCTTGTGCGGCGCGGTCCGTTTTGCTGTTGAGGCGTTTCAGGGGGGCGCATTCAAATGCCATTGTTCCAAGTGCCGCAAGGCGTTTGGCGGTGCTGGCAGCGCTGCGGCACTCGTCGCTCGGGACGATTTCCGCTGGTTGGCGGGTGAAGGCACGGTGCGGGCGTATCACTGTGCCAGCGGTTTCACGCGGTGCTTTTGCCCCGATTGCGGCTGCATCGTTCCGCAGCACATTGTCGACCACGGGTTGCAGTGGGTGCCACTAGGTCTATTGGATGCGGACCCGGGTATCCGGCTCAAGCACCATATCCATGTGGACTCGAAGGCCGCATGGGAAATTCTCGACGATCAGGCGTTACAGCATGCAGCGGGTTTCGACAGCTGACCCGCCGCTGCGCGGCGTGCGCCGTTCTGAAGGGCATCATCAGTACAGGTAGTCTTTCGATTTGTAGTCATCATGACACGCCTTGCAGGTCTTGCCTGTTGCGGCGACTTCAGCGGCGATGGCCTTGCGATCAGTGCCCTGATTGGCAACACGCTGCAATGCGTTGACCGCCGTTTTCAAGTCATCCATTTTCGACTGGAAGTCGGCCTTATCTTCCCAGATTGCCGGTTTCGCTCGGGTCGTGCCCTTGTCGGAACCGTCGGGAAAGCCACGCAGCACATCGAGCGTAACCAGTGCCGCTAACTGATCCGCGTAAGCAGCCATCTGCTGCTCGTCCCAGGGCATCTCGCCTTTCACCATGGCCGTCATGGGACCGAAATTCATGGCGATCAAGGCGAAGTAGGACTGACGGTAGGATTGGGGCATCTCCTTGTCGTTGAGATGCGAGATAGCTAGCGGCGAAACGGCTAACCCGGCAGCTGCAATCAGTGAGAGGAGGATGGTACGCTGCGCTTTTAACATCTGCTCGGCTCCTTGCGAAAGGTGGTCTCGTGACACCATAGGGACAACGGTACAGTGTATTGATCGGGTTGAGGGGATGACAAGATAAATATTTTACCCTGCAACAGGCGGCACTGCGATGACGGCCAACTTTTTAAACCTGTGGCCCATTAACCGGGTTGCGCTGCAGCTTTGCGTCCGTATTGCGCTACCATTGCGCCTGTGTAAAGGGGGTGCAGGCCATGGTGTCAGATCAGCAGTGGGATTACAGCTTCGATGTGGTGGTTGTCGGGTCCGGTAATGGCGGCATGACGGCCGCGCTCTGCAGCTATGAAATGGGCGTTAAAGATGTGCTCGTAATTGAAAAATCGGATCTGTACGGGGGTACCAGTTCGATTTCAGGGGGCGGTGTCTGGATACCCTGTAACCGCTATGCCCAGGCGGCCGGTGCGGAGGATTCCCGGGAGAAGGCTAAGACCTACCTGCGACAGTTGATTACAGAGGAGGAAGTGCCTGAATATCAATTGGATGCATTCCTGGAGAATGGTCCTAAGATGGTCAATTTCCTGCACGAGCACACGCGTGTGCGCTATGTCACGTTGGAGCATTACCCGGATTACTACACCAATCTCGACGGCGCGATGGAGGGGCACCGCTCCATGGAACCGGAGACCTTCAATGCGGATCAGCTGGGCGAGGAGTGGCGGCGCTTGCGCCGCACGCACCCGATGATGCATTTGATGGGTTTAATTGGGTTTACGCAGGTTGAGGCTGCCCTGTTGGTAGGGCAGCAGCCGGGGTGGTGGAAGACGGCCCTGAAACTGGTCGGCGATTATATTGTTGATCTTCCCTGGCGTTTGAAAGACAAACACGCACGTCGGCTCGCCACCGGTTGTGCGGGCGTGGCGCGTCTGCGTGCCTCGATGCAGGATAGGAATATTCCATTGTGGTTGAACACCGCAATGACACAGGTTATCGATGACGGTGGCAAGGTAATGGGCATTGAGGTTAAGCGTGGCGGAGAGACCGTGCGCATCCGGGCGCGCAAGGCAGTGGTGTTGGCCGCCGGTGGTTTTGAGCACAATCAGGCGATGCGTGAACAGTATCTCCCGAAACCCACTGATCACCGCTGGAGTGCTGGCACGCGGGATAACACCGGGGACGCGATACGTCAGGGCATGCGACTGGGCGCGAAAATGCATCGGCTTGGCGAGGCCTGGTGGTGTAACACGATTTCGGTGCCGGGAGAGGAGATCCCGCGCCTGAGTATCATGGAGAAATCCTACCCGGGCTCCATTATGGTCAATCCGGCAGGTGAGCGTTTCAGTAACGAATCTCAGAATTATATGGCCTTTCAGCAGGAAACTTTTGCCAAACATACGCAGGAGAATCCGCTCAATCCGACCTGGCAGATTTTCGACGCGAACTTTCGCGCGACTTATTTCGTCGGCCCACTCTACAACAGCAGGTTCATGCCTGATTGGGCGCTGCCGAAACGTTACGAGGAAGAGGGCTTCTTTGCCAAGGCCGCGACGATTTCGGAATTGGCGCACAAAATCAATGTAGACGCTGCCGGGTTGCAGGAATCCGTGCGCAAGATGAACGAATACGCGCGCACTGGGGAAGATACCGATTTGCATCGCGGTGAGTCCGCCTATGACCGCTACTACGGTGACCCTCGAGTGACGCCAAACCCCTGTCTCGCGCCGATTGATACGGCACCTTTCTATGCGATCAAGGTGGATCCCGGTGATTTCGGCACCCAGGGGGGTATGGTTATCAATGCGGATGCACAGGTGCTGCACGAGGACGGGCATGTGATCGAGGGTCTGTATGCGGTGGGTAACTGCAGTGCCCCCACTTTGCCCTGTTATCCTGGCCCGGGTGCTACCCTGGGGCCTGCCATGACCTTCGCGTATCAGGCGGCCAAGTCGATTACCGGCTATCTGGACGAGTAGCGTCTGAGCGAGGTGCAAGCCCGGACGATGTATCCCCGGCGCTGGTCGCCGTACACTAGCGTGTAACGCATTCGGTGTGATGCTATGGCCGCAACCCAATTCACTCACGAGCAGCTGGACGCCTACTGGATGCCCTTTACGGCAAATCGCCAGTTCAAGGCCGATCCGCGTATGGTGGTTGCTGCCGAGGGAGTCCACCTAATTGATCATACAGGCCGTCGGGTGCTCGATGGGGTATCGGGTTTGTGGTGTTGCGGCGCCGGGCACAACCGACCCGAAATTGTGGCAGCGGTGCAGACGCAGTTGAAGACGCTGGATTATGCGCCGGCGTTCCAGTTTGGTCACCCCGGCGCGTTTGAGCTTGCCAACAGGATAAGATCGATCGTCCCCGGTGCACTCGATTATGTGTTTTTTGCCAACTCCGGCTCAGAATGTGTAGAGACGGCATTGAAAATGGCGCGCGCCTATTGGCGGTTGCGAGGGCAGCCTGGCAAGACCCGCTTGATCGGTCGTGCGCGGGGCTACCACGGTGTCAATTTCGGTGGTCTGGCAGTCGGCGGTATTGCCAACAACCGTAAACTCTTTGGTCAGTCGGTCGAGTCCGACCACCTTTCCCATACGCTGTTGCCGCAAAACACGTTCTGTCGCGGCCTGCCCCAGCAAGGACGCCATCTGGCTGAGCAACTCAACGAGCTGATTGCGTTGCATGATGCAAGCACCATCGCCGCGGTTATCGTTGAACCGGTGGTAGGTTCGGGGGGTGTCATCCCCCCGCCGGTGGGCTACCTGCAGCAACTGCGTCAAATCTGTTCGGCAAACGACATATTACTGATCTTCGATGAGGTGATTTCAGGGCTGGGTCGTTGTGGGGCTCTGACTGCCGCGGAACGTTTCGATGTGCAGCCGGACATACTGACCCTTGCCAAGCAGTTGACCAACGGCGCAGTGCCTATGGGGGCGGTGGTCGCCAGCCGAGACATCTATCAGACTTTCATGGATGCGGGTGGCGCGGATTACCAATTAGAGTTTCCGCACGGTTACACCTATTCGGGGCATCCTGTGGCGTCTGCCGCGGCCCTCGCGGCATTGGAGATCCTGGTAACCGAAGCGTTACCGCAGCGAGTAGTGGCTATGTCACCGCACTTCGAAGAGGCCCTGCATCAGCTGCGTGGCTCGCCCCATGTGGTCGACATACGCAACTATGGCTTTGCCGGCGCCTTGCACCTCGCGCCCTGTCCCGGAGAGCCGGCACGGCGGCCTTTCGACGTCGCGCTGCGCATGTGGGAGAAGGGGTTTTACGTGCGCTGCGGTGCGGATACGATTCAGCTCGGGCTACCGTTTGTTATGGCGACTGCGCAAATAGACAGCCTGCTGGCGGCATTGGGTGAGACCCTGGTCGAACTGGCCTGATGCTCGAGTCAGCCGGGTCGTGTTGGTGCCCCCCAGGATCAAGCCGTGAGGTTGGCGTAGGCTGCGGCGCCCAGCAGGGGAATCAGGATAAAGAGTACATAGCTGAGTTCGTTCTTGGCGTTCATTTTGCCGGCTCGGTTGCTGTCGGGTGATGGCTGCGTCAGCAAGATGTGTGCCAGGTGAGGCCGAGCAGCGGCTGCGGCGTGCGCCGCCATGTGCATTGACGGCAGGTGTAAAGTTTACTGACAGCGCTCGTGAGCCTGGTGTCAGGGCGGGTCAGCGCTGGCGAACAAATCGTTCAAATGGGCGTCCTCTGTATCGAGTATGGTCTGCAGCCAGCGGTGGAAGTTCTGTCCGCCGGCCTCGTTTCGGCCAAACAGGATATGCTCCCTGGCGCCTGATTGCAGGCAAGCCTGTTGCTTCAGGCCGGTCGCATAATCTTCCGCTTCGACGATATAGCCAAGAAGTTTGAATTGCTCTGCGGCGGCGGTCTGGCCCGCTTTGTCGGGGGCGCGTTGCAGTAGGTAATGCTGCACGGTATAAGATGTGCCGGGAGTGTCGCCTGGAAACAATTGTGAAATCAAAACGCCACGGCGTTCTCCGTCTTCACCGAAAGACGCAATGCTCACGTGTGGGAACACCGTCCAGACCCCGCTCAACAGCAACGCTGTCGGCCAATCCGTTTCATCCAGCGCCCCCAGGTGCATCTCGGTCGTTTGCGGTGACTTGACGTGTTGGTGTGGTCCCCAGCTGTAATACAGCGCTTTGTTGGATGTATCGGCGCCGAACGTTTCCTTGTGCAGGATCGGCAGGTGATAGAAGTCCAAATAGCCGTCGTAGGCAATTTTCCAATCTGGTCCTTCGATACACCGGCTGCCGAAGTAGTGCCAATCGGCGAAATCGAAGTGTGCCAGTGCGCTGTCGTAGCCACTGAGAAACGTTGGGATATCCAGGTTGGAGGAGGGGTTGGTGATGACCCAAACGAGGCCGCTGCGCTCGAGGCAGGGTAATGGCACCAGGCCATAGCGGGATTTGTCGATAGCACCGAAGTCGCTGGCGCAATAAATGTGGGTCAGTTCGCCCGCGGTGTTGTAGGACCAGGCGTGATAGGGACAGGTAAAGCGCCTTGCGTGCCCGCGCCCCTCATCCATGATCTGTGCACCGCGGTGAGCGCAACTGTTAATGTAAGCTTTGACATTGCCCTGCGCGCCGCGGATCAGCAGCACGGGCACGCCGGCGGCGTTCATCGCCTTGTAGTCGCCTGCGGCCGGCAACTCGGCACTGGTTGACACCATCAGCGGCAGTCGTCGGAAGACGCGGTCGAGTTCCCGTTGCCAGCGCTCGGGTGCGTAATAGATGCTGGCGGGCACGCGAAGCACGTCATCTGCTTGAGTGATGGTGCCTGCTCTGGCGTGGTTGAGGCTGTCCCGCGCCATGCCGATGAGTTCGGTTTTTCTCATGGGTCGTCCCGGTCGTCCTGCCTTTTCTTAAAAACAGGACTGACTGTTTTGTTGGGTGCCGGGCATGCTAGCACTAATGTACGGGGAAATCATCGGCCGCGGTGTGGCCAGCGACAGCGGGTCCGAATGTGGCCACAGCGACCCACCCTGGTGTTTCGCGTCGCCGCTCTGCCAGACCCCAATCCTTGCAGGCGAATCGACCCCTGCGTGCAGCGTTCTGGGTGATGTGCAGCCGGTGACGGTGCCCCGCCGCGGGCCCCGAATGTCAGCTTTTTTTACACTAAAGTAACGACTGGTCCACAGGTTTCGATCATGCGGCGCACATTGTGTTGCATCCCGTTGATAATTAGCGGTAAATCATGGGGTGGCATCGAGTTTGCTGCGGTGAGGTGTACTGCGGTCAGGCCTGTCTGAGGCCATTCGCGCGCTGTCCAAATGTTTACAAGGGAGTATGAGTTACCATGCGTCACCTGATTACAAAAATAATAGCGATCACCCTGCTTGTCACCCCATTTATCGCCCAGGCGCTGCCCGTTGTCATCGACGGGGTGCTGAGTCCGGGTGAATGGGATGGCTACGAAGTGACAACCGGTGCCGACAATGTCGTCGCGGGCAACTACGCACTGTCCAGGGTCTATGCGTATGCGGATGAAGATTGGCTGTACTTAGCATTTGAAACCGTCGGTGCCAACCTGGACCCCAGTGACCAGGGTGTTTTTGGCGCCGTTGTGGCGATGAATATCGGCGCCAACCGTGCTCTGACCTTAGCGCCTGATGCCACGCTGGGTGAAAACGGCGCCTGGAGTTTCGCGCTGGAAAACTTTACCAACCCCAGCGACGGTATCTTCGCCACGGGTCAGTCGCTGTACAAATTCAATGATGCAGGTGTCGACGGCCCCGGTGCCGCGCAAACCTTTGGTGTCGATGCCGCGACGCTGAATGCAGATTTCAGCAGTGCGTTTAGCCAGAATGGCATCGTGCAAACCATTGAATACCGAGTATCAATGAGCGTCATCGCGGCGGCGTTTGGTCGCACCTATGCCAATGGCGTTGTCGCTGTTGGTGATGAAGTAAAAATTGTCGGCTTCTTTAACCGCAACGCGCAGGGCTGGGCGCCGGTCAGCTACCCTGATGGCGGACCGCTGGGGCCTAGTTTTGGTGATCAGAATGGCTATGCCACCCTGTGTGTGGAAAATGCAGGGGGTGGTGGTTGTGGTGCCGCGGATGCCGATACGGACGGTTACTCCGATGACGTCGACAACTGCCCCGCTATTGGCAATCCGGACCAGCTCGATACCGATGCGGATGGTGTAGGTGACGCTTGCGACAATTGCGTTTCGACGGCTAACCCGGATCAACAGCCCTCTGCAATAAACCCCGATTGTGGTGCGGCCTGTGAAACGGCCAGTTGTGCCGGGGTTATTTGCGAAAACCTGTAACGTGATGGCGGTTGTCGACAGGGCGTGATAGATGGCTAGCGCCACCCGCCCTTTCACGGTTGCCACTGTGCTTCAGATGGCGTGCCAGGTATGTTTGATAAGTCGTTGCTGGTGAGCAAAGAGTTGCACAGTAAATTCACTGCCAGCGTTGACTTTGCCAACGCCTTTCGGTGTGCCTGTCATCACAATATCATTGTCCTGCAAATCCATAAAATCAGTTAGCGACTGCTTTATCACGTCGGGCTTATACATCATCAGTTCGGTGTTTGCTGTTTGTCGAATCTGTCCGTCAAGTGTTAAAACGAACGATAATGTCGGTATGGCATCAGCTGCAATGGATGTGAATTCGGTAAATACAGCGGCACCATTAAACGCTTTTGCGCGCTCCCAAGGCAGGCCTTTTTGTTTCAATGTGGACTGCAACGCCCTTTTGGTCAAATCAAGACCAATTGCTGCTGCGACAAAGTCACCCTGTTGAACCAAGAAACACAATTCCGTTTCAAAGTGCAAGGTTTCTTTATGGCAAGACAGCAGTGACTGACCAATGGCAGAGTTGGGTTTATTAAACACCACCATTTCATCGGGTATGGTATTACCCAGCTCATGAATGTGTTCAACATAATTGCGTCCAATACAAACAATTTTGGACGGAGTAATCAGTTTCTTGTCCCATATAACGTGATTCACGATAACTCCAAAGTGCTGATAAATAACTCGCGTCGCCGATTCGCCTAAGCATAGTCAAATTACACGCGATTTGCGTCGCCGATAGTAATAAGCCCAGGGGTAGGCGTCGTGGCGAAGGCATACGCCACCGCCAACATATGCAGGCGGCTCAACAGTGCAGTGGAGATGTAGGGCAGCGCCACGGTAGGCGGCAATGCGGCTAACGCAACGTCGCCCGCCCAGTAGCACCCAGTTGTGGTGTTTAGCTGACCCTGGCGGTATAAAAAGCCTATACCCTCGGATCGAACAGACCGGCGGCGCTCAACCTGGTGCGTTCCGGACCGAAAAGACTGCGTTTTCTGGACTCACTGAAGTAAGTAGATAACAATGGGTAAGGTAAACACAGAAAGAACTGTTGTACTCAAATACAGGCTCGTGGCCTCTTCTGGCAATGCTTGCCATTGTATCGATAAAATTGTTGCTAATGTGGCGGTAGGCATGGCCATTAAATAGATGAGTTCCTTTGCGTCATTGCCTTGAATCTTAAAAAGACTGACCATACCCCAGGCTACAAACACACTCAGGATACTTTTGGTTGTGAAATTAAAGACTAGCTGTTTGGTCAATTTTAGCTTTGTACCGAACAAAGCGAGACCAACAGCAAACAGAGAAATGAACACAGTCGCTTTAGTCACAATTTCTATTGAGTCAGTAATGACCTTGGGGATGAGTGGTGCAGTGTGAGTAAAGCTTACCGCAGCACCCAAGAATATGCCGATCAGCATCGGATTTTTTATCGAGGACACGATGGCGCCAAAAATGACCGTGAAGAAATTTTTGTTAGCCGATGCATTACTCATTTCCAGTAGAATTAATGTCAAGGGAATTAGGGTCAGAGATACGACCAGGTTAGCTTTAGCAATAGATATGAGAGCGCTCGTTCCAATCAGGTGCGTTAGAAATGGGATGCCCATGCCACCCATATTCGGAAATGCACATAACATGGACTGGATGGCACTGTTTTTTAACGGTTGATCGAATATATATCGGGACGTGAAAAACACAATCATCCAGACGATGCCCATGCCACTAAAAAACGCCAGCATCCATGTTGGATCAAAAATTTTCGCAGGCTTAGCGGTAGCTGTTTCCATGAACAATAGTGCAGGAAAAACGTAGACAGAAACCAACGTCGCACAGGTTTCCTTTGCAGAGGGCGCAACGATTTTAAACCGGAGTGAGGCCCAGCCAACAAAAATCAGTATAAAAACGGGTAAAATAGAGAGGATAATTTGATTGATTATCACTGGAAATCTTAGCTCGTAAAGAGGCTTGCACAAATATCGAATATCATTTTGTTGGAGTATAAGGCAAATAGAAGAGTGTCGTCAGTAGGTCTTCTTAAAACGGCGGGTGAATCGACTTCGATGGATCATGACCAGTCGCCATGCAATCGCAGTGTCCTGATGCCATCGGCTGCGCATACTGCCGACGTAACGAAATGCGTTTAACATCATAGTCTAATACAAACGTGTAGGGCGAGCCCCCTAGCAGTATCTGGTCAGTAGCAGCGATCGGTTTAACCGCAGTATCATCTGATACGTCCTCGAGGCGCACTTCTAGGGTTGCTTCAGGGGGCAGCAACCTGACACCCCGAAATTGATTGAGCATCCCGTCGAGCGCCGTGGGAAAGAGTCTGGAAATGCGCAGCGCGAAGCTGCAGCTTACCCATTTACGATAAACCAGATTGATACTCTGACGGCTCGACTTGGCTTGTCTTGCTACTCAGTGTATCGATAAGCTCATAATCTTTAACGCTAAATAGGGCACGATGTTAAAGATAAGTACGGCCAGCTTATACTGCCCCAAATACTGCAAGTAAATCGAATCAAGGGCGGATTGGTTAACGCGGAATAGTTCGCTATGAATAAATAGTGTAAGATCACGAAATAGCATAAGCCATATTGCGGAGAAGAAAAGCAGCCCAATATTCAGTACTGCACACCAGCCCAGAAATGTAGTAAAGGTCGCTATATCAGTCATAGTTCTATTCCTAGTCATAGGCAATATGCATAGTTAACAGTAGTAGAGGTTAACAGTAGTAGGGAAGCTTAACGCGCAGCTCCTTGGTACGTTGTTCTGCTATGTAGCCTCATTGTCAAATGTAATGCCTAATCTTGCAAGCTCACCGGATGCCGGGTCGCGATCAAAGGGCCCGCTGGCGATAGTTTTGCTTTTTTGCCGTTCTTTACGTGTATAAAGTAGCGCCTTTTTTAACGGACATTTTTTCGACGGTTGATATCTATCTGGTTTGTTTTCAACCTTGGATAACGCGTCGGTGAAAGGCCTATCTACGGCCTCGCTCGGCGATAACCAGCCCATGCCAGATTGATAAATTTGTACAGGCTAGCGTCCACGCGATTCAAGAAAGACGAATCCGGTGCTAAAGAAAAGGGCAGAACAGATGTCAATAAACATCTACAGACGTTTAATTAAATGACTTGAATCCTTCTCCTGTGACGAGAGGCACCATTGCGCTGCAGTAAAAACGGCAAGAGCTACGTCGGCAATAACAATATTTTTTTGACCAATTCCCACTGCGCCGGTCTCGATTATCATTATGCAATCGCTATATGTGGTCAGCTTCCACTATCTACTCTACTGCGTGCTAGCCCCTATTGGCGCCCTAATTCGCAGCAGGATGTTTAATTTACTGATTAAGAGAAGGGGGTCAGCTTTCGTGGCAGCACTACTTGTGATGTCAGGCGAGCCGGGTGCCGTGCGAGTGCCTCGGCGATCATCTTTTCCTTTACCTTGCCCAATTGAAGCGGATTAGGCGTGCCGTCTCTGCGCTTCAAAATACCGTCTGCCTGTGAGCCACCTTCTAATCCCAGGCAAGCCAATGGCAACCGCGTGTGAGAAATCTGTAGCTCGTCAAGCAAGAGTGCAAGCACCCTGACAGGGAGCTCGTTCAGATCTTTCTACCGCAGTTCAACGAAGGGTACACTTTTCTCCCATCCGTGCAGATATCCCTCGATGCTGTCGCCCCATTGCAGTCGCGGTGCAAAAAGACTGGGGGGATTTAGTTGTTCCAAATTCATTAGGCCATAGAGATTGGTGGATGTCCGCTCTGTAATCCAGACCCAGTTTGCATAGACGATTCTCCGATAGACAATTTGTTTCAGCCGATTTTCGACGCGATGCGTCGCCAATATACTTAACAGTCGATTACGGTTGGATACAAGAAAAGATTTTTGGCGGCCAGGAATACACGATGGTAGAGATTGGCAATATCGATACAATTGTGACGGAATGTGAACCCGGCGAGCGGTTCGGCGTCCGGCGATGAAAAATTCGTACGCAGTGATGCAGTAACTCGGCAAGTCCCTCCCGATGGTGCTCGATATGATCCAGTCGGTATGGTTTCGGGAAGAAATCGAGTTTCGGGAAGCTACAGACTCCGTCCATCTGATGCATTATTTTATTCATCAAATTCGTACCAGGTCGGGAGGCACTGAAGATCAAGACGAGCCGTCGTAGTATGGGGACTTGCATTGCAAGATTGTGAAGTGCTTCTTACGCTAATGCTATAAGTCGTCTTGCGAAGCGCGACTGATCGGCGTGTGCAAACGGAACAATGGAGAGGTCCAATTTGGGCGACAGTTCCGTGAAGATCAGACGTTCGGACGCAGTTTTCAATTCTAACCATATTGTTGTGGTTGATAGGTGCGATGCTGACCGGGATGTCCTGGAGGAGCATTAACGTTTCAATGCAGCTTAATTTTGGGGCGAACCACTCGATTAATTTTCTCAACTGTGATCAATACGATGCCCCGAATCCAGCCGTAAATGGCGACTTTGTGCAGGTTTTCTAGCGAGATATAGGCCCATTTGGCAATCAGCCCATGCACCGTAAAATGGTGATTTCGCCCCCACGCCATGATGCCCCAGGCAGTAAACCGACTCAGTGATACCAATGATCCGAAATCGTAATATTGATACGCCTTCAAAGGCTTGCCGTCTAGCCACCGAATAATGTTACGGTGCACCGCAGCCGCCATCTGATGAGCAGATTGCGCGCGGGGAGGCACTTTGGTGCCATCTGCCATTATGCAGTCGGCACAATCGCCAATGGCATAAATACGTTCATCCCGGGTGGTTTGCAGATTGCGGTTAACCTCCAACTGGTGGGCGCTGTTGCTTTCCAGGCCTTCAATGTTGGCTAGCCACTCAGGCGCCTTAACGCCAGCCGCCCAAATCAAAATGTCGGCTTCAATATCCCCCTGCGAAGTCATAAATTTGCCTGTGGTAACCGCGTTTACCTTGCAGTTGGCGATCACCTTCACACCGAGTCCTTGTAATGTTTGGCTCGATGCCTCGGCAATAGACTCGGGTAAAGGGCCCAAGATGCGCGGCCCGGCCTCAAGGACGCTGATGCGGAAAGCGTCATGCGGGGTACTTCGTGCGGTGTCATAGTGGTTGTAGACACGTATGCTATAGAGCAGTTCTGCTGCCAGCTCAACGCCGGTAGCTCCGCCACCCACAATAGCGATCGACAAGCGCGTCTTTTCCGGGAAGACTGTCTTTTTCAGCAGCTGATTTAGCAGTACCTCGTGCAGCGTGTTGGCACTATCAACATCATCGAGCATATAGCAATGCGCACTGGCCCCCGGCGTGGAAAAATCATGAGTCACGCCGCCAACGGCTATGATTAAAATGTCATAAGGTAGTACTCTTTTAGGTACGACCTCTTGTCCGTCTTCAATAATCGGCGCTAATGTGACTTGCTGAAGCTGACGATCAACGTGTGTAACCGCTCCGTAAGTAGCCTGGTAACCCGATAGCCGCGCATGTGCGCGATACTCCGTCCCCTGCAGGGCAGAGTCAAGCGTGCCCGCCGCTACTTGATGCAATAGTGGCTTCCAGATATGAACGCGGCTTTTATCAATGAGAGTAATGTGAGCTTTCTTTTTGCCACCCAGCTGTTTGCCCAAGCGTGTAGCCAACTCCAAACCACCCGCACCACCGCCGATGATCATAATCCGAGGTCTATCGTTGACTTTGTTTAGCATGCCGAGTCCTATAAAAGCGGGTTATAGAAAACCTTTATTACAATATCTCTACCGAAAATTTTTTGATAGCGCCTTTGTCTGAATAACGCGTATACACGCCAACGCACATTAGCGAGTCGAGATACCGCAGAGAGCGTACAGAGACCCTTTTCTTGAGACCACTTAGGCCACTCGTGCATAGCGATTGAGAGTAGCACCCTCTTTGCAGTACGGCTTCATAAGCGAACGATACTGCTGATCTTGGACTGACCGTCAAAAACAGTCAGTATGTGCTTCCCAATACGACCACTTCACTGTAAGTATATCGTGTCGAAGTCTTTCGCTACACGTTATAAACCGGCGCGACAGGCAGGCTTTTGCTTGGGAGAGGGCTCCTTGCGTATTCGAAAACGCCTCCTTGGAGGCCCCCTCCTGTCCTCCTTTCGCTGTCCATCGCACGATTTACAGAATCACATCATTGAAAGTGCAGTATTGGGGCTGCGGCACCGGACGGTTTGTCCTGGCTTGTTGAATCTTCTGGTGATGTCGCCGCTGACTGCTATATAAATTAGCGCTCTAAACACTACGCATTGCCAATCAAGAGTAGCATGTGATTGCTATTCATCGATAGCGATTAGGAATGATGCACTACGCGCTGCGCCATGGCTACCAAGCGATGCTGCGAGAACGGTGCACCGTAATGCGCTGCAATGGGCTGTTGAGCGGCGAGGACGGTACGCAGTGGTGCGGCCCATGTGCTAAGTTAAATTGCTGCCTAAAATCCATTCTTTTGAAGCGTCAATGTCATTGAATGAGAAAGTTTTAATTTCAGCATTGACAAAATGGTTGGCCACATGCTCTGCAACACCACCAACTGACGAGTCTGTTGCGATAGCGATTTTGGATACGTGTTTATGGTGATCTTTGACAAACGTGACATGTGTTAACCAGGCGCCGAATGAATCCCACCCTGGAAATGCTTTGGTATGAATTATTAGCCCATTAAGGGACCCCTTACTCTCGATATACGGGTCAATTTTCTCACTAGCGGACGAGAAATCTTCCTTTGACAGTTCGCCATCAGGCTGAAGAATGGCAATACCTGTTGCTTCATCAAGTGTGACATGTAACATCAGTGGCCTCCTATTGGCTTCAATTTCCCATCATACTCTTATGGGAGCACGCGGGCTACGAGCGCCCGGCCATGTAAACGGGCTTTATGCGAGCCTCCAATAGTCGTCGTCATCGCCTTTCAAACAACTTGAATTACTGACCCAGGCCATCTCTTGAGCGGCCTTCGCTTTAATGGCAGCGGTATGAAGTAACTCTTGAAAACCGCGATCAACCGCTTGTTACGACGCGATGTTGTGTGTGAATGTATTTCCCGAAGAACCGGCGTCATCTGGAGGTACACCGGGAGTCGCCGTAATGATTTAAAGCCACTTGAGCAGATCTGAACCATGCCAAAGAAACGGTACAACGCCGAAGAGATCATTCACAAGCGCCGTAAAGCCTACGTACTGCTGGCACAGGACAAGACCGTCACAGAGACCAGTAAACAGCTGGGTGTCACTGAGCAAACCTACTACCGCTGGCGCAAGGAATATGGCGGCATGAAGGTGGACCAGGCCAAGCGTTTGAAGGAACTGGAGGCCGAGAATGTACGCCTCAAGCGGGCCGTTGCCGATCTGACCGTGGATAAGCTGATCCTGAAAGAGGTCGCTGAGGGAAAATACTGAGCGCGACGCGCAGGGCTGAAGGTTCCCCAGAAGCAGCCTAAGCGTGGCCGGCTATGGCTGAATGACGGCTCCTGTATCCGACTCAGGCCCCAGCACCGGAACCATGTGTGGTCGTGGGACGTCGTGTTTGATCGTACCGTGGACGGCCGGCCCATCAAGCTGATGGTGGTGATCGATGAGTACACCCGCGAATGTCTGGCTGTCTATGTGGCGCGACGCATCCTGGCCAAGGATGCCATCGATGTCTTTGCCGACCTGATGGAGACCCACGGTACCCCTGAGCATATACGCTCGGACAATGGTCCGGAAATGGTCGCCAACAGACTCAGGAGTTGGCTGGTTCGTCTGGGGACTAAAACGATTTACATCACACCAGGCAACCCCGGGGAGAATGGTTACTGTGAGTCATTCAACGGCAAGCCCAGGGATGAATTGCTGAGCGGGGAGTTGTTTTACACACTGCGAGAGGCGCAGGTACTGATCGAGCAGGGGCGGATGTTCTGCAA
>JABSPW010000295.1 GCA_013214285.1 Halioglobus sp. | reverse complement strand
GTCGAGCTTGGCCCAGCGGCGCAGGTGGCTGACCTGGCGGAAGGGCTGCTGCCGGCGGGCCTCCACCAGGCGCTCGGCGCCCTCCCGGCGCAGGCCCCGGACCAGGCGCAGGCCCAGGCGCAACATCGGCTGGTTTTTTTGCGCCGGGGGGTTGTCCAGTAACTGATGATCCCAGTCCGAGTGGTTGACGTCGACGGGTAGCACCACGACACCGTGGCGCCGGGCATCCTGGATCAATTGCGACGCGCTGTAAACCCCCATGGGCTGGCTGTTGAGCAGGCCGGCGAAGAACGCGGCCGGGTGGTGACGCTTGAGCCAGGAGGAGATCCAGGCGAGCAGGGCGAAGCTGGCGGAGTGGGACTCCGGGAAGCCGTAGCCGGCGAAGCCCTTGATCTGGTCGAACAGGCGGCGGGCGAAATCGGCGTCGTAGCCGCGCTCGATCATGCCGCGGGTGAGCTGCTGTTCGAAGGTGAGCAGTTTGCTGTTCCTGCCCCAGGCGGCGATGGCCCGGCGCAGGGCATCCGCCTCGCCGCCGGAAAACCCCGCCGCCACCATCGCCAGCTTGATGACCTGCTCCTGGAAGATCGGCACGCCCAGGGTGCGCTCCAGTACTTCCTTGATCGCCTCGCTGGGGTAGGTGATGGCCTCCTTGCCCTGCTTGCGCCGCAGGTAGGGGTGCACCATGTCGCCCTGGATGGGGCCGGGGCGCACGATGGCGATCTCGATCACCAGGTCGTAAAAGCAGGCGGGCTTCAGCCGCGGCAGCATGGACATCTGCGCCCGCGACTCGACCTGGAATACGCCGATGGTGTCGGCCGCCTGCAGCATGCGCCAGGTGGCGGCGTCGTCCTTCGGGATGTCGCTCACGGTTTTGATGGCGGGGCAGTAGCGGTGCACCAGTTGCAGGCTTTTGCGAATGGCAGAGAGCATACCCAGGGCTAGCACATCCACCTTGAGCAGGCCCAGGGCTTCGATATCTTGTTTGTCCCATTGGATAACGGTGCGATCGACCATGCTGGCATTCTCCACCGGCACCAGTGTGGAAATCGGGCTGCGGGTAATTACAAAGCCGCCCACGTGCTGGGACAGGTGGCGCGGGAAGCCGAGAATCTGCTGCACCAGGGAGTAAAACAACTCTGCCTGGCGGCTGTGCTCCGCCACGCCCTGCTCCTCAAAGCGCTGCTTGAGATCGCCGGTGCGATCCCACCAGGCCATAGAGCGCGCCAGGTCATCGACGAAAGCCGGGTCCAGCCCCAGCGCCTTGCCTACATCGCGTACGGCGCTGCGGGCCCGGTAGGTGATCAGGGTGGCCGCCAGGGCGGCGCGCTTGCGAGTGTACTTGTTGTAAATGTACTGAATGACTTCCTCGCGGCGCTCGTGTTCGAAGTCCACATCGATATCCGGGGGCTCATCCCGCTCTTTGGAAATAAAACGCTCAAACAGCAGCGATATCTGCTCCGGCGAGATCTCGGTAATGCCAAGGCAGTAGCACACCACCGAATTGGCGGCTGAGCCCCGGCCCTGGCACAAAATGCCCCTGTCGCGGGCAAAGCGAACAATG
>JABSPW010000294.1 GCA_013214285.1 Halioglobus sp. | reverse complement strand
CGTCTGGCCCGGTACTATTTAACTCCGCACCCGTCTCACTGCAAGATATTCCTCAAACAATCCTGGAGACAAACGGTATTGATAATCACGTCACCAAAACTGGAATAAGTTGGCCGCGAAATGTTTTTACTGTCAGCCCAAACGAAACTAGAGAGCGGGAATATTTGAACTACTTCTGGGAACATGAATTCTGGAACAAAGACGTGCTCCCCCCGATCACCGCATACAGAATAAACGGCAAAATCAACGATCCGGAATCCTGGCCAGATAGCCGCTCCAGATAATTCGGAGACGGCCCCCGATTTCTCAGATTTAACAGACCGTCTATTTTTTCTATACTGAGTATCTAGGCACTCAACAGGAACCGCATTGGACGTCAAGGGGTCTGAGACATGCAGGGAAAAAATGAAAAAGCCCGTTACGATTACATCGACAATCTGAAATGGGTGCTGACGGTAGTGGTTATTGTGCACCACTGCCTTGGGGTCGCCGGCCGGGAGCCATTAGGGGACCTGCTGCGTGTTGCGGACACCTACCAGTGGCAATATGCCGTGCTGGGCTCGTTTCAGGGCATGAACCAGTCCTACTTCATGGCGCTCTTTTTCTTTCTATCGGCCCTCTTCGTGGCAGGCTCCTACAAACGCAAGGGTCTTTGGCATTTCACCAGCGACCGATTAAAACGTCTCGGTATCCCAATTGTATTTACCTATTTTGTGGTGAGCAGTTTAGTAGCGGTGATCATGCATTGGGGACAAGAAGCGCCGCTCGAGACATACCTTAACTATATCTTAGGCAGTTTCCACTTTACCGGCCCCATACTAAACGTGGATTTCCTCGGAGTAACCTGGTTTTGCTGGGCTCTGCTGGTGTTCAACGCAGCCTGGCTGCTATGGACCCACGTTCGAGGTGCCACCGCACCGGTTGTGTCCCGTGCCCCTATCCCGTCATTGTGGCTTATGGTGCTTTTTGCCGTCGCGATTATTCCAGTCAACTATCTGGCACTCGCTCTGATGGAGCAGGTCGGAGAAAACTTTCTTGGCTTTCATCTACTCAAGTATTTCCCACTCTATATCGCCATGTTTTCATTCGGCATACTCGCATCGCGCAAACAGTGGTTAGAGCAACTCGAATTCAAACATGCGGCCGCCGGCATTGTAATGTGGGTGTTTGGAATAGTATGCATCTCAGTAATTGCTGGCGGATATGGCTACAACACGGAGATGCCGGCGCGCGGATTCACCGTTGTCGGTATGTGCCTGTTTCTGCTGGTGGTCTTTCGAGAGTGCTTCCCCGGGCGCACAGCACTCACGGCCGCCCTGTCTCGCAGCGCCTTTGCCGCTTACGTGGTACAGTTCCTTTTCATCAGTCTGTTTGCGAAATTATACGAACCGTTTATGACCCAAATACCGTTGCTGAACTTCGTCGTTCTGGTGATCCCCAGCGTGCTTTGCTCGTTCGCCCTCGGTTATCTATTAACTCGCACACCGGGACTCAGGCAGGTCTTTTAGCGGCGCTAGCGAGACTTAGGACTGGGCGTTTTCCGCCCCGGCTTTGACTCAAATGTAT
>JABSPW010000293.1 GCA_013214285.1 Halioglobus sp. | reverse complement strand
GCCAGCATGCCCACGGCCGCGATGCCCACGCCGTAAAGACCGGACAGGGATGTGGAGATAAAGATGATGGCTGCCAGGAACAGGATCGGCAGGACGACTGCCTGCATACCCACCGCCAGGCCGGTAATCATGACGGTCGCCGGGCCGGTTTCACCAGACTTGGCGATTTTCACAACGGGTGAGGAACCGGTGTAGTACTCGGTAATAAGGCCGATTAAAACACCGCCGACGGCGCCGCACAGCACCGACCACCAGATCGAGGATTCCAGTCCCAGGGCACTGATCAGGAACCAGGCCATGATAACGAACACGATCGGAGCCAGCATGCGCATCCGCACGACGCCGATACCGACCAGCGAGGCGAGCAGGCCGATACTGGCCAGTGTCAGTGGCAGGAACATCATGGCGCCTTTTTGCTCTTCACTGATGGCCATGGTGGAGGCGATGGCGATACAGGCGATAATGGAGCCACAGTAGGATTCGAAAATATCGGAACCCATACCGGCGATATCGCCCACGTTGTCACCGACGTTATCCGCGATGACACCCGGGTTGCGCGGATCGTCTTCCGGGATACCAGCCTCTACCTTACCGACAAGGTCGGCGCCGACGTCGGCACTCTTGGTGAAAATACCGCCACCCACACGGGAGAACAGGGCAACCACTGAGCCACCCATACCAAAACCGTGGATAGCATGGGCGGTGTGGGGATCGCCGCCGAACAGCCAGTACACGCTGCCCAGACCGACGAGTCCCAGCGAGGCGACACACAGGCCCATGACTGAACCGCCGTAGAAGGAAATGGACAGTGCCATGCCCTGGCCGTGGGTCTGGGCGGCCACGGCGGTGCGCACGTTGGCCTTGGTGGCGGCGAACATGCCGAGGTAGCCGGCCGTGGCGGAGGACAGCGCGCCCGCCAGGAAAGCGATGGCGGTGTTTGTTCCGAGGGCAATGAACAGGCCTACCAACAGTACGATCGCGAACATGGCCAGCATCTTGTACTCGCGCTTCATGAAGACCATGGCGCCGAGGTGAATCTGGTCGCCGATCTTCTTCACCGCACCGTCACCGTGGTCGTGACGGGTCATAATGTGGTAAATGAAGAATGCGATCACCAGACCCACTACGCCCAGGATTGGCGGTAGTGCAAAGTATTGAGTCATAGGGTTTTACTCCGGGGATTGAAACGGGGATTTATACTTATGCAAGGCTAAACAGCCACGCATGCTACCTAACTTGGGATGACAGTGACAAGTAAAAACTCGATGGATTGCCAGCACTTAGGTGCCAAATGGGGTAGTGAGTAATCACTTTTGACTGCCGAATTGTGGCAATAGGACGGCTGTCTGTTGCTAGACTCCTTGCGGGGATGAAGCAGCGACCCTATCGCGCGGGAGGGTGAATGATCCACAGGGAAGACAGGTTTACCGGGGCCGCAGGGCACTCCATTTACTACCAGACCTGGGAGCCGGAATCTCCCCCGCGAGCCCTGTTGCTGGTGGCCCACGGGCTGGGAGAGCACAGCGGCCGCTACCAGGCACTCGCCGGTTATTTTGTCGGCCACGACTATGCGGTG
>JABSPW010000292.1 GCA_013214285.1 Halioglobus sp. | reverse complement strand
CTACGCCCGCCGTATGCGCGCGGTCGTAGGCCACCTCGCCAATTCTGCGCCGGAGTATCGTCACATCTACATGGAGCAGCGCGACGTCAAGCGCGTCGGTTTCATCGTGGTGTCTACCGATCGTGGCCTGTGTGGCGGCCTGAACATCAACCTGTTCAAGAGAACGGTCAAGTCCATGAAAGAGTGGGCGGACCAGAATATCGAGATCGACCTGTGCCTGGTGGGCGCCAAGGGCGCGGCCTTTTTCGGCAGCTAAGGCGGCAACGTCACCGCGGCCGTGCGCGATCTCGGCGAAGAACCTTCAGTTGCCGACCTGATCGGCGGCGTGAAGACCATGCTCGACGCCTATGAACAGGGCACGATTGATCGCCTTTTCCTCGTGAGTAACGAATTCGTCAACACCATGACCCAGAATCCGACGGTAGAGCAGCTCCTGCCCCTGGAAGCGGAAGAGTCCGAGGAGATGAAGCATCACTGGGACTATATCTACGAGCCGGATGCGAAGGAACTGCTGGAAGGACTGCTGACGCGCTATATCGAGTCGCAGGTCTACCAGGCGGTGGTCGAGAACGGCGCCTGCGAGCAGGCGGCCCGTATGTTGGCGATGAAGAACGCGACTGAGAACGCCGGTGAGCTGATCGATGATCTGCAGCTGGTGTACAACAAGGCGCGTCAGGCAGCGATTACACAAGAGCTGTCAGAAATCGTCGGCGGTGCAGCAGCAATCAGCAGCTAGGTACGTTGGTAAAGAATTCGGCCGAGGGCGATGCCCAACGCCAGCAAGAATTGAATTTTGATATAGAGGATCCGAACATGAGTAGCGGACGAGTCGTACAAATCATCGGCGCGGTCATCGACGTGGAGTTTCCCCGTGACAGCGTGCCGCAGGTTTACGATGCACTGAAGATCAATGAAAAAGATATCACTCTGGAAGTCCAGCAGCAGTTGGGTGATGGTGTGGTGCGTTCCATTGCGCTGGGTTCTTCCGAGGGTTTGAGCCGTGGCCTGAGTGTTGAAAACACTGGCGCGCCTATCTCTGTACCGGTTGGTACCGAGACGCTCGGTCGCATCATGGATGTACTGGGCAACCCTATTGATGAGTGTGGCCCTATCGGTGAGAAAGAGCGTGCTCCCATTCACCGCGAAGCACCTACCTATGAAGAGCTGGCTGCGGCAGAAGAGCTGCTGGAAACCGGCATCAAGGTGATCGACCTGGTCTGCCCGTTCGCCAAGGGCGGCAAGATTGGCCTGTTCGGCGGCGCCGGCGTGGGCAAGACCGTGACGCTGATGGAACTCATCAATAATATCGCCAAAGAGCACGGCGGCTACTCGGTGTTCGCGGGTGTCGGCGAGCGTACCCGTGAAGGCAACGACTTCTATTACGAAATGCAGGATGCCGGCGTTCTCGACAAGATCTCGCTCGTTTTCGGTCAGATGAATGAGCCACCCGGAGCGCGCGCCCGTGTCGCGCTGTCTGCATTGACGGTTGCTGAGCACTTCCGCGATGTCGAAAAGCAGGACGTTCTGTTGTTCGTGGACAACATCTTCCGGTTCACCCAGGCCGGTTCCGAGGTGTCCGCGCTTCTCGGTCGAATTC
>JABSPW010000291.1 GCA_013214285.1 Halioglobus sp. | reverse complement strand
GACTCGTACTGAGGACAAATCATGTATTTGTCCTATACTTGAAGCCAACGGTGGCTGGGGGCAAGCCTTTTAGCACCGGATTTTCTCGAGTTCATTCTATTTGTAATGGGAGCAAAGAGAAAAATGGCTATACATACCGCAAAATTCGCATCGGCCCTTGTTCTTCTGTTAAACATTCCGCAGGCGATAAGTGCCGCCAGCCCTGAGTTGGATCGAAACAAGATCCCCGTAGCAGCGCCCGATTATCCGGCGATAACTGAAATCGACGCAACAAAGGTCAAGCCGCCTCCACTGCAAGTTATTGCCCCACCTGAAAAGGCCCCGAATATCGTTTTGATTATTACTGACGACGTGGGCTACGGAGTTCCCAGCACGTTCGGTGGGCCAGTCGATACGCCAGCGCTGGATCGCCTGGCCGAAAATGGATTGAGCTATACCCGATTCCATACAACATCGCTCTGCTCACCCACCCGTTCGGCGCTGAAGGCTGGGCGCAACCATCATATGGTCAACGTGGGCTCGGTTCAGGAAATTGCCACAGCGTTTCCAGGCAACACTGGGCAGGTGCCTAATACAACTGCTCCGCTCGCCGAGATCCTTCGTTTGAATGGTTACAATACAGCTGCCTTCGGTAAATGGCATGAAACGGCGCTGACAGACACCAGCGTGTCCGGTCCCCAGGACAATTGGCCTAACCGCCAAGGGTTTGAGAAGTTCTACGGCTTCATAGGGGCAGAAGTCAACTTTCTCCGGCCCAACATTCATGATGGTTTCGCTCTGGTCGATACGGAGAAAATCCGCGATCCCGATTACCATTTTGACGCAGATATCGCCGATCAGGCCATCAATTGGATGAAGGCCCAGAAGGCCATGACGCCTGACAAGCCCTTCTTTGTCTACTTTGCAACCGGGGGCGTTCACGCTCCTCATATGGTCAATAAGGAATGGGCGGATAAGTACCGTGGAAAATTTGACCAGGGATGGGACAAGCTTCGTGAGGAAACCTTGGCACGGCAACTGGAACAAGGGATTGTTCCGGAGGGAACCGTTCTGGCGCTTAAGCCCGAAGAGGTCGATGACTGGTATTCCCATACGGATGATGAGCGACGACTCTACGCCAGACAGGGAGAATTCTTTGCGGGACTTGTCGAACACACCGACTATCAGGCAGGACGAGTGGTTGAGGCCTTGGAAGATATGGGTATTCTCGACGACACGTTGGTCATCTATATCTCCGGTGACAATGGAACCAGCGCCGAAGGCGAGCGCGATGGCTACTTCAACTGGTACTCGATGATGAATCGCTACCCGGAGTCAGTTGATTATCAGCTCTCCCGCCTTGACGAATGGGGTACTCTTACCAGCTATCCCCATATGGCGGCTTCGTGGGCGGTGGCTTTTGACGCACCCTTTGCATGGACCAAACAGGAAGCGGGTGATTTTGGCGGCACCCGCAACGGAACCGTCATCCATTGGCCCAATCGGATCAAGGCGCGTGGTGAGAAGCGCGATCAGTTCAGCCACGTGATTGATGTTGCGCCGACAATTCTTGAGATCACCGGGATCCCCGAACCTGAGTACGTCAATGGAGTCAAACAGATCCCGATGCAAGGTACCAG
>JABSPW010000290.1 GCA_013214285.1 Halioglobus sp. | reverse complement strand
CATCCTGGGCCTTGACCATGCCGCGGCGGCGGTTGAGGGCGCCGAGCACGTCGCCCACGTGGGCGTCCGGGGTGAATACGTCCACCTTCATGATCGGCTCGATCAGCTGCGGGCCGGCCTTGGACATGGACTGCCGGTAGGCGCCCTTGGCCGCCAGTTCGAAGGCCACTGCGGAGGAGTCCACCGCGTGGAAGCCGCCGTCGAACAGCTCGATCTCCACGTCCAGCACGGGGAAGCCGGCCACGGGGCCTTCTTCCATCATGGAGCCGAAGCCCTTCTCGATAGCCGGGAAGAATTCCTTCGGCACGTTACCGCCCACCACGGTAGAGGCAAACTGGTAACCGGAGCCGGGCTCGCCGGGCTTGATGCGGTAGTCGATCTTGCCGAACTGACCGGAGCCACCAGACTGCTTCTTGTGGGTGTAGGTGTCTTCGATTTCCTGGGTAATGGTTTCGCGGTAAGCCACCTGGGGCTTGCCCACTTCCAGCTCGACACCATAGGTACGCTTGAGAATGTCCACCTTGACGTCCAGGTGCAGCTCGCCCATACCCTTTAGGATAGTCTCGCCTGAGTCCTCGTCAGTTTCGACCTGGAACGAGGGATCCTCAGCAACCATTTTGCCGATAGCGATACCCATCTTCTCGGCGCCGCCTTTGTCTTTCGGGGCCACGGCGATAGAGATTACCGGGTCCGGGAAGACCATGGCTTCCAGGGTGCAGGGGTTGTTCGGGTCACACAGGGTGTGGCCGGTCTGCACGTTCTTCATACCCACGATGGCGAGGATATCGCCGGCCTGCGCCGAGTCCAGCTCATTGCGGTCGTTAGCGTGCATTTCCACCATACGGCCGATACGCTCGGTCTTGCCGGTGAAGCTATTCAGGATGGTGTCGCCCTTGTTCAGGACACCCGAGTAGACGCGCACGAAGGTCAGGGCGCCGAAACGGTCGTCCATGATCTTGAACGCCAGCATACGCAAGGGCTCGTCGGCAGAGACGGTAGCCACTTCACCAGTGGGCTCACCGGCTTCGTCGGTGAGCGGCTGCGGGTCGACTTCGGTCGGGTTGGGCAGGAAGTCAACGACCGCATCCAGCACCAGCTGTACACCCTTGTTCTTGAACGCAGAGCCACAGTAGGTGGGGAAGAAGTCCAGTTTGCGAGTACCTTCGCGGATGCAGCGCTTAATCTCGTCGACAGACGGCTCATTACCTTCCAGGTACTGCTCCATCAGATCGTCGTCCTGCTCCACAGCGGTCTCGATCAACTTCTCGCGCCACTCCTCGATCGCGTCGGCCATGTCTTCCGGCGGATCCATGATCTCGAATTTCTCGGGATTACCCGGATCAGGCCAGACATGAGCCTTGCGGGTCAGCAGGTCTACGACACCGCTGAAGTCATCTTCGCGACCGATAGGCAGTACCATGACCAGCGGGTTGGCGCCCAGTACATCTTCCACCTGTTTCACGACCCGGTAGAAGTCCGCGCCCACGCGGTCCAGCTTGTTGACGAAGATAATGCGGGCGACTTCCGATTCGTTGGCGTAGCGCCAGTTGGTCTCGGACTGGGGCTCCACACCGCCAGAACCGCAGAATACGCCAACGCCGCCGTCGAGTACTTTCAAGGAGCGGTACACCTCGACAGTAAAGTCG
>JABSPW010000289.1 GCA_013214285.1 Halioglobus sp. | reverse complement strand
GGAACGTCAGGGCTTGCTGGAACAGGACACCGAGAGCGCCTGGCTGGAACTGGAGCCTGCAGATGACACGGATGCCACACCCATAAAGAGGGGTGGGCCCTGCCTCATCTACTGGGTAGTTCCGTGTCGTATCGCATGGCCGTCGGGCCGCAGCAGGGGCGCAAGGCCTTCATGATCCGCTCCAGTCCGGGATCAGGCCGGTCCAGTGGACGGATGGTGACGGCACACCGTCTAGTTACATACTGCGTTTAACCTCAGCCTCAACGGCGCCAGTGGTTCCACCAAGGTTTTGATCCATTTTCCGCCCTGATATAGGGGAAGTGTAATCCCCCCGTAAAGCCGCAGAGGTTATAAGTAGAGAATTCCACTAAACTGAAGCAAAGGAGTTTTCTATGAGACAGTCTCGATTTTCCGACAGCCAGATTCTGGCGATCCTGAAGCAGAATGAGCAAGGCGTACCAGTCGCCGATCTGTGCCGTGAGCATGGCATGAGTCAGGGCCTCTTCTATAAATGGCGGTCCAAATTTGGCGGGATGGACGCCTCCATGATGAAACGCCTGAAGGAACTGGAGGACGAGAATAAGCGCCTCAAGAAGATGTACGCCGAGGAGCGCCTGAAGGCTGAGATTCGCCAGGAGGCCCTTGAGGGAAAGTTGTAAAGCCATCTCAGCGCAAGGAGATGGCAAAGACGGCAATTGAGCGCCATGGCATCAGTATTCGTTTCGCCTGCCAGTGTTTGAGCGTCAGCGAGTCCTGCTACTACTACGAGCCGAAGCTGTCTTCGGAGAATGCGGAGATCGCGGACTGGCTGCTACGGTTGACGACCGCGCACAAGCGCTGGGGTTTTGGCCTGTGCTTTCTGTATCTGCGCAACGTGAAGGGCTATGGCTGGAATCATAAGAGGGTCTACCGGATTTACCGAGAATTAGAGCTGAACCTGCGGATTAGGCCGAAACGGCGCATCAAGCGAGACAAACCGGATGCGTTGAGCGTGCCGACGGCCGCCAACCAGGTCTGGTCAGTCGATTTCATGAGTGATTCGTTGATTGACGGCCGATTGCTGCGGACCTTCAATGTACTGGACGACTACAACCGGGAAGGTCTGGGCATCGAGGTCGATCTATCGCTACCGAGTCTCCGGGTCATTCGCAGCCTGGAACAGATCATCGAGTGGCGCGGAAAGCCCAACGCGATTCGCCTGGATAATGGCCCCGAAAACATTGCGCAGGCGCTCATTGACTGGGCCAACAGCAAGCAAATTACGCTGATGTACATACAGCCTGGTAAGCCCACACAGAACGCCTACATCGAGCGGTACAATCGCACGGTTCGCCATGAATGGCTGGATATGCACTTATTCGAGTCGGTCGAGCAAGCCCAGGAACTTGCGACTGAGTGGCTGTGGCTCTATAACAATGAACGCCCCAACACGGCTATCGGCGGTATTCCGCCAAGCAGCCTATTGAAGGCAGCATGATTTTCTACGAATAACTGCTGCGCTAAATGGGGGGATTTCAAGCCAACCCTTCGGTCTGCACTGCCCTCGTATGCCGGGTGCACCGACAGATCAAAGTGGGCTTTGTCTGTCTGAGGCAAAGAGTCCCATACTGGTCATCATTCAGATCCATTGGCCGACAACAGCTAACTGA
>JABSPW010000288.1 GCA_013214285.1 Halioglobus sp. | reverse complement strand
CTGGTGATCGATGGCTCCGTGCGTGGCAGGCTGAACAAGCTCGCCGAAGCGCTGAATTCCTAGACATTAAGACTTAGGATTGAGGAACAGAGCATGCAGCAACTGAATCCATCTGAGATTAGCGAGATTATCAAGCAGCGCATCGATCAGCTCGATGTTAGCGTCGAAGCGCGGAACGAAGGCACCGTTGTATCGGTGACCGACGGCATTATTCGCATTCATGGGCTCGCTGAAGTGATGTACGGCGAGATGATTGAATTTGAAGGCGGCATTTACGGTATGGCGTTAAACCTGGAGCGCGACTCTGTCGGTGCCGTCATACTGGGCGACTACAAAAGCTTGGCAGAAGGCCAAAGCTGTCGCTGCACCGGGCGTATTCTAGAGGTGCCGGTGGGCCCGGAATTGCAGGGGCGCGTGGTGGATGCGCTGGGTGACCCTATCGATGGCAAGGGACCAGTAAACGCCGCCATGACCGATGCATTGGAAAAAGTAGCGCCCGGTGTTATCGAGCGGCAATCGGTTGATCAGCCCGTGCAGATTGGCCTTAAAGCCATCGATGCGATGGTCCCCATTGGTCGTGGACAGCGCGAGCTCATTATTGGCGACCGCCAGATCGGCAAGACCGCAATAGCAGTTGATGCCATCATCAATCAGAAAGGTACGGGCATTAAGTGTGTGTATGTGGCCATTGGGCAGAAGGCCTCTTCTGTTGCCGCCGTAGTGCGCAAGCTGGAAGAACACGGTGCCATGGAACACACTATTGTCGTGGCAGCCAACGCATCCGCCCCCGCGGCGATGCAGGCTTTGGCACCTTTTGCCGGCTGTACCATGGGTGAGTATTACCGTGATCGCGGTGAAGACGCGCTGATCATTTATGACGATCTCACCAAGCAGGCCTGGGCTTATCGTCAAATCTCTTTGTTGTTGCGCCGTCCGCCGGGGCGCGAAGCATATCCCGGCGATGTTTTTTACCTGCATTCACGTCTTTTGGAGCGCGCTGCGCGGGTCAACGCGGATTACGTCGAGAAGTTTACTGACGGCGCCGTAAAGGGGCAAACAGGCTCGTTGACGGCATTGCCCATTATTGAAACGCAGGCAGGAGACGTCTCCGCTTTTGTTCCGACAAACGTCATTTCTATTACCGATGGTCAGATTTTTCTGGAGTCTGGCATGTTCAATGCAGGCATTCGTCCGGCGATGGATGCGGGTATTTCTGTTTCTCGGGTCGGTGGTGCCGCGCAGACTAAAATCATGAAAAAACTATCCGGTGGCATTCGGACCGCCCTGGCGCAGTATCGCGAGCTGGCGGCGTTCTCTCAGTTTGCATCGGATCTGGACGACGCGACCAAGGCGCAGCTGGATCATGGCGAACGCGTGACAGAATTGATGAAACAAAACCAGTACTCGCCGCAATCCATCGCTGAAATGGGCTTAATGATTTATGCCGCTGACGAGGGCTTTCTGGACGATGTTGAGGTCAGTAAAGTGGGCGATTTTGAATCGGCTCTGTTGTCTTATATGCATGCAGAGCACGGCGACTTGATGGGTCGCATCGTCGATAGTGGTGATTATAGTGATGACGTTGGAGCCACCTTTAAGGCTGCAATTGAAACCTTTAAGTCAACGCAAACCTGGTAGCCCGAGGACTTATA
>JABSPW010000287.1 GCA_013214285.1 Halioglobus sp. | reverse complement strand
CGCGCAGTGCACCTTCAGCCTGGATGAGCTGCGCTATGAATACCCCGAAGAAGTCGTGCCCGAGGGCTACGATGCCAACCGCTACCTGCGCGAACTGGTCATCCAGGGCAAGGCGGTGCGCTGGCCCGGCGGCGTCCCCGACGAAGTCCAGCAGCGCATCGACACCGAGCTCGACCTGATCACCGAGCTGAACTACGAGTACTACTTCCTCACGGTCTACGACATCGTGCGCTTCGCCCGCGAGCGCGGCATCCTGTGCCAGGGCCGCGGGTCTGCGGCCAACTCGGTGGTGTGCTACTGCCTGTTCATCACCGAGGTCTCGCCCGAGCAGGTGTCGCTGCTGTTCGAACGCTTCATCTCGAAAGAGCGCGACGAACCGCCCGACATCGACGTCGACTTCGAGCACGAGCGGCGCGAAGAAGTCATCCAGTACATCTACGAAAAATACACCCGCCGCCGCGCCGCGCTGGCCGCCACGGTCATCACCTACCGCGCCCGCAGCGCGGTGCGCGACGTGGGCAAGGCGCTGGGGCTGGACCCGGTATTCGTAGATGACCTGGCCCGCTCCATGGCGTGGTGGGATCGCACCCGCGATCTGGCCAAACGTTTCGAGGAACAGGGCGTCAGCGGCCACACCCGCATGGCAGAACTGTTCTACGACCTGGTGCAGCAGATCATGGGTTTCCCGCGCCACCTGTCACAGCACGTGGGCGGTTTCGTGATTACCCGCAGCCCTATCTCCACGCTGGTGCCGGTGGAAAACGCCAGTATGGCCGACCGCACGGTGATCCAGTGGGACAAGGAAGACATCGAATCGCTGGGCCTGCTGAAGGTCGACATCCTGGCGCTGGGCATGCTGTCGGCCATCCGCAAAAGTCTGGCGCTGGTGCACCGCGACGTGCCGTGGCTGCGTGGCATCAGCGACGTGCCGAAGGAAGACGCTGCCACCTACCAGATGCTGCAGCAGGCCGACACGGTCGGCGTCTTCCAGATCGAGTCCCGCGCCCAGATGTCGATGCTGCCGCGCCTGAAACCTGCCTGCTTCTATGACCTGGTCATCGAGATCGCCATCGTGCGCCCCGGCCCCATCCAGGGCGACATGGTGCACCCCTACCTGCGCCGCCGGCAGGGCAAGGAGGCCGTTACCTACCCCAGCGAGGCCATCAAGGAAGTGCTGGATCGCACGCTGGGCGTGCCCATCTTCCAGGAGCAGGTCATCAAGCTGGCCATGGTGGCCGCAGGTTTCTCCGGCGGCGAGGCGGACCAGCTGCGCCGCGCCATCACCAACTGGGGCAAGAACAGCAAGCTGCTGACCTTCGAGCAGAAGCTCACCCGCGGCATGATCGAACGCGGCTACGACGAGGGATTCGCACGCCGCCTGTTCGAACAGATCAAGGGTTTTGGCGGCTACGGCTTCCCCGAGTCTCACTCCGCCAGCTTCGCCCTACTGGCCTACGTGTCGGCCTGGCTCAAGCGCCACCACCCGGCAGCCTTCGTCACCGGCCTGCTCAACAGCCTGCCCATGGGTTTCTACAGCGCCTCGCAGCTGATCCAGGACGCACGGCGCCATGCCGTGCAGTTTTTGCCCATCGACGTGAACCACAGCGACTGGGATCACCAGCTGCTGCCGCGCAGCCAGGGCGAGCCGCCGGTGCGGCTGGGCCTGCGTCTGGTAAAGGGGCTCAGCCGCGAGGGAGCACAGCGCATCGTGGATGCCCG
>JABSPW010000026.1 GCA_013214285.1 Halioglobus sp. | reverse complement strand
AGGGCAGCGAATGGAGTCGCCTTCGATCTGTTCGCCATTCTTAACGATCATGGCGCTGTTGCTGGCGGTCAAATGGGTACCCATGTGCGCGCAGTAGGCATCCAGCAAAACCGGCTTACCACTCTTGCCTCTGTAAAGTGCCAGGTCCTGGCCGAAAAAACGCAGCGCCATCGGACCTTGATCCAGTTCTGAGCTCTCAGCCACAATGAACCAGCCCCGGGGATATGTGTTGGGGCCGAGATTGTAGTCAGTTGCTTTTGCCATGATGTCGTCCTGCATGTCTTTGCGAAATGAAGCGATGCCGAAGTATAGACCCGCAGGTACTGATCATATCATCTCGCCTAATGCATGGCTGGTAAGGATTGGCTTGCGGCTTAACTATTCAACTTCTCCCCCGGGTCTGTGTCCGTCGGGTTCATTGCATTGAACTGTCGCCCCAGGTAAACACCGGTGAACGCCCAGAGGCTCGCGATAGCGGCGCCGACTGCTGCCACTGCGCCTAACCCCAGTCCAAGGCCTTGTGTTAATGCCGTAAAGAGCCACGCATTGAGCATGTCACCGCCGCGGTAGACGACGATGTCGATCACTGGCTTGGTCTTAAAGCGGGTTTCCCTGCTCACTGCGGTAAACAGCATTTCCCGCGCTGGCCGCGTTATAGCGTAGTTCCCTGCCCTGCGGGCCACCTGCACACAGACCACCACCGAAACCAACGGAGCAATTGCGAGTAGTAACATCCCGGCCGCAATCAGTACAGGTACCAGCGCAAGAGTGAAGGACAGACCGAAGCGTTTCGCAATGCGACCGGTAGCAAACATGCCCACGACCACCGTTAGGCTGTTTACCACAAAGTCCATGTTTGCCCAGATTTGTGTACGTATGTTGCGATCGTAATCGGCGAGCAGATTTTTCAGTTCAAAGTAGACAAACGAACTGAGTGCGGTATAGAGAAAGATGAATAGGCCGATTCCTAGGAGATAGGGGCTTTGAAGAAAATCACTGAACCCCGCCAGGGGGTTGCCGCCGATGTATTCCATATCGGGCTGGACAACCTCCACCTCTTCGTTGTCAAGGTCCGACTGCTTTATATGTTGCAGTCTGATGACGAAGGGTAGCGCAATGACAATCAATGCCGCAGCCAGCAGCATCAGGTTTTCGCCACCTAGATTGCTGACTAGGAAGCGCGCCAGAAGAGGGCCGATCAGACCGCCGATACTTGCCCCTGCACCGATAAAACCGAACAAACGGAGTGACTGGGGTTTGGAGAAGGTGTCAGCCATGAAGCTCCAGAACACGGAGATATGGAACAGGCTGAACAGGCTGACCCAGACATAGAAACTCTTATCGACCAGGATAGGGTTGGCGAGGAGCTGTGTCCCAGCGTAAAACAGTAAGAAGCTGAGGGCAAAAAAGCCATAGACGGATGGCACCAGACGCTTAAAACGGATTCGAGTCACCGCCGTACCGTATAGGGAGACGGCGATGAAGCTGAAAATAAAGGTGAACGTCCATAGCCAGCTGACTTCGGCGTCGGTCCAGTCCGATGCCATCGCATCGCGCACTGGTCTCAGTATGTAATAGGAGGCCATCAGCAGCAGCACCAGTCCGAAAGCGGTCAGTGTGGCGCGGGTCTCTCGTGGGTGAATATCGCTAGCCCTAGAAAGTAATTTTTGAAGTAGGTTGCGGTTGTCGTTGGCGTTAGTCAACGCGGCAGGTCCTGTTGCTACGACAGTGAGTTATAAACGCGGATCATTTCGGCACGCTGGACATCGTCCGGCACACGGCCGAAGTTTGCACCCATGTTATCTGCCATATGAGACGGGCTGGAGGTTGCAGGGATAATACAGGTTACCGCCGGATTCGAGAGAATAAATTTGAGATAGAACTGGCCCCAGCTCTTGCAGTCCAGTTCTGCGGCTATGTCAGGTAATGGCGTGTTACGAGACTTGCTGAACAGCTCGCCGCGCTGGAAGGGCCTGTTGATCATGGTGGCGATACCGCGGCCCTGGGCCAGCGGTAGAAGCGCGTTCTCTGCTTCCCGGTTGGCCAGGCTATAACTGAACTGGACGAAGTCCAAAGGCTCATTTCGCATGATGTCGATTATTTGGGGGTGGTTACGGCCATGAGATGTTGTGACGCCGATGTAGCGAACGCGCCCCTCGTTTTTCCACCGCTTAAGAGTGGCCAGTTGAGTTTGCCAGTCCTTCAGATTATGAACGGCGATTAAGTCGAACACCTTGACATCCATAAGACGAGCGGACTCCTCCATCTGCGCGATGCCCCGACCCTCACCGACAGTCCAGACCTTAGTAGCCGCAAAATACGGGGGCAACGTGGTCATGGAGCGCAATATGTCACCCACGCGAAGTTCTGCGTTGCCGTACATGGGTGATGAATCGATAACCTTGCCACCGCCGTCGAAAAAAGCCTTCATTACGGCGGTGAGGTTTGCCAAAAATTGAGGATCGTTTTGGGTATCAAAAGTGCGCGACGTTCCCATACCGATGACCGGCAACAGTTCTCCCGAACCAGGAATAGCGCGATAGATCATGGGGGGCTTCTTGTCGATGGCATCCTGCGGTGCGGCTTGTGCGCCAAGACTGGATCCCGCCAGGAGCGAAGCACCCAGCTGTAAGCACTGCCGACGACTTAGCATACTAACTTCCCAATCATTATGTGATTCACTCCCCTCCTGGTTGCAGCGGGGCCTTAAGTATAGTCAAAAGTGCAGAAAGACCGGAGGCTCGATCCATGTCCAGCTTGGCCCTGTGCATACGCACGATGTCGTGACAGTATTTGCGCGCATGCACTGGGGTCATGTGAGGTGGTCATCCACTGCGCCGCCTAACCTAAATATCACCATAAGCTCGGTATGTTCCAGTTGCGACCTAGTGGGTGCGGCCGCGCAGACGGTATAAGGACTGTTATTGACTTTGGTATCCAGGATAGCTCCGCGCTAGCTGTTGGCCAGCATCCACCGGCGTAAGCGGTTGGAGTCGCCGTAAGGTGTCAGCTTGCCGAAGGAATTGAGGAGTATAATGGAAATATCCTCCCCTTCGATATTGGCTTGCATGACAAGACAGCGTCCGGCTTCCCTGATAAAGCCGGTCTTGCTTAGCATGATATCCCAGCTTGCGTTGTTCAGAAGCCGGTTGGTGTTGCCATAGGTGAGTGGTCCACGACCTTGCCACGGTCTGACCTCTATGCGGGTGGTGGTTGATGCCTGTGTTATCAGTGGATAGGCTTCCGCCGCTTCCAGCATGCGAGCGAGGTCGCTGGCGGTAGAGACGTTTCCGGCATCCAGCCCGGCGGGATCAGCGAAACGACTATCATGCATACCGAGGCTGTTTGCCTTGGTGTTCATGGCGGCGACAAACTGTTTGGTACCACCGGGAAAGGCTCGACCCAGTGCCTTGGCGGCACGGTTCTCCGATGACATCAAAGCCAGAAGAAGCAATTCTTTTCGCGTCAATTTTGCGCCATACGTGAGGCGAGAACGTGTCTGCTTGATGCGGTCGCGGTCATCTCGTGTGATGGTGATTTTCTCTTCCAGTTGCAGGTCCGCGTCCAGCACTATCATGGCGGTCATTAACTTGGTAATGGATGCGATGGGCCGGATGGTATCGACATCTTTGCCGTAAATCAGATTGCCGTCGGAATCGAGTACGATGGCAGAAGCGGAGCGCAGGCCGGGTTGGCCCTTGAGGCCTGTGAAAGGTGTTTCATTTGCGGCAACGTGGCTGCCTAGCAACAGGCTAAAGCACCAGCCAAGCCATCGGATAGCTCCCATGCACTTCCCCCAGACTACCTTATTCTGTTCTCGCGTTGCCCCGTTCAGTGTGCGTGTGGCCGGTGGCAAGCACTTGCTTTGCGAAAGTATGCCCGAGGCGCTGGGAAAGCTCCACCGGCTGGAGCGATCATCCCGGCTCGGATTCGGCCCCTGCCTCCACGCGCAACAAGCTGCGGAAGGCGCGGCTGGCCGTCGCCTCACCGGACAGTACTTTTGTTACGTCACGGGCGATAGGCATTTCTACGCCGTATTGCTCGGCCAGTGCCATGACGATGGGTGCACTCTTCACGCCCTCCGCCACCATCACCATCTCTGCCATGATGTCGGTCATGTTGCGGCCCTTGCCCAGCTCAATCCCCACATGATGATTGCGGCTCTGCGGGCTGGTGCACGTGGCAATCATGTCACCCATGCCAGCCAGTCCTGCGAATGTCTCATGCCGCCCGCCCATCGCAACCCCCAGTCGCGTCACTTCGGCCAGGCCGCGGGTAATCAGACCGGCTCGCGTATTGTCACCTGCACCTTGACCATCGCCCATGCCGACAGCAATGGCGATGATGTTCTTCAGCACGCCACCCAGCTCGCAACCGATGATGTCGGTGTTGGTGTAGGTCCGGAACAGGCCGCTATTGAACACCGCCTGCAGCTGCTGCACGTTGAAGTTATCTTCCATAGCGATGACACTAGCGGCTGCCCGTCCGTCAAGGATTTCCCGAGCCAGGTTGGGGCCTGTGAGTACGCCAACTGGATGGTCGGGTAGCACCTCGTTGATAATTTCGGTCATGCGCATACGACTGCTTGCCTCCAGGCCCTTGGTCAGACTGATGACTGGGATTTGGCTGCGGATGTGCTGCTTCACCTCATCCAGCACGCTGCGGAAGCTCTGGGAGGGGATAGCCATAACGACCACGTCGGCAGTGCCCACTGCCTCGGCGATATGCTCGGTGGCAGTGAGCTTTTCGGGCAGTATGGCGCCCGGCAGGTAGGTCTCATTGCGATGATGGGTATTGATCTGAGTGACGGTATCTGGGTTGCGAGCCCACAGTGATACCGGCGCATTGCGGGTGACCTGGGCGGCTACGGTTGTGCCCCAGGAACCGCCGCCGAGGATGGCGACCCTCAGATCTAGCATGTGTGATTCTCCTGATCGGTGCCGGGTCGAGTGACCGGTTTTCATTGAGCAGCGATTTTAGGCGAAAGGGCTGTCGATGGGGAAACGCTGCGCATAAAAAAACGCCGTTGCAAGGCAGGTAGCAACGGCGTCGGAAGGGTAAAGCTTCTGTTTTTTCTGCCCCGAACTCTGTCTACCCAGTCCGCAATACCGGATATCGTCGTCCCCTGGCGGGCAAACATCTCTGACTAATGTCTGCCAGCTTCCCTACAAGGTGAGCGGTTGCCCTCAATTGGGAGTCACCCAATGAACCGCCACTGCAGCAGTATTGACCAGCTTGGCCGAAACCTCAAGAAATAACTATATGATATTTTATTATATTAATTAATAATTAAAATTTATATCATAGAGCGGGTCTGAACAGCAGTGTCATGCGGTCCGATTCGCCAATTGCACGCATGGCGTCCTGCTGCTCAGAGCTGTCCTGACTGCCACGCAGGGCGGGGGGGAGTCGCCAGACCACTTCGTGAGCGGTGGGTTGGTCCAATGGATTGGCATTGATTTCGCTTTCTGCCACGAGCTCAAAACCCGCATCCTCGAACAGCTCGATGACCGTGGTCTGTTTGAGATAACCGGCGGTACCATTGGCCCAGTCATCACTGGCGGCGGCCGGAGCACGGTGCTGCACGACGCCGACCAGGCCATCGTCCTTGAGCATGGTGCGAATGGCAGCCAGTGCGCGGCGCAGCGTGCCGGTCTCATTCTCGAAGCGATTGAGGTTGTGCAGCGCGCGGATCAACAGCACGCGATCAACGGTACCAGTGACCTCCTCAGGCACTGTCTCGAAGGTGAAGCCCTCGGCGGTGATGCCATTGTCGGTAAAGTTGGCGACCAATTCGCCGAAGTCCGCAGTTGAAGCGATGCGCGTCTGAATCCATTCGGGTGAGGCGAAACTGAACATCCTGTAGAGTCTGTCGGGGTAGTTGACGCCATACAGCGTGCCCTCTCCGCCTAAATAGTTGGCGAGGATGCGCGTGTACCAGCCGCTGCCGGGCAGACCTTCCGCAACTGTCATGCCGGGCGCGACCTGGAAGAAGGTGAGAGTTTCTATCGGGTGCCGGTAGGGATCGCGGGCTTGGTCGTCGGCGGGGCGTGCAGCAATGATCGTGTTAAGAGTCGCCTCGTCCGCTATTAGGGAGGCGGGCAGCGCGGCGAGAATAAGCGTTGCTGCAAGCAGGTAGGAGCGCAAGTTTGGCATGGGGAACCCTCTCTCAGTTGCGGTTTGAGCGGTCACTGTTGCGCTATCGGGCGCGCTTGTAAAGGGTTGCGAAATGACCAGGAATACGTTGGACGAACCCTCAGAATGACCGATTCCGCCATGCCCGGTTATGCCAACTCTGGGTAAGATGCTGACCCTCAGGAAAAGCGATAGGAGAGACCACAATGGCCAAGGTCCTAGTTACCGGAGCTACCGGCTTCATTGGCAACCATGTCACCCGATTGTGTCTGGAAAAAGGCGATGATGTCCGAGTCATGGTGATGCCTGGCGAGGATCGCTCGCCGCTGCGCGGCATGGAGGTGGATATCGTGGAGGGCACGTTGCAGGATCCAGCCTCGTTAGTGAAGGCCGTGCAGGGTATCGAACAGCTTTACCATCTGGCTGCGTTATTTAAGATCTGGACCAAGGATCCGAATTTACATTACAAGGTTAACGTAGACGGCGCCCGCTCCATGCTCAGTGCTGCCCGGGATGCTGATGTCGAGAAAATTGTATTTACCAGCAGCGTCGCGGCTATTGGCATAGTCGGCAATGGTGAGCTGGCGAATGAGGAGACGCCTTTCAATGGTTGGGAGTGGGGCAGTGAATACATCCTGTCTAAATTCATCAGCCACCAGATGGTCAAGGCCATGGTTTCCGATGGGTTACCCGCGGTCATGGTGATGCCGGGTCTGCCCTTTGGGCCTGGTGATCGGGCACCCACACCAACGGGTACCATGATCCTGCGCACACTGCAGGGCAAGATGAAGAACTATTGGGATGCCGGTGTCTGCGCAGTGGACGTGCGCGATGTTGCCGCAGGGCACGTACTGGCGATGGAAAAGGGTCGGATCGGTCAGTCTTATTGTCTTACAAACAACGAAGGCAACATGACAAACAAGCAAATCTTGGACTTGATCGGGCGCGTCGCGGGGATGTCGAATGTCGCCACTAATCAAATTAATCCCAAGATCATGTTGCACGTAGCAAGGTGGGTAGAGGGCTTCTCAAAAATTACTGGTCGAGCCCCTATGACTACCTATAAAAATACCGTCTACGCGTTACAAAAAGGCTATGTCGACCCGTCGAAGGCGGTAGAGGAGCTAGGGCTGCCCCAGACGCCGATCGAGACGGCAGTAGCGGATTCAGTGCAATGGTTTCGCAATAACGGCTACGTTTGATGTGCCGGCAGCTTGTGGGTAACCGGTGCAAGGCGCCAATGGTCTGCACACACGTGCCCTGATGACAATCGGGCGACGCGGCCTCATTGTTCGGCGGGAGCGCGCGCCCCAGCGCCTGTACTAACCGACAGCGGACGCCAGGTATTCTTTACAAATCGACTCACCCAACTCTCCGGTCAGGCGGGCACTGCTGCCGGCGCTAAGTTCAATTTGCCGCGCCCACTGGCAGTAGCGGAACAGCGGGTAGTCCCGGTCTACCCCGGTGCCGCCGTGACAGTGCTGAGACGCCTGGCTGACGCGGTGGGTGACATCGCCGCACCAGATCTTTGCAATCAGTGACGCATCCTCCGCAGGGCGATCCTGGTCGATGAGGGAGGCGGCCTGTTGCGTCACCAGACGCAGGCACTCAATATCAATGTAGCAGTCAGCAACCCGGTGGCTCACCGCCTGAAAGGTGGCGATAGCGCGGTCAAATTGTTCCCGTTCCGAGGTGTACTGACCGGTGATTCTCATCATCTTATCGCAGACTCCCAATGCCATGGCGGCCAGGGCGACTCGGTTTGCCTGCTGTGCCCATCGCATGGCGGTGACGGCCCATTGGCCGTTCGCGGCGATATCGGCATCTGGCACCTGGACTTTATCCATGACCAGTTCGTAGCGTGTGTCACCCGCGGTCACTTCCTGCCGGTTGACGGTGACACCCGCGGATTCGGGATCGATCAGGGCCACTACCAGTTCGTCACCGTTCATTGCGGAAACCAGTATCCGCGCCGCCCGGGTCGCTAGATTGACGCATATCTTGCGGCCGCTAATGGCATAGCCACCTGCAACAGGCTCTGCAATGCAGCCCGGCAGCGTGGGGTCATCGTTATTGTATTCCTCCAGTGCTGCCGTCACGATACGCGAGCCATCGGCGATGCCCGGCAGCCATTGGTCCTTTTGGCTGTCACTGGCGAAGCGGCGCAGTGTAGATGCGGCGGCAACCAGTACCGGAATGACAGGTATTGGTGCCACGCTGCGACCGACCTCTTCGCACAGGGTAGTCAGGCTGAAAAAGCCAAGATCCATACCACCCTGCGTGTCTGGAATGTCTAACCCCAGCAGGCCCGCCTCTGCCAGCGCTTGCCAAAGTGCCCCATCGAACACCTCATCCTGTTGCTCAATGGCTTTGAGCTTATCCACCGCGGCGAAGTCGCCGAGAATTTGTGCCGCCAGTTGCTGCACACTTGTTATTTCCTCTGAAACATTAAAATCCATGGTTGTTACCTTAGTGTTTTGCTACCGCATTCTTTTGGTCTGAAAAGGTGTTATCGCGTGCGGGGCATCCAGAGTCCCGCCATTGCGATAATATCGCGTTGTATTTCGTTGGCGCCGCCTCCGAATGTGAGAATCGATCCTACGCGCCAACGGAATTCGATACGTCCCTTGAGCACTGCGCCTGGAGAGTGAGCGGCAATCGTGCCGGCCTGTCCCATCACTTCCAGTAGCAGACGGTACAGCTCAACAAAAAACTCGCTGCTGTAAACCTTCCCGGTCGAGGCGTAGGCCATATCCAGTGGTCCCTGGTCCATCGCCCAGGCTTGCTTCCAGCAGATGAGTTTGACCACCTCCAGGCCACTTTTCACCTTCGCCAGGTTGTGCTGCACCCAGGGTTGTTCGATAAGTTTGCCGCCACCTGGCGCGTCGGTTATAGCTGCCCATTCGCCAACGCCCTGAAAAAGCGAATCGACCTGACCGTGGGTAAAGAGCGAGAGGCGCTCGACATTGAGTTGGCCGGTAATCAGCTTCCAGCCACCGTTTATGTCACCCACCCGATATTTATCTGGCAGCCGGATATCGTTGAAATAGGTTGCATTGGTGCGCACGCCAAGGGTGTGCACAGGGGTAACAGAGAAGCCCTCCAGAGTGGTCGGTACCAGAAACATGGTAAGACCCTTGTGTTTTTTTGATTCGTCGGGGTCGGTACGGGCGGCTAACCACACGTAATCCGCATAGTTCGCCAAGGAAGTCCACATTTTCTGGCCATTGATGATCCAGTCATCTCCGTCACGTACAGCCCGGGTTTTCAGGCTGGCTAAATCGGTACCGGCAGAGGGCTCGGAGTAGCCGATGGCGATGACTACTTTGCCCTGCTTAACACCACCTACTACTTCCTCACGAACGTCTTCGCTAGCATGCGCAGCGATAACCGGTGTAACAGACTCGGTGGTCAAAAATGGATAGGCAAAGCCGGAGCGCACTACCTCGTCGGTGAATATGTACTGCTCCACGTGCGACATCTCCTTGCCGCCCAGTGCCTTGGACCAGCTAAGCCCAATCCAGCCGTCCGCGCCCATGCGTGCATACTGCTTGCGAAACTCAGGTCCGCCACCCTCCTTGTGGTCATCATTTTTCATTTCCTCCAACAGTTCCGGCGTCATCAGGGTTGTCATGTAGTCGCGGACTTCCTGTTGCAGGGCTTTTTGGGTGGGTGTGAGTTCGATATTCATACTACGTTTCCTTTCTTTGCATCATTTTGTCCGTCAGACCGGCGGGCCCATGACTAATTGCATTGTACCGCCGCCACCAGCTGCTTTTGCAAATCGTCGTCGCCCAACTCCACCGTGCACATCCAGGTGTCGGCGAGATCGCCAAAACGGTTGTTCAGTGCTTGGGGCACGTGGTCAATGTCTTCGCATACCAGGGCAAAGGTTTGCAGGATATCATCGGTGATCAGAGTGCCCATATCGCTCCAGCGCCCGTCCCTTGTCATTGCGTGGGCTTCCGCCTGCAGGTCGCCCCAGCCATGTAATTCCAGGACCGGACGATAGGCCGGTGTAGAGGCATAAAACGCTATCTGACTCTGAACGGCCTGTTTGGATTGCTTGAAGGTTTCCTCCGTAAGCCCAGTGACCACCATCGCCGGGATGCTGACGTTGAAGTCACCGCGGTCACGGCCGGATTTGTCTAGTCCGCGCTCGATGGCAGGCAGAGTGACGTCGCGGAAATAACGCGCGGTGGTGAAACCATGAGAGATCATGCCGTCGGCAACTTCGCCGGCTACCTCTGTCATCAACGGGCCCACCGCGGCAAGGTTCACAGCGGGGCCACCGTATTCGTTCTGTCGGGGTGTGAACATCGGTGTCATCAGATCGTGCCGGTAGAATTCACCCTGAAAGTCGAGCTTTTTGTCGCTCTCCCAACAGGCCCAGATGGCTCGCATGGCCAGGATAAACTCGCGCATGCGTGCAGCGGGTTGTGACCACGGCATGGAGAAACGTCGGGTGATGTGTGGTTTGATCTGTGAACCCAGACCAATAGTGAAACGGCCGCGGGAGTAGTGGTTGAGGTCCCAGGCAAGGTGGGCTAGGGTCATGGGATTGCGCGCAAACGCGACACAAATGGACGTTGTCAGCTCTATGCTCTTGCTGTGTTCGGCAGCTAGCACTAACGGGAAAAAAGGCTCGTTGTTAGTTTCGGCGGTAAACGCAGCATGGTAACCGCGTCGCTCCAGGTCGGCGACAGCCAGTGGCGCCATATCGAGATTGGCGCCCAACATTCCGCTGACTTTCACCAGCCAAACTCCTTTGGTAAGTAAGGGATACCCTCAAGAAATAGCCGCAAGCAAGCGGTCGATCATGTCCTGTGCCTGCGCGGCATAGCTGCCGTTGAACAGGTTATAGTGATTGAGGATATGGTAAAGGTTGTACAGCACTTTACGCGTCTCGTAGCCGGGATCAAGTGACCAGGTCTGCCGGTAGGACTGGTAAAACCGCTCACCGAAGCCGCCGAACAACTCTGTCATCGCAATATCCGTTTCGCGGTCTCCGTAGTACACCGCGGGATCGAAGATGACAGGGTCACCTTGGGGTGTTGCACCCCAATTGCCGCCCCACAGATCGCCGTGCACTAGTGACGGCATGGGCGAGTAGTTCTGGAAAAACGCAGGGATGTCGTCTCGTAAGCGCTGTCCGCTGTCGATTAGCCGATGCGGGGCGCCCTTGAGCTGGGCAAGCGCTAACTGAAAGCCAAGGCGGTGCTCAGAAAAGAAGTTGGTCCAATCGGTATCCGGTGTGTTGGGCTGGTCTGTGGAACCGATGTAATTATTTATCTGGAAGCCGAAATGGTCAGCACTGTGACGGTGCATGGCGGCTAATTGTTCCCCCAGGCTCGCGCTGCTGACCTTACCCTGGGATGCGAAATGAAAGTACTCCATTACCAGCCAGCTTTGACTGCCATCACTGTCATAGCAAAGGGTTTTAGGGCACCGGATGGCGCCAGTTTCATGAATAGCGTCCAGGCCCGCCACCTCTGCTGCCAGCATGTCCTGACGGTGGGCTTGCTGTAGCTTGACAAAATACCGGCGATCCCCGGCCTCGACGTACCACGCCTCATGGGTACAACCGCCGTTGACCGGATACGCAGCTCGAATTAGGTAATCGTCGCCCAGTGCGTGGGCAATAGAGGCGCTAACCGGCAGCCAGTCCATATTCTATCCTGCAGTACATTGAAGGAACCATTGCAGTTCGGCTGAGTTGAGCAAACGTCCGTCGGGACTTATAATGCGGCCCCGCCGTACCGAAGTAATAGGACTATAGCTCAGTTGGTTAGAGCGCTACCTTGACATGGTAGAGGTCCCCAGTTCGAATCTGGGTAGTCCTACCAAAATAAAGACCCACGCGTCGTCGGGTTTTTTTGCGACAGCAACATGGGTAGAAGCGTCCGCAGTCTCTGCAGCCCGTGCAAGGTCCCAACAGGCTTGGTGCTGCCCTGGTTTGACGAGCAAGCCGGAGGGAAAAGGTGGTGATACAGAAGAATCGGCACCACAGGCTCCGGGGTCCACTGTTTGTAGTCTAGCGGGTAGGTGTTGCATGGTAGCCTGTTGACGATGCCCCCTGGGAAAAAAATAACAATGCCTGATCGCGCACCGCCTATCGACGGCAATCGTGGTCGCTTGCAACGTCCACCCACGACGAATGGTTATCGCGTTGCTACTTTCGCCGATGTCGTAAAGCGTCATGGGCTTACGATGGGTATGCTGGCGGCTATTGGCCTGGCGCTTCCGGGCTCCTGGAACCTAGTCGCTGCCACTATCGGCAGGGGCACAGAGCATGCGGTAACTTATTTGATCGGTCTCGCCGGGATGGGCCTATTCTTCGCCTACTGGAGCACTCGGCATGGCTACCCGGCCTCGCGTCAGGCCCGCTGGATTGTCTATCTGTTGTTTATCTCGGTGGTGGAGGAGGTCACGTTCCGACTGGTTTTACCCTCAGTGCTTGCCGATAAGACCACGCTGATAGCGTCTCATGTGCTGAGCAACGTGCTTTTTGCCACCATTCACTTCTTTACTTTGCGCTGGCGATTGGTGAATTGCATCGCGACCTTTTTCGGCGGTATGGGGCTTAGCTACCTGATGACCGAGGGTGATCTTTTGCTGGTCATTATGGTGCACTGGCTTGGGACATTCATTAATACACCGGCTCCGCCATCATCCCAATCAGAGGGAGCTGGGTGACTGGAATAACAAGCCGCTTAGACCACGTCCTCGCGGTCAAAGCCGCAGCCAATGGTGCAAGCAGAGAGTGTGTGAATAAGGTGGAAGCCGAACAGCCCAGTGTCCTCTTCATAGGGCTTCGGCCAGGATGTTAGAACATCCCATTGAGGAACCAGTGCGAGGTGGTCGAACGGTTTGAGTCCTCGAAAGTCCACCCTCGGTAGCTCAATGTCACCCACACGAATGGTCAGTGGTCAAGTCTTGACTGAGGGAGCTGGTTGGAGCGGGCCAGTAGCCCCTCCTGGGCTAATGCCATCAGGGCGGGTGTACTGTATTGTCTCGGAAGTCACGCAGGAAGTCGGCGTGTTTTTCCAGCACCGTGACGGGTACGCCGCGTCACGCCAGAAGTTAAGCCAGCATCATGCCTCCTGCTAGCCCGCCGCCGACAATACGACAGGATCTGGATGCACCGGTGGCCATGTGTTCGGTCTGTGCCTGTGTCACGACAGTACAAACTATTGCGTTGCGGATGGCAACACTATTTTGCCACATGCCGTGGTCTATACTGGTCCACTATTGTATGACGTGGTAACAAAAAGAAATGAAAAAAGTAGTGTTCAGTGTGATAAGTGCAGTGGGGCGTTATCTGTCTTGTATTGCCGTATTCGGCTTCGAGAAATGGCTAGATGACAAGAGATATTAATCTGCCAACACAGCGATCGCAGTCAAATTCCCTGTAAAATTCGTGCGGTCGGCTTTCTCTTATCACAGATCAACTGAACTAGACTAATTTGTAAGCCGCATAATTCCGACGGAGGACTTCTATGGCCTACTTTATTACGGGTGGTACCGGTTTCATCGGACGACACTTTATCGAGAAGCTCAAACCGCGCGAAGGGATGATCTATGTCCTGACACGCACTGCGTCAATGCATCGCTTCGAGGCGCTGCGTGAGCGTATGGGAGATCAAGGTAATCGACTGGTGCCGGTAGAGGGTGACCTGACTAAACCACTGCTGGGTATTGACGATGCATTGGTCTCGGAACTGCGGGGCAAGGTGCGTTATTTTTGCCACTTTGCAGCAATCTACGACATCGCGGCCACAGAGGCAGAGCAGGCGATGACTAACATCGAAGGTACACGTAACGCGCTGCGTCTCGCGGAAACGCTGAAGTCAGGTTGCTTTGAACATGTCAGCTCCATCGCCGCCGGCGGCTTATACCACGGCACATTTCGCGAAGATATGTTTGAAGAGGCGGAAAATCTAGAACATCCCTATTTTTCAACCAAGCACGATTCGGAGGGCATCGTTCGCAAGGAGGCGACTATTCCCTGGCGCGTCTACCGGCCAGCTATGGTAGTGGGTCATTCCAAGACTGGGGAAATCGACAAGATCGATGGTGCGTATTATTTTTTCAAAAGTCTGCAGAAGCTGCGCAATATTCTGCCACCCTGGTTCCCTTTGGTCGGCATAGAGGGAGGAAAATTTAATATCGTTCCGGTAGATTACGTGGTGGATGCAATGGACCATATCGTACACCGGGAAGGACTGCAGGACCGGTGTTTCCATCTTACTGACCCGCAGCACTATTCCATGGGGAATGTGATTAATATTTTCGCGGATGCAGGGCATACACCGCGCTTCAGCATGCGACTCGATACGCGCGTCTTTGGTTTTATTCCCAGTTTTGTTCGTACCACACTGGCGGGCTTACCGCCCGTTAAGCGTATCGCTAGCACCTTATTGGAGGATATGGGGTTGCCGGATTCGGTGGCCATGTTTATTGACTATCCGACGCGCTATGACAACCGCGAGACGGAAAGGGCACTGAAAGGCTCGGGCATCGAATGTCCGGCACTTGCGGACTACGCGCCGGTGCTCTGGGACTATTGGGAACGCAACCTTGATCCTGATCTGTTTGCGGATCATTCACTTGAGGGCAATGTCGGCGGTAAAGTCGTGTTAATTACAGGCGCGTCTTCAGGGATCGGCAAGACTTCCGCCCTGCGACTTGCGGAGGCGGGGGCGCATGTACTGTTGGTTGCTCGCAGTGCGGAAAAGTTAGAAGAAACTGCCGCCGAAATCGCAGGATTTGGTGGTAGCGCGACCATTCATCAGGCGGACGTCGCTGATATGGGGGACTGTGACCGGCTCGTGCGGGAGGTATTGGATCGCCACGGCTTCGTCGATATTCTAATTAACAATGCCGGGCGCTCTATTCGCCGTTCGCTTGAGTTATCTTATCAGCGTTTTCATGACTTTGAACGCACCATGCAGATCAACTACTTCGGTGCGCTGCGCTTGACCATGGGCCTGCTGCCCTCCATGAGCGAGCAACAGCAGGGTCATGTGATCAATATTTCGTCGATCAGTGTGCTGACACCTAGTCCACGTTTCTCGGCTTACGTTGCGTCAAAATCTGCTCTCGATGCATGGACTCGAGCCGCCGCGGTGGAGTACTCAGACCGCAATGTTCGTTTTACGACAATCAATATGCCCCTGGTGCGTACGCCTATGATTTCCGCCACCTCGATTTATGACTCCATGCCGGTTTTAACGCCGGATGAGGCGGGTGATATGGTAGTCGAAGCGGTGATTAATCGCCCCAAACGTATTGCCACGCAGCTGGGTATCTTCTTACAGGTAATGTCTGCAGTCGCACCGAAGGTCTCGGAAGTTCTAATGAATACCGTGTTTCGGATGTTCGGGGACTCCGCCGCGGCACGAGGCGAGAAACAAGTGGGTAAAGTAGAAGCCTCTAACGAACAGGTGGCCTTGGGGTCGTTGATGAAGGGTGTGCATTTCTAGAGTTCCGTCAAGTATGATGTTGAACGGGTGAAAGTACGCGTGATGTGATTATCAGGGGCTGGAATTCCGTTATGGGCGATCAGTGGGTAATCGAGACCGGAGAGGGTACGGCAAGTCTGTGGCGTTGTATCCAGTGCTTCGGATCGCTGCAACAACAGTCTGAGGATTCGATAACCTGTGCCGAGTGTGGAGCAAACTATCCAGCGGTTGACGGCATCCCCGACTTGCGAGCTCGGGATGGCATTTCAACTTATGCCGATGATGACCTTGCTGATGCTCGGCGACTCTCTGCTGCTTGTCGCGGTGCAAGTCTAGAGTCGGTCATGGACAAACTGTGTGACCGACCAGAGCACGATGATGCAACGCGTGCCTTTCGCGTCAGGCAGATCTTGGATTCGCCGCAGCGCTTACGCGTTCAAATTGAAGGCTGGCTTGCGCCTTGCTTGTCCAAGAAAGAGTTGTTCTTGGATGTGGGTTGCGGCAGTGGTGGCTTGTTGGCAGAGGCAAGCGCGATGGGATTCCTGGCGGCTGGCATCGATGCCTCAATGACCATGTTGGTCGCCGCAAAACATATGGTCGAGGCCCATGGGGGCGTGGCGCGACTGGCTTGTGCTTGGGCGGAGGCCCTGCCTGTCGCTGATGATAGCTTGGGTGCAGTGACGCTTTACGATTCTATCGAGCACGTCGGCGATGTAGGCGCAACGATCGCGCAGGCACGCCGTGTACTCAAGCCTGGAGCGAGTATGGCTATCTCAACGCCGAACCGATTCAGTCTTGCAGCAGAGCCTCATGTGTTTCTCTGGGGTGTTGGCTGGCTGCCCCGTCGCTGGCAACAGCCCTATGTGCGTTGGCGGAATGGGCAGGACTACAGTGGCACGAAGTTATTAAGCACCTGGGAGATAGCGCGGGAGCTGCGGCGACATGTGGGTCTGCAGTATCAATTGCGCGTGCCGCAGGTGCCTTCGGAGGAAATAGCTCATTTCACCCCGCGCCGGGCATTCCTGGCACGGCTATACAATCGTATTGCTCAATTTCGATTTATTCGTATTGCACTGTTAGCCGTGGGACCATTTTTTCAGGTGATCGCGCGGCGCGTAGCGATAAGGTAGACGAAGTGATCAATATTTTTCGACTACTGGTGGGCTGCAGACTAGGGCGTCAGCGCCTGTCGCCGCTTGCCTATGCAACGTGGTCAATTTTTTCGTGTTTTTTGCTAATTACTCTGCCTGTCTTTCTGTACCAAGGCTTGGTGCTTTGGGGTCTGCCGCTGCAGCGACTACTGCCATTCTACATGCTGAGCGTGGGCTACTTGCTGTACGCCGTCTTATTGTATGTTTTCGCGCAATCTAAACGCGGTATCACTATTCACTTGGCCATCGTTTTGGGGATCGTGTGCTTTGTGGTCAGTATCGGTGGTCTGTACTTTGTGGCGGAATTGGAATTCTCACGGCTGGTATTGATTAGCTCGATTATTCTTGGCCTTGTCTTGGCTATAACCCCATTACTCTGCAATGCAGGCCTATTTCGTTTACTACGAGTCATCCTATTACTGCTTGTAGTCGTTTTGGTTTTTTGGATGTCTAGTCGGGGTGAACGATATGAAGAGGAGGCAGTGGACCGTGTGAATTCTGCTCTGTACGTCATGGACAGAGCGGATTTTCCGGTTGTCCCGACGAAGCCGGACGTTCAGGGAGGTGGGCTTGTTGCGCAGGGCGATGGTTTTATCGCAGTGACAGGTGATGGCGAGTTTTACCGGCTGGACTGGTCTGTGCCGGGTGATGAGCTGGTTGCGGCAAGGTTGCCGCTGGACTCTCCCCTTGAAGGACGCGAGGCGTTTTATGCAAGAGATAAGGGTAGGGTGGGGTTTCCTTTTCGGGTCACTGACCTGTTGGTTCAGCCCACAACCGGTGGCGATCAGCTACTGGTGGCGCACCAGATATGGAATCCGGATGAAAAGTGCTTCACTTTGGGCGTCTCGCGTGCGGCGCTGCCCGAGGCGGACGATGGCGATATGGAGTTGCGACAATGGACGCGTATTTACGAGACGCAGCCCTGTGTCGAACTTCCCATAGATCCGGTGGAAACTGGCGGCCGCCTCGCCTGGTTGAGCCCCGGTCGACTGCTGATGACGACAGGAGATCATGGCAAAGACGGACGCAACGAGCCCGCGCTATCTCAGGATCTTTCCGCTGATTACGGCAAGGTATTGGTGTTGGATTTGCATGGAACGGCAGACGTTTTCACGAGCGGCCATCGTAATCCGCAGGGTTTGTTGGTGGACGCCGCCGGACAGATTTGGGTCACCGAGCATGGGCCGGCGGGTGGTGACGAAATCAACCGCCTGGACGAAGGGGGTAACTATGGCTGGCCGTTAGCCACGTATGGTACCTGGTACGGCCAGCGCACCTGGCCGCTGAACCCCGATGGGAAAAACCACGGCGAGTTTATCGAACCGGTGCACGCTTTCGTACCAGGTATTGCTATCTCGAATCTCATTCAACTGGGAGGTGCGCAATTCCCGCGCTGGGAAGGCGACCTTTTGATTGCGACGCTAAAGAGTGAAACGCTATTCAGATTAAGGCTGCATGGCAATCGCGTTGTCTATGCGGAACCCATTTTTGTTGGAGAACGGGTCAGAGACCTGGTTCAGGCCAAGGACGGCAGAATAGTGCTCTGGACTGACGACGAAGAGGTTACGGTACTGTCTCGGCGCATGAATCCGAATGCGGGTCGAGAGGTGTACAGCCAGTGTCAGCGCTGTCACGAACCGGTTGGCAGCGCACAGGCCATTGCGCCCAGTTTGCACGGTGTGTTGGGTCGTCGTATAGCTTCCGTTCCGGGCTTTGATTACTCCCCAGCGCTGAGGTCTATCAAGGGCAACTGGGATGTGCAGATGCTGGATGCGTTTCTCGATAATCCCTCGGCATTCGCGCCGGGGACCGCCATGGCTGCCTACGGCGTGCCAGATGACGCTGACCGGGCAGCCTTGATCCGCTATTTGGAAACCCAGTGAATGAACGGTCCACAATTCAGGATTTCAGCGGACTGGTTTTGGGGTCCAGTAACGCCAGTTTGTCGAACAGGTTCTCTGCTACCGAGATGCCAACAATGTATACCATGCGGTCCGTGACCTCCCCTTCTGCATGAATGGCCCCTGCGGGGATAACCAGCTTGTCGCCTGCGCTGAGCTCGGTGCGGACGCCATGTTCGTCTAGCACGTAGCTTTTGCCCTCCATGACGTAGCCGCAGTTATCCACATCGTGCCAGTGCAAAGGCAGTTCTTCCATTCGGTTGGACACGTAGACGGTGGGCCACATATCGTGCTTGTCGAGATCTGCCAGCACCTCCGATTTGGTCGTGAAAAAATTGTGTATGACCCGCATGGGTCCCGGGTTAAGTGCCACGCTGTTGTACTCCTTTTGTTCTTATCTCTTTGGGTACTTAATCTGGTTCAGATGGCTTTTTGGTATGCAGCAGTAGCCAGCAAAAGCCACCGAGTCCGGCGATAGCAGAGGCCAGCAAGATACCAGTCTTTGCCATAAGGAGATCGTGCGGCGAGCTGGCAAAGCCCAGATCAGCAATAAAGATTGACATGGTGAAGCCGATACCACCCAGCATGCCGACTCCAAAAATATGTTTCATGTTAAGTCCGGCCGGAAGTTCCGCCCAGCCGACCTTCACGGTAAGCCAGGTAAAGCCCACAATACCCAGGGGCTTGCCCACCAGTAGACCTACGAGAACACCAACAGTGATAGCGTTTTCCAGATACTCGCCAAAACTCTCGAAGTCGATGGGAATGCCAGCATTGGCGAGGGCGAATATCGGGATCACGATATAAGCGACGGGGATGTGCAGCATGTGCTCTAGCCGTTGGGCCGGCGCCTGCGCCAGCGTAGCGCCGTCGTCCAATGCTGTGACCAGGGAGCGGAAGCGGTTGTTATGGATGATGTCGGGGGTATCGCCGATGGCCTTTTGCATTTTATGGGCGCTTTCCTTGATCCTGTCGATAAACGTCTGTGGTTCGAACTTGGGACGAATAGGAATCACAAACGCAACTATGATACCGGCAATAGTGGCGTGGATGCCGCTGGCCAGCATGGCGGCCCACAACACGGCTCCCACCACGGCGTAAGGCAGTGGCCGTCGTATTCCCCAGAGGTTCATGGCCGCCAGCAGTCCCGTGCAGCCTGCGGCATAGATCAGGGTAACTACGTCGATGTGCTCGGTGTAGAACAGGGCGATAACAGCCACAGCGATCAGGTCGTCGACAATCGCGAGCGCGATGAGGAATGTCACCAGATTCTTCGGCACTCTGGCACCGAGCAGGCTCAGTGCGCCGATGGCAAAGGCGATATCCGTAGCCATGGGAATGCCCCAGCCACTTAGACTGCCGCTAGACCAGTTGACCACGAGATAGGCGCCTGCGGGAATCAATACGCCCCCAAGGGCGGCTGTGATGGGCAGGAGGGCCTGTTTTGGTGAGGCGAGTTCGCCTACGAGCAGTTCGCGCTTTAGCTCAAGACCCATGATAAAAAAGAAGCCGGCCATGAGAGCCTCGTTGATCCAGTGCAGTGCTGAGAGCTGAAATTTAAAATCACCTATCACGAAGCCGGCGTAAGTATGCAGAAAGTGCTCGTACTTTTCATAAAGTGCACTGTTTGCGATGAACAGGGCGATCACGGCGCAGATCATCAACAGGACACCGCTAGTGGTTTGGCGTTGGATGAACTCTTCCAGCGGTGTCATAATCCGGACGAAGGACTGCTCCCATCGAGCGTGATACACACCCTTATTGTTTGCCATGGCCTGCATATCCATTTGAGAGATTAAAAATTGTCACCGGGCTTCCAGGAAGGGGCCGTCGACACAGAGGCGGCGGCCGTCCGGTGCGGCACAGGCACCGCAGATCCCGACGCCACACTTGGTCAGGTAGTCGATGGCGCTGAAAATCTGATGCGGCTCGCAGAATTCTTTTTGTACTGCAATAGCGGCGTGTACCATGGGCTCTGGGCCGCAGTTAAAAAACACCAGCTGGCGGCGTTCTTCCGCTGGCATAGCCTGCAGCCGTTCGCGCAACAAATCGGTCACTAGCCCGTGATAACCCGCACTGCCGTCATCTGTTGCTACGCGCGTTTCGGCGACGTGCTGACATTCCTCCAGGAAGTAAAGACGCTCTGAGTTACGTGCACCGGCATACACCTCAGCATTGCCAAAGTCTCGTGCGATTTGATAGACAGCAGCCAGACCGGTACCGCCGGCCACGGCGATAATTTTAGTATCCTCTCCTGGAGCGACAGGAATTCCATGAGGGCCGCGCACATACGCTTCGGTGCCTAGCGGTATATCCAACAGGGCGTGAGTAAAGATGCCCACGTCAATGGATACCAGCGTAAACGGATCATCAGCGAGGACGGAGAAGGGCTTCTCTCCCAGACCCGGTAACCACAGAAAGATGAATTCCCCGGCCCGCACGTTGATCTTGCGGTCGAAGGTGAGCAGTGCAATATCATCACATACGCGAGTTTTATGGGCCAGGGTCACGGGGCGGAATGCCATATCGATGTCATACCGGACATGGCTCTCTGCAATGTTGCTGCTGCAGTCGAGGTCTTCTTTAAGGGTCTTGAAATAAGCGGCAATTTCATCGGTAGTTAGACCGGTAAGTGCCGACCCTATACCGACAATGGTCGCACCGGCAGAGGTGAACGCGCGCACATCCTCGGCGCTGCTGATGCCACCGCAACCGATAACGGGAAGATCCGTTGAGGTGGCAACTGCCTGCACGCATTTCAAGGCGATGGGCAATACACCCTTGCCCGATATACCTCCCTCGCCATTGCTTAATACGGGATGGCCGTGAGCGACCGTAGAGCCTGGCCCCACCGTATTGACGGCACACAGCCCGTCCGCGCCGCCCTCAGCGGCGGCCTTTGCAATTGCTCCGATGTCCGGAACGTTCGGTGTTAGTTTGGGGATTACCGGAATATCTACCGCAGCTTTGACTGCAGCAGTAATGTCGCGCACCAGGTTGGGATCCTGGCCCATTGCCATGCCGTAGCCCTTGGCGTGTGGGCAAGACAGGTTCAATTCAAGACCATCTGATACGGGTGCCAGCATTTTCGCGACCGTCACGAACTCTTCAATGTTGGCACCAAAAATAGATGTCAACAGAAAGCGATCTGCCGGGATGCTCAAGTTTTTCAGTAATTCCAATGAGCGCGATGCGCCCGGATTGGTCAGTCCGATGGCGTTGACGAAACAGCCGGGCGCGTATTGGCTGTAGACCGGTTCACGATTGCCTGTGCGAGCTTCGGGGCCGATACTCTTGGTTGTAATAACCCCTACCTCGGGTATGTGATCCAAAAAATACTGGATAATGGGTGTTGCGGTGGTGACAATACCGGATGGAATGGTGAAAGGGCCGGAAAGGGATTTACCAAAAAATTCCATGTTCTGTTGGGAGCTCGCGTCCGCAGGTCAGGTCTGTCGAAAGTGAGGCGATTATACTGGACTGCCTGGACATAAACGACCTCGCAGCCTATTGATCTGCTTGAGCTGGCTGCTTGATAACCAGTTTTGGCTCATGATTCCGGCACATGCTGAAAAACCGACTAGACTTAGGTGGGCGGTAACGCCGCTATGACTTTAACAATTCGAGGATTCATGATGATTTCCGCAAAAAACTACTGTTCTCTACTCCTTGTGCTGGCTCTCGGTGTTTTGGTGGGTTGCAGCCAAGAGGAAGCCAAGGAAAAAGCTGCCACTATGACGGAGTCGGCCAAAGGTGTTGCACAGGACGCAGGTGATGCGATGACAGATGCTGGCAACGCTGCTGCTGCTGCGGGCTCGAGTGCCTGGGAGGCTACTAAAGATACGGCGGGAGATGCTGCCGATGCCACCTCTAATGCTGCCGGCAATGCGTGGGACAAAACCAAGGAAGTGGCCAGTGACACGGCAGACGCCACGTCAGAGGCTGCCGGTGAGGCATGGGATAAGACCAAGGAAGTGGCCAGTGACACGGCGGACGCCACATCAGAGGCTGCCGGTGAGGCGTGGGACAAGACCAAGGAGGTGGCAGGTAAGACCGGTGAGGTGACGGGTGAGGCTTGGGATGCGACCAAGGACGCTGCGGGTGATGCTGCAGATGCCACGTCGGAAGCGGCTGGAAAAGCCTGGGACAAAACCAAGGAAGTGGCAGAAGACGCAACTAACTGAGAGCGGTGTTCAGGTCGCGATGGCCTGAATTTTCACTTCGCGGATCCACTGACTGTGGAATGCACGGAGGTTGATGGGAGAACCGGTGCCGCCGGCGCGTCGGCGGCACCGGGGTATGCTTGTGGGGATAACCTGATGATCCCTGCATAGTCGCCAATGATGTAGAGCGAGCCCTCGTGGTAGGCGACATCGCGTATTCTCTGGCTCATCCGTCCCCGGCCGTTTTGTTGGCGCAGGAATTCGTTTTCCACGACATAGAAAATTTCATCGACCTCGACCTCATCGCCGTCGAATGCATAGCGGTGCAGGTGTTTTCCTCTGAGGGAGGCAACGAATAGACTGCCAAACCATGGGCTAAGGGGGTCTGCAACAAACACCATCCCGCTGGGGGAGAGATTCCAGTACTTGGGGCAAACCAGTGGGTAGATGTATTCACCCGTCGGCTTTCTGCGTCCCCACCGCGATGGATCATTGCATCGATAGCTGCCCCAGCCGTAGTTCCGGCCGGGGAGGATTCGATTGATTTCGTCGTAGCGTTTGGGGCCGTGTTCGCTGGCGTAGAGATCCCCGGTTTCCGGGTGCCAGGCAATACCTTGAGGGTTTCTATGCCCTAATGAGAACACATGGCTGCCGGGCAAAGGATTGTCCTTGGGTACTGTCCCGTCCGAATTCATGCGCAGGATTTTTCCGCCGTAGAATGACCACAATTGTGACATCGCATCCTGATCTGCATCGCCGGTGGTGAGGTACAGCTTGCTGTCGGGACCGAATTTCAACCTTGAACCTGCGTGCTGCAGTGACGCCGGTATCCTGTCCAAGAGTATGACCTCGTCTTTGAGATGATCGTCTACCAGGGTCAAACGTGACACCCTGTTGATCAGCCTTCGATCGAAAGGGTGGTCAGGGTCCAGTTCGTCGAAATAGGCGTGAGTATAAACGAGATAAATAAAGTTGTTCTCGGAAAAATTTGGATCTACCGCCATTCCGAGTAATCCGCCGGTGCCCGGTGGAGCCAGTATTTCCATATCGTGTTTCAAAGGAGTGACTTTGCTGCGTTCTATCATACTGATTTCGCCGCTAATATGAGTCACCAGTATCACGCCATTCGGCAGGAAGGCGAGGCTCCAGGGTCGCGCTAATGACGCAATATACTCGGCACTCAATGTTTCCTCCGTGAAGGGCGAGGTAACGAAGTTGTAAGCATCTGAAATCAATGTGACGTGCTGCAGTCGCTCTTGGAAGTTCTTGCACTTTTGCGTTTCTTCCGTTTCTGCACACGCGTCAACATCGAAAGTGACACCGCGGCTTACGCATTTTTCGCCATCACTGCAGTCCACGACCTTGCGGCAATCCGGCTGTCCGACATCGCAATCCACGAGTTGAGGAGATTCGGGCTCCTCTTCGAAATTGCCCGTGTGCGCAGCGATGGGATCGTCGGCACTATCCTTATCGGAACACCCTGTGTTCGTAAACGCCAAAAGTAATAGCAAAAGCTGCGCAAGCAGTATCAAGTTCTTGTTAGCCTTGCATATGCCGGTTACGGAGGTCACTGGGTCCTCTGATTCATTGGGAGCCACTTAGAAATACTGCAATACCATATTCGGAATTTCGAAATGGTTGGATAGAACTTCTCCAAAATCCACTGCCTCCGATTGAGGCACCATATTTAGGGTAAATTGAATAACGAACAACAGGTTCCAAAGCACCAACGTTGTAAACAAGGGATAGGTTAAAAGTTTTATATTCCTTGTAATAGATAGCAGGTATGCCAGACCAAAGGCGAAGATGAAACTACAGTTCATATAGGGCCGAGAACCAAAACTTACACCGAACCACCAGTAATCTACCCAGGACGCATTGATGTATACCTGAAGGAAAAAAGCAACTAGCAAAGCGATGCTCAACCTGACATTTTTGCGAAAATAAAGCACCATGCCCATGAGGGCAAGAAACACTATGGGCGTCCAGCTGATCAGGCCGTGTCTGGACGAAAAGAGACTGTCCAAAATAACGGGACGGGCGAAATCGAAACTGGCGCCGTCGTAGGAGTCGACCAGGAACTGTCCATAGAGAATCTTCCAGGCCACGAGCTGAGGCAGCAGTGCGACGAGAAGAAACACGCTGAATATACAGCCATCGGTAATGTGTTTACGCCAGTGATCTAGATAGCTTCTGTTTGTCTTGAAGAGTCCCAGCCACTCCAGGCCCAACAGGGACAAGAACAATGCGTTCTGTGGTCTGACCATGATCATCAGGCCTCCTACAAAGGCCAGCAGTAGAAGTTCTCCCTTCGTTCTTTGGCCAATGGATTTCATCCACAAAAAAGCGAACAGCGTCACGGCAAACATCGACATGGCATGCGACATAACAGGTTCTACTGCGAGATAGTAGACAACGTTGGTCGCCAGCGTTACCAAAAGCGTCGCGATAAGAGCCTCTTGGGTCTCAAAGAAACGCACTAGAATGCGGTAAATGAGAGCCAATCCTGCGATGCCGTAGCTGACCGATCCGAAGCCAATGAACAGTTGGTACAGGATGCTGTAGCCATCTGGTGCGAGGTTGAGGCCGAGAGAGCCTGCTATCAAGGTGAGTGCGTGCGCTAGCAAAAAAAATGGAACCCAGAGCAGTGCCGGCCCTACGCTATAGGGGTTGGGCACATGACCTGTTGCGGTGACCTGATATGGATCAGGGACGGCGTGGCCGAAGGGGTTGAAATCCAGGAACTCGTTTGCGTAGTGCATATCCTCATCAATCAGAATGGAGCGAACGTGCGCGTAGTAGCCCAATCCATCGGAACCAATGATATAGTTGGAATGAATCATCCTTATTGTCATTGTCAGTAGAAGAATGATAAGGATGCCAATGGCACAGCGCGTCGGTTGATGGCGGTAATTGATCATTTAGAGTGTCGTTGCTCTCAGGCGCCACGGAGCGCGAATACCCTGTTATTAAATCGCCACTGGAAATAAAAATGTTCTTTCAAATTCAATCCATTTATTGAGTCAAAAATTTTATAAAGATCTTCCCTATTGAAATAGCGCTTATGATCGCGTATTTCTTCAGCACTGACGATGCCGGCTTTGAAAGCAAGGAACTCAAGCACTGGTTTAGCGTGCCAGCTCGGCACTGTGAGCAACAGTCCCCCACCGGGTCTCAGCACGCGAGCACACTCCCGCAGAATCGCCTCGGGGTGCTCTAGATGCTCCAGGACTGCCAGCATGGTAATCAGATCGAAGCTAGCGTCTTCAAACGGAAGTCGTTTGTCCATTCGGGTGGAGACAGTAGTCAGTTTGTCGTTGCTAATGGTAGGTGCCTTGAAGTCGATGCCTACTCCCTGTGCAATGCTCGGCTCCACGGCATGTAGCAGCCTGGCTTCCCAGCCGCAACCGATATCCAGTAATCGACAGTGTGGGTACTTCTTTATATACGGGAGTACCTGTCGCAGTCGCATGCTGCGGAGTAAGGGCTCCAGGAGCTGCTCTTTCATGTCTGCTTCCTGAAAATATAAGTTCGCCTCGACAAGTAGTTCCAAAAGAATACAGCGGCACTGGCCATTAATTTTGACAGCAGCTCGTCTATCTTCCATTGCTCGATAAAGAGCCACAGGAAGAGCTGGTTAAAAAAAAGTCCTATCGCGCTGACGAAAAAAACTAGATACATTTCCTGCTGCCTCGAAAACCTCACCTGACTCTCAAAAACAAAGCGGACAGACAGTGCGTAGTTAACCGTAGTCGCAAGAATGAAGCTGAAAATGGCTACCGGGAACCAGGGTAGGGAAAAGATTTTTACCAGAATACCGAACACAGCAATATCGACAATTGCTGCTGTTGCGCCAACAAAAAAATAGCTGACGACCTTCATCGAAGTAGGCTGTATTTTACAATGCAGATCATTGCGCGAACTCCATCGCGCCAACCTATTTTTTTGCCCTCGGCATAGGTGCGCCCGTAGTAGGATATGCCTACCTCGTAAATTCTACAGTCAATTTTTGAAATTTTTGCTGTGATTTCTGGTTCAAAACCGAAGCGATCTTCCTCGATTTCTATAGCTTGTATAATCTCCCGTCTAAAAGCCTTATAACAGGTTTCGATATCCGTGAAGTTCAGGTTTGTGAACATGTTTGAAACGAGTGTGATCAGCTTGTTTCCCATCATGTGCCAGAAATAAACCACCCGGTGTGGGCCATCGCCCATAAAACGCGATCCGTATACGACGTCTGCTTTCCCTTCCAATATCATTTGTATAACGGTTTCATATTCGTTTGGGTCGTACTCAAGATCGGCATCCTGAATGATGACTATATCGCCTGTTGCGGCACTGATACCCGTACGCAATGCGGCGCCCTTGCCCTGGTTTTTATCATGGTAAAAAATCTTATCGACCAGCCCGGAGCTTGTAATGCTCTGTTGTAACATTTCTTTGGTCCCATCCGTTGAGCAGTCGTCGACAATGATAATCTCTTTGTCTGAATAGGTAGATCTACTGACTGCATCAACAATCTTTTCGATCGTGTTGATCTCGTTGTAGCAAGGAATCACTACGGTCAGGCGCATAAATGCTTGTCTCGCTAATCTTGTTATTGGCGAATATATAGTATTTTAAATTTCTTCTCCTGGCGAATACATGGAATGTTAGGCAGGTCTCAGGTTCCGCAAAAGGTTTGTCTGACTACTTCTTCGTCCCGCGGCGGTGTGGCGAATTGCTGCAGTGACGCATGGTATTGATGGGGTCGCTCCAATACATCGACCAAAGCGTCGAAGTGACTGAAATCGGATTCTTCAGTCGCGGCGACGATTGCTTTCTCGACCAAGTGGTTTCGAGGGATGAATGCCGGATTAGCACTATACATTTTCGACTGTCGATCAGCAGCTGAATGAGTGTCCTGTGTTGAGCGCGCGCGCCAACGCTCCAGCCAGGGCTGCATGGCTTGCGGGAATTCGAATAACTCGGCAACCGTGTCCGAGGACGTGTTGTCCGCGAGGTCTGCCAGGCGACGGAACGTCAACGTAAAGTCCAGTGCGTATTCGGTCATTAGTTGCCACAGATCCTCGACCAGCGCAACATCCGCCTTGCTTAGCGCCTGCAAACCCAGCTTATCTGCGATGCCGCACGAATTGGCTTCGAGAAAGTGGTCGGGGAAAGCATCAATAGCTTGCTGCGCCAGGGCTGTCGCCTGTTCTTGTTGACTGTGAAGGATAGGCATCAGGGCGTTGGCGAGGCAGGCCAGATTCCATTGTGCGATGCCGGGCTGATTGCGGTAGGCGTAGCGCCCACCATGGTCAATAGAGCTGAATACCTGAGCGGGGTTGAATGCATCCATGAACGCGCAGGGTCCGTAGTCGATCGTTTCACCGCTAACGAGCACATTGTCCGTATTCATTACGCCGTGTATAAAACCTAGTAGCTGCCAGCGGGCTACGAGCTGAGCCTGTTTCTTTACCACACATTCAAGCAGTCCCAGTATGGGATTTTCTGTCTCACGCAAGTCGGGGTAATGGCGCTCGATGACGTGGTCGGCTAACAAACGTAATGAGTCGTGATCGCCCTGCGCAGTGAAGTACTGGAAAGTACCGATGCGGATGTGGCTGCTTGCTACTCGTGCTAGAACGGCACCAGGCAGAATGTCCTCGCGTATGACCCGTTCGCCCGTCGTGACTGCAGCGAGCGCACGCGTGGTAGGAACAGCGAGACGAAACATCGCTTCACTTAGAATGTACTCCCTGAGCACCGGGCCCAGTGGCGACCGGCCGTCTCCGCCTCGTGAGTAGGGTGTTGGGCCAGACCCCTTCAGCTGCAGATCGTAGCGCCTACCGTCTGCAGTCAGAATTTCTCCCAGCAACAGAGCGCGCCCGTCGCCAAGTTGAGGGTTATAGCCGCCGAACTGATGCCCCGCATAGACAGTGGCAATAGGGTCTGCACCTTCTGGGACCGCATTGCCGGCGATAACGGCGGTGCCGGCTGCCGACGCTAGCCAATCGGGGTCTATGCCCAGTGCGAGAGAGAGCTCGCGGTTCACACGGATGGGCCCTGGTGCGCGCACCGGGATGGGTTTTTGTCGTGTATAAAACTGTTTTGGCAGTCGTGCGTAGTTATTGTTGAAAGAAATGTGCCCCATTCGCCTGATCTCCCGGGATTGGCTATAGTAGCGGGTCTAGTTTTCGGCCGCGGGCCGGAGCCTGCAGCATAGAGCATAGGACCGCCGGTGGGTAGCATCGGCGCCTCGAAAGACAGTGAGGTATGGGGTATGTCGGAACCGGCTTGGGACACCTTGATTCGTAATGCACTGATCATCGACGGCACCGGCGCGGTGCCTATAGAGCAGGATATTGCCGTGAAAAATGGTCAGATTGCGGCGCGAGGTGCAGGATTGCCAGTTGCGGAGGCTGGCCAAGTTGTAGAGGGTAAGGGTCGTTGGTTGATGCCTGGCCTGCTGGATATTCACACCCATCTGGATCTAGAAGTTGATCTGGAGCCCGGCCTGCCTGAGGTCGTTCGACACGGTACAACCACGGTACTGGTGGGTAACTGCAGCCTTGGCACCTGCTTCGGTCGTCAGCAGAGCGGGGAACAGAACCCTATCGTTGATTGCTTCACCCGAGTGGAAAATATTCCCAAGTCTGTATTGCGTCAGTGTGTTGAGGCGGTGAAATGGGATAATACAGGCGAGTATCTTGATCATTTTGACAAGATGCCTCTGGGGCCCAATGTGGGCGCCTTCATTCCCCACTCTATGCTGAGGGTAGAAGTAATGGGCTTGGAGGATAGCGTCAGTCGCGACCCTAGCGATGCAGAGCTCGCGCTGATGGAACGATTGCTTGAGGAGGCAATGTCCCAGGGTTATCTGGGCATGAGTACCGATGGACTGCCCTTCCATTACCTGGCAAATGAACCCAATACTGACAAGCGAATCCCTACACAGTTCGCAAAATTCGGAGAAATGAAACGTTTGTTGAAGGTAGTGCGGAAACACAATAGGGTATGGCAGACCACTCCGATCATCGAAAAGCGTAGTAAAGCCTTCCTGTATTTTCTTTTTTCCAGTGGCTTGTTGTTTGGCAAAACGCTGAAAACGTCAGCCCTGTCGGCGATTGAGTTCGTACTGAGTCCGAATGCCCACAAAGGTTTGCTTGGCTTCGCTGCAATGCTCAATAGCAAGCTGCTCAAAGGTAACATACATTTTCAGGCACTGGGCACGAACTTCCGCGTTTGGTCGGATGGCATTGTCTCCCCTTTGTATGAGGAACTGGATTCTACTTGTGAGTTAATCGCGAAGGAGTATGACGATGTCGATGGCCGCATGGCCTTGCTAAATGACCCGAATTTCATACGGCGCTTCCGCGAAGACTGGCACTATGGTCGTCGTGGGCGCAATCTTGCTCACCTCAAGTCCAGGCTGGGTCTTCCGGATAACCTTGTGGTGCGTGATCTGGAACTGATGATTTTTGACGGGGCGCCTGTGAAGGACTGGGATGGGGAGAGTATGCAGGCGGTTTATGAGAGGCTTGAGCGATTCCAGCGGGGCCAAGCAGATAGCGCGCGCACAGAGGAGGAGCGCGAGGCTTTTAACCAGTTTCCTCGGCCTATTTTGGATGACGCTGAATTTATGCTGCACATGATGCGGGCCTACGATAAGGATTTCCGTTTCTGGGTTGACGTCGGCAATAAGGGCAATCGGTCTACTCTCGACCTTCTTCTGTCCGCGCAGGCACTACCCGGTTTCAATGACTCCGG
>JABSPW010000286.1 GCA_013214285.1 Halioglobus sp. | reverse complement strand
AGTGTACGAGTATGCCATCAGTACTCCCCAGCGTGTTTAAAATCTTGCCCGCATGAAGCGGGAAAAGGCCGGTGGGCTTCCGCTCCACCAGCCTTGTCCTTGTCCGACCGAAGCCAGATCACTGTCGAACCTACTTGAGTTCGGCAGAGCCGCCAGCTTCTTCAAGCTGCTTCTTGATGTCCTCGGCTTCGTCCTTCGGTGCGCCTTCCTTGATGGGCGAAGGTGCGCCATCAACCAGGCCCTTGGCTTCTTTCAGGCCGAGACCGGTTACCGCGCGGACAACCTTGATGACATTGACCTTCTTCTCACCGGCTGCGGTGAGGACAACATCAAACTCGGTCTTCTCTTCGGCTGCGCCACCGGCGTCACCGCCAGCTGCGGCGGCCGGAGCTGCGGCTACTGCTGCCGCGGCGGTCACACCGAATTTCTCTTCCATCGCTTCGATGAGCTCGACGATATCCATCACGCTCATCTCAGCAATTGCTTCCAAAATTTCGTCTTTGGACAGTGCCATGACTACTATCTCCCAATTAGCTGATAAAAATTCTTCCGCAGGGGCTTACGCCGCTGCCTCTTTCTGATCGCGTACCGCTGCAAGCGTGCGAACCAGTTTTCCAGGTACTTCGTTCATTGACTGAACCAGCTTGGTTACCGGCGCTTTCATGACACTCATCAACTGCGAGAGTGCCTGTTCGCGGGTCGGCAACTTGGCCAGCACGTCAATTTGATCCGCACCCAGCATCTGGCCGCCTACCGCCAATACCTTGACTTCAAATTCTTCGTTTTCTTTCGCGAAGTCTTTGAAGATTCGTGCTGCTGCACCCGGATCTTCCATGGAAAATCCGAACAGGGAGGGACCGGACAACGAGTCTTTAACACACTCGTATTCGGTACCTTCCAGGGCACGCTTGGCCAGGGTGTTCCGCACTACACGGAGGGTTACCTGGTTTTCGCGCGCGTCTTTGCGCAGGGCAGTCATGTCGTCCACGGTAACGCCACGTGAGTCGGCGATTACCAGGGACAAGGCACTGGTGGCAGTCTCATTGACTTCAGCAACGATTGCTTTCTTGTCTTCGAGTCCAATTGCCACTTGCATTACTCCTGGATTGCTAAGTTAAGCAACCACACACCTATGTGATTGCACGTTCGCGTGGTGAACATTTTCACCATCTGCGTAGGCCACGCCGAAAGGCGTCATTAAGCCGTTGGCGGAAAACCGCCGCTGGCACCTACGGTCTTTGATGGCCTTCAGTTTTCAGCTTGTGGACATAAGTCCTGAGCCTTGTCCAAAGACCTCAAAGCGGATCGCCCCTGGCCTGTAGGCCCTTGCCGATCTACCGGCCACGCTTCCCTGCGCGGCCATGAGGAATCGCCCCTTGTGAGGGCGACTCGATCATTCTTCTACCGACGCCTGGTCGATAGTGATGCCCGGGCCCATCGTGGTACTCAGGCTGATTTTCTTGAGATAGATACCCTTGGAAGCAGCACGCTTGCCCTTTCTCAGGTCGGCCAGCAGCGCTTCCAGGTTGCCCTTGATGGCATCCAGTTCGAAATTAATCTTGCCAATGCCACCGTGAACGATGCCATTCTTGTCTGTGCGGTAGCGCACCTGGCCCGCCTTGGCATTGTTGACCGCGGTCTCCACATCGGGAGTCACCGTGCCGGTCTTGGGGTTTGGCATCAGTCCTCGCGGGCCCAATACCTGGCCGAGTTGACCGACAACCCGCATGGCGTCCGGGGAGGCGATGACAACATCAAAGTCCATCATGCCACCCTT
>JABSPW010000285.1 GCA_013214285.1 Halioglobus sp. | reverse complement strand
CTACTGCTTATCAGTTCAACCTCTACGCCCTGTTCTGCGAGAGTCTCTTTATATAGCTCTCCTAATTTTTCGTAGGCGCTGCCCGCAGGTCCGGTCGCCATAGTCAGGAATTTTGGCGGCGGAGGGCTCACCAACCGAAAGCTCCAATAGAGGCTCGTCAAAGTTATGATGACGGCCACGATGATGAATAATGCCCTGATTCTGTAAACCAATAGCAATGCCCTCGAACACTTAGTCTCTTTGGATTATAGCCGCACTTTAGCTTGTTGGGTAAACGCAGCATTTGTGCCACGAGCGCTGTTCATAGCTGCTTGTAAGTATCCCGTAATTAGCTCCACGCATTACTAGAGTTTTCCGCCTGTTTGGCGGCCACCAAATACTCGATCGGAGTGAGGTCTCCGAGAGAGTCATGGTGCCGTTGTTCGTTGCACTTCGTCATCCATTCCTTCGTCAGGTCCCCCACCTGAGAACTAGATAGATACAGGTCCAGAATCTCGTCTCTGTAAGTTCTGTTGAAGCGCTCAAAGTACGAGTTCTGTGTAGGCTTACCTGGCTTGATAAAGTCCAGATGGACGGCGTGATCCTCTGCCCACCCTGCCAACGCGATGGACACAAACTCCGGCCCGTTATCGCAGCGTATTTTCTCTGGATAGTCCTTTTGCTCAGCAATCCGATCCAGCACCCGGATGACCCTGGCAGCTGGTAAATTAAGATCTACCTCGATCGCGAGGATCTCCCGATTGAAGTCCTCCAGGACATTGAAGGTGCGGAATCGACGACCATCGCGCAGTGTGTCGCTCATAAAGTCCATCGACCAGCACTGATTGGCCATGCTCGGCACCGCCAATGGCTCCGGATTACGAGTAGGCAGCCTGCGCTTGCCTTTGCGGCGCTTGTTTAGCCGCAGAAGGCAGTAAACGCGGTGCACACGTTTATGGTTCCAGCCGTATCCACGCCGCCTCAGCGTCTTGTACACCTTGGGAAAGCCCCAGCCAGGGAATTCCTCAACGACCGCCTGAATGGCTTCAATCACGGGCGTATCCTTGGCCGTGTCCGGCCGGTAGCGGTAAACAGAGCGACTGAGGTTCAGGATCTGGCATGCTGCCCTGAGACTCAGCCCGTGCATCTGCCTGGCGAAGTCGACGAGCTCGCGCTTCGCTGCCGGCCTTAGAGCTTTTTTTCAACGATATCCTTCAGAGCTTCATGCTTAAGACTGAGATCGGCGAACATCCGTTTGAGCCGCCCATTCTCCTCCTCAAGTTCTTTCAGCCGCCGTATGTCAGATACCTCCATGCCGCCGTATTTGGCTTTCCAGTTGTAGTAAGTCGCATCCGAGATGCCATACTCGCGACAGACTTCCATCACCTGCCTGCCACCTTCGACTTCCTTCAGCACCTTCACAATCTGGGATTCAGTGAATCGGGATTTACGCATTGTCGTTCTCCTTGCCTCATTGATTATGGCTGAGAACTCTAGATTTGCGCGGGACTCTTGGGTGGGGTACTTACAAATAGCTCAGCCCCGTCCTTGCCCCTCGGGGGGATATTTTTAAGTGCCCACTCTCTGCTGGTCCCATAGCTACTTGCGGAGCCAGACATTAAGTTTCTGCTTGAGCAGTTTGATGCCAACCACTTTAAAGGGCGCCGAGTTAGATAATGAACGCTGGTAATACTGAGCAACAGCAGGTTTGGCCGGTTTAGCAGTGGAGGTGACGTTGCCGTCGAGCCAGATCGTGCTCAAGAAGTATAACTATCATCTCGCCGCAACCCGACGGTCTCGTAACGGGCACCA
>JABSPW010000284.1 GCA_013214285.1 Halioglobus sp. | reverse complement strand
ACCGCACGCTACGACAAACTCCGGAGAACACGCTATGAACCCTGATGCCATGATCACCACACTGAAATCCATGAAGCTGCACGGCATGGCCGATGCCATCAACACGCTCTCTGAGCAAGCCTCACCGGCTTACCAGCAGGCGGTGCCGGTGCTGGAAATGCTGCTGAAGGCCGAAGCCTCTGAGCGGGATGTGCGCTCGATCAACTACCAGATGAAGGTGGCCAAGTTCCCGGCCTACCGGGACCTAACCGGCTTCGACTTTAGCCAGAGCCTAGTGGATGAGGCCCTGGTGAAGTCATTGCACCGCTGCCAGTTCTTAGAAGACAGCCAGAACGTGGTCCTGGTCGGCGGGCCTGGCACGGGCAAGACACACCTGGCGACAGCCATTGGCGTTCAGGCCATCCAGCATCACCACCAGCGCGTGCGGTTCCTCTCAACCATCGAACTTGTGAATCAGCTGGAGCAGGAAAAACGCGAGGGCAAGCAAGGTAGAATCGCCAATCGCCTCGTGCACACCGATCTGGTGGTCCTCGACGAACTGGGCTACTTGCCCATCATCCAGGTCGGTGGCGCATTGCTGTTCCATCTGATCAGCAAGCTGTACGAGCGCACCAGCATCATCATTACCACCAACCTCAGCTTCGCCGAATGGTCCTCTGTGTTTGTGGACGAGAAGATGACTACGGCACTATTGGATCGACTCACCCATCACTGCCATATCTTGGAGACAGGAAATGACAGCTACCGGCTGAAGCATTCAACGATCAATCAGGAGGAAGGAAAGAGCAGCAAGAAACCTAAAACTACGCCATAATCTGGCGTTCAGGGTGGGTCAATATTAGATGCAAATCCTGGGTCAGTTTTAAATGCAAATCAACACTGTCTATGACCTATGGTGTGCTTTCAGACTCTTCCTGGATAGAGGCGCGAGAAACTGATACTGGGTTTGAAGGATAGGAAATATTAACGGCCTATCGAGAGTAGACATCCTCGCTGATTGTGTCGACTGGACCTGCTGGCCTGTCGCAGTTTCCTGCTATTGACCCGAAAACCCTGTTCGCGGCGTTGAGCATGCCATTCAAATGCGTTCATTCCTGAACGAGAGTACGCAACAGCTCATGCCATGCGGTTTTCACTGGCTTCCTTGCTGGTGTAGTGCTGTTGTGCTGGAATCCTTCCCAGCGAAAAGAGGCAGCGTCCCAGGTGGCGCTCTGGTCGGTGGCACCAGCAATGGCCGAGTCGGTGTTTCCTGTTCTTTCTGGCGCAGGTGAGTCAGTATTCGATCGAGAGCCTGCCCCGCTTTATCGGGCATGACGTCCTGGTCCTCAATGCTGGCAATGACCCTGACAGAACCACCGCAGCGGCCACAGACCTCGATGTCGATACTGAACACGCGTTTTAGGCGCTGGGCCCAGGTCATACCCGGTAACGCGGGGCAGGCTCTGGCGGCATGGCGCTCGGCGGGTGTGCGGACTTCTGCGTTGGCGATAGACTTGATGCCTTTCCCACACCTGGCTGGTGTGACTATTCCACGACAGCGATGGTTTGGAGCGAGAACACCATGGTAGCGGGTGAGGTTGACCCTCGGCTTTGGCACCAGAGCCGCCAAACGGGCAACGAAATCCACCGGGTCGAAGGCCGCTTATGTCGTTCCATCCCGGTACGGTGTCTTCAGGGTGTAAACCACCTAGCCCGTCCAACTCAGTGAAAGTCGGGGAACTGCTACGGCCGGGCACTACCTGCCCCCGGTGGAATACGCCTCGGCCTATGATGTGCAAATGCAGGAAGCGAACCT
>JABSPW010000283.1 GCA_013214285.1 Halioglobus sp. | reverse complement strand
ATATCCAGATCCTGGTATTGCGCAAGCAGTCGGAATTCTACTGTATCCAATGCCCATTGCAGATTCAGGTTGAAATCGTCCAACTCTGTGTTGGAAAAACTGGGGACTCCCTTGAACACTTGGTAATCGTCGTAGTCGGATTCGTAATTAGTCAAACCTCTGTCATCCGGTACGGGGCCCTTGAAGCCAAAGTTGTTATCATCGGTTGTCAGGTCCGCATGGTAGTAACTAAACAACAGCTGTACGCTGTCATCAGGCTGCCACAGCAGTTTTGCGCGCAGCGCTTTATGGTCTTTGCCATTGGCTTCGTTCACCCCGGGCACAGCATTATCCATGTAGCCGTCGGAGCGGGCATACATTCCTGCAACACGCATGGCAAGATGATCTTCGAGCAGGGGAATATCAACCGCCGCCATATTATTGGTGGTATCCCAGGAACTGTAGCTGCTAGTGAGATAACCACCAAATTCATTCATGATGGGAGTATTGGTGTAGATAGAAATAAGCCCCGCCGGTGCATTCTTGCCATACAGTGTGCCCTGTGGGCCATTGAGCACCTCAATGCGTGAGATATCCAACATGGTAGAAAAAACAGTACCCGGCTGCGCCTGCGGTACGCCATCGACATAGACCGCAACAGCCGCCGGGAACGCCAATGCAAAAAAATCCGGCCCGACATTGCGAATCTTCAGTGTGGCCGAGGCGGGGCTGCTAGCGGCCAGTTGCAAACTGGGCACAATGCGATCGATCTCGGTGAAATCGAAGGCATTGATGCTTTGTATTTTCTCTTTCGTTAACACGCTCATGGAGATCGGCACGGTCTGGCTATTTTCTTCGACCTTGCGCGCCGACACCACGATCTCTTCCAGAGCTTGTTGTGCCACCGCGCCAATGGCAACAAAAGGGCTGACGACACAAAGCACGCTACTCGACCATCGATGCATAGACTCTTCTCTTATTTTTAGCCGATGGCAAAAACATGAAACATATGTTGTTTGATATCAGGCTATCGTGAGCCACAGCGGCAATCAAAAAGAGCGCTGGCATCGCGAGCCGCATGCTCGTGTACCAGGCGTCACCTTAAAGATTAAAGACCCGCTTCCGTAGTCTCTCTCAACTGGAGCGTCAAATCCAGCCAAAGAAGAAGATCAGAACATCAAAGCGGCTGCACGATGCGCTGCCCCCGGCCCACTGCAGCATGGCACAACCCCTTAGTAGCGCAGCTTTCCAGCGAAAACCACGCTTTTAGTGGCCGCAACGCGCCACCGTATCTTGTTACGCGCCGGTTTTAATGCATTTCCTTGAGCTTCCAATAACAGCGCAGCCAGTCCTGTGTTTTATTGTCACGTTTACTTAGACAAATACTGCCTTGATGCTCCCACCACTCGAGCTCTCTTTCATCTGAATAGCGCTCGCCGGACGCCGCAAGCGCTCTAGGCAAGGTTTTTTCGACACCATCTGGAAACGTTATTTTAATAAATGAAAGACTATTATCCGATAACGCACCATACCTGGCGGTGAATTTTGTATTGTTTTGCGCTAGATAAATAATTGGCTTGCCAAGGATCACGGTCAACCCGGGTTCTTCTGCAGAAGCCACGCTGCAAACTAACAGAAGCAACAGATACCTGAGACATTTTTTCATACTGCACCTTTGTTTAAGATTTTAATTCGCCAACGTATACAGCCGGGAAGACTGCATCGCAGGCGTCTCACTGACCTTGCTTTGCATATAACTAGCTTTAACCAAAAAACTAAGTACTTCTGCATAAGACTGGTGAAACGTCTCCAGCATACGACGCGTGTTGATAAGCAACGGGGCTGTATGCAGATACAACTGGATTTCTCGATTGTAGTTAGACC
>JABSPW010000282.1 GCA_013214285.1 Halioglobus sp. | reverse complement strand
CGCGCGCATGTTATCACTTGGGCAACCGGCACGTGCCCTTGCAAATTGCATCTACCTGGGTGCGTTATCAGCACGATCATGTATTAGATCGTATGATCAATGGCTTGGGTTTACTGGCAGTGGTGGAGCAGGCGCCGTTTGAGCCGGAGCCGGGCGCTTACGAACGCAGTGCACACGCGCACCAACACCCCCCAAGTCAGCGGTGCTCAACAGAGGAGTCATGAGGATGACCGAACTAGTGAAATTATGTGGCAGCGCTATGGTGCTGGGTCATGCGGCGACGGCAGGCGCGCACCCTGGCCATCGTGAAATCGCCTCGCTATACCATTATTTGGCCAGCCCTGATCATAGTGTGGTGCTGGTGTTGCTTTGCATTGGCGCTGCGGGGTTGATAACCCGCTGCGGTTGCCGCTGGGTAGCGGCAAAGCGGCGCAGGCCAAGCTGATCAAACGCGCCGATCTGCGCCTATGCCAGCTGATTAGTCCTGCGCTGCCAGTTGGGGGCTTTACTTATTCTCAGGGCTTAGAGTGGGCGGTGCACGCACACTGGGTATGCGACAGGTCTAGTTTTGAGCACTGGTTGCAGGGCCTGCTGTCACATAGCCTTGCCACACTGGAATTGCCAATACTGCTGCGCTTGCTACAAGCCCTGGATAGTGATGATAAAGCCGCCGTTATCTACTGGGTAAAGCACCTGGTGGCGAGTCGGGAAACATTGGAGTTACGTAAAGAAGAACGGCAGCGCGGTGCGGCGTTAGCGAAACTGCTACCGGCTCTTGGGGTTGTTATTCCTGACCCGCTAGCAACAGCGATTGCCAGCACGCAACTGGCTGGTTTTGCGCTGGCCGCGCATCACTGGGCCATTGCCCCAGCGCAGCTGTGTGGGGGTTATAGCTGGAGTTGGTTGGAAAATAACGTCACGGCCGGGGTGAAGCTGATTCCTCTGGGGCAAACCGAAGGGCAGCAGCTATTGCTGCATGTAGCAGACCAGATACCGGCGGCCGTGGAGGCGGCGAGCCATTTAGCGGACGACGCTATCGGCAGCTCTACCTCGGCACTGGCGATAGCCAGTAGTCGGCACGAAAACCAATACACCCGCCTGTTTCGCTCTTAGCTGCAGGGTGGGTTCGGCTCAGTTGAAAAGGATGAAGTCTATGCAATCGATTAAAGCACCGCTGCGTATCGGAATTGGTGGCCCGGTAGGGTCGGGAAAAACCGCGTTGCTCGAGGTGATCTGTAAAGCACTGCGCGAACGCTACAATATCGCGGTGGTTACCAACGACATTTATACCCAGGAAGATGCCATTATCCTTACCCGGGCTGAAGCGCTGGCGGCAGATCGCATTATTGGGGTAGAGACCGGTGGCTGTCCGCATACGGCGATCCGCGAGGACGCATCGATGAACCTGGCGGCGGTAGAGGAGCTGTCATTACGCCATCAAAATCTGGACATCGTTTTTATTGAAAGCGGCGGTGACAATCTGAGCGCCACATTCAGTCCAGAGCTTGCCGATATCACTATTTATGTTATCGATGTGGCCGAGGGAGAAAAAATACCACGCAAGGGCGGGCCTGGTATTACCCGTTCTGACTTGTTGGTAATCAATAAGATTGATCTTGCGCCTTATGTGGGCGCAGACCTGGCGGTAATGGACAGTGACACGCAGCGGATGCGCCCTACCTCGCCTTATGTGTTTAGTAATCTCAAACAGGGCATTGGCTTGGATGTGATTATCGAGTTTATTGTTGATCGGGGCATGCTGGCGGCATAAGCGCAAAGCATGATGCTGACAAGTAATGCGTCCATATTGATAGAATCGATGGCGCAATACTGATAAGCGCCACCCAGTTCCGCCCAATCGCATTTTTTTCACAGTCCTGCTCTGCTGCCGATTCAATCTCGGCCACGATGATATGGAACGCCTCGTGGTAGTAGGCCATGTGGGCAAAGAGTGCATAGCCTGCAGTAAAGGCTTCCACAATAATGCTGGCGTCTTCGCAG
>JABSPW010000281.1 GCA_013214285.1 Halioglobus sp. | reverse complement strand
CCCATCAGAATACGTTGACGGCCCAGCTTCGCTGCCACAAGATCGTTCTTGTATTGAATCCAGGCCTGATTCAGATCCGTGCCTTGCGGATCGGCGATAACAGGGTATTCGGTCTTACCGTTTTCGGTAGAATTATAGTCATCCGGACCAACGTTGGAGACGTTGTCCGCCTCTAACTGCCCGGAAAAATTGTGCAAGACGGCGGTGGTCAGCGTTAGCCGCGATCGCAGTGTTCCGCCTTTCGCATTGTCATCAAAGCCATCCTGATCAACTTGCTCGTAGCGGTAGCGAAAATCCACCGCCGCCGTGCCTTTCGAAACCAGCTCTGCAAAATTGGTGACGACTGTCTCCTCTGCATGCACACTCGGGCTACCTGCCGCAAGTGCCAGAACAGCGACCGCCAGGCCAGTTTTTTTGCGATATCCGTACATATTTTTTCCCCCAAAAAAAAACCCATCACCGACGTTTTCGCGTCGATGATGGGCTCTATTACCCTTCTCGGATTGTTAATGTTTACCGTGCAGTTACCTGATTTTGTTATTAGCAAATGCTGTGCCAATGTCGCAGAAGCAGCAATATCAGGCGCTGCAAAGAGGGTGGCGGCGCATTAGTGTTAGAAAGGCCTCAATGTAGTGCAGCATTGCCCCAATATCGCCCCGCTTGTGTGCTGACACGCGGGCTATTGCAGCCGCTTTACGCCAGGTGTTGCAGGTAGCCTCGCCAGCTGCCGTGGTGGGTGACCTCCCGGGCACCCTCCAACCCGTGCGGTTCGCAGATGAAACCCGCGACGCTGCTGCCATCTTCCAGCACGACCTTACCGATGCCAAGCGGCGCGGGAATCTCTGCGACAAAGCTGCCGAATTCGGCAGCGGGCATTGACCAGAGTTCGGCCTCAATCGCGTTACCGCTATCGGCATCGAGCACCAGACCCGGTCGCAAAGGTGGGCCACCGGCGAGCGCGTATAAACGATATATTGCTGCAGTTTGCACGCGTCGTTGCAAGGTCGCGCCGCGTTCCGTCAATTGCCAGTTTAACGGTAGGCCTTGCAGATGAGCCCCGCAGACCAGCACATCAATGCGGTGCGGCGCCGCCACAGTATCTGCCGGGGTGTAGGACACTGGGTGCCCGGTAGCGCCCGTCGGCTGACCACTAAGCCGGTGAATGCGACGCGCAATCGATAGCAAATAGCGGTCGCGAAAGGCCGCTGCTGCCAGCGTAACCCCAAAAGGGAGACCGTTGGATGCCATTCCGGTAGGGACAGCGACGGCAGCGAGATCGAGCAAGTTCATGAAGTTGGTATAGTAGCCGAGCTGGCTGTTACGTTCGACTGGCTGCGCCAGCATGTCTTCAATGGTAAAACAGCGGCCTGCGGTGGGCGTGAGCAGACAATCGATGCGGTCGAGCTGTTGCAAGCAGCGCTTGCGCAATGCACTGAGGCGATATTGCGCCTCAAACAGGGCGGTCGCTTTCGTAGCACCGCCGGGCAGGATGATATCCCGCACGACGGGGAACATTGCGGCGGGCTCGGTGGTGATGAGTGCGCGGGTGGCAATGTAGCGTTCCGCCACCCACGGACCCTCGTACAGTAATCTGGCCACTTCATCAAAGGGTGTGTAGTCAATCTCGAGCAACGTCACATCCATGCCTTGAACCAGCTCGAGCGCGGCGTCATAGGCAGCTGCGTAGGGCGCATCGTCAAAAAACTTCAGCTGCGATTCGGGTATTACGCCTACCATTAGCGCGCCGGTCTGTTCACCGTAATGCCGTGACTGATTAGCGTATGGATTCCTGCGGCTGTAGGGGTCGGCTTCATCGACACCCTCGGCTACTGCCAGCACTTGTTCGGCATCGTCACAGTCATTGGCAAAGATGGTCATGCAATCGAGGCTGCGACACGCGGGTAGCATCCCGGTGGCGGGCAACAGACCGATTGAGGGCTTTAACCCCACCAAATTATTGAAGCATGCCGGCACCCGACCCGAGCCTGCGGTATCGGTACCAAGACTAAACGATGCCAGTCCGAGTGCGACCGAAACAGCAGATCCGGAAC
>JABSPW010000280.1 GCA_013214285.1 Halioglobus sp. | reverse complement strand
CGCTCTGAGGGTAGAGGTGTCTTTTTAAAATACGCATTCGCCATCCATGGCGCTCTCCTCGGCTCCTGCCTCAGAAGGTTTTAAAAAGACACCTCTACCCTCAGAGCGCACTCTCCTTTCTGCTCTAAAGATTCCCCCAAACTAAATGGTATTGACCACGCTACCCCATAAGTAATACAAAAAAATAGAATTCTCACGATATTTAAAAATAACATTGCCTTTTTATCTCGCTGCAATACAATTACCCTATACCGACTCTACCTCAGAGCCGATAAATTAATGTAGTCAATACGAAAACTTAAACATGTATTCCATCAATCAAAACAGTATTCACACGCTAACTGCACATCGCAACCTCCAAAAGGCCGCGGGTGTAGTGATTATTATGTGTGTCCGTTTTGGCAAATGGGCACTCAGCAAAGGCGCTGTAAGTACATGATTTAGTTTTTAAAAAGAACAAACTAACTCAAGGCCGCAGCGTTCAGTTGAGTGGCAAAGCGGTACCTCCCCGCAGTGCTCTCCCAGAACCGTACGTGATACTCTCATATCATACGGCTCCTATTGTTCAACCGCTGGTAGTAAGCCCAAGTACCAGTAAAACTGGCGCATTGGTTTCTCTTTCAGATAAACCTCGCAACCACTTCCTAGCCTTAAGTTTACTTCCTTTGAATCGCTTGTATTTCCTAGCCACCCACTTAACAAGAATATCATTGAAATGAGAAAGAACTCTCTTAAGTGAACTCGGATAGAATACTCCATAATAGTTCCACCATCCTCGTAAGATAGCGTTAACTTTCTCACCGACGTCCGCAAGTTCAGCATTGGTCCATCGTGAGATTTTCCATTCACGCATAGTCCGAGTGATTCCGAGCGCCGAGGTCCGACTAATAGCAGGACTGAAACTATTGAAGTATTTCCCTTGCTTGCTTTTAGCTAACCTCCCTCTAAACACATAGCCAAGAAATTCAAATTGAGTGTTCGAGTGCTGAGCCGTTCGGTTCGCATCACGACAATAAACAATTTTTGTTTTCTTTGGATGTAGGTCCAGACCACAAGAGCGTAATCGCCGACCAACAGCACACATTAGATCATTAGCTTCCTTTTCAGAATGACAATGTAAAAGACCATCATCTGCATAACGAACAAAAGGTACTTGAGGAAAATTTCGTTTCATCCAGAAGTCAAAAACGTAGTGGAGATACAAGTTAAACAGCAGAGGACTAATGACTCCTCCCTGCGGCGTCCCCATATCTCTTTCGACTACCTGTCCTGTAGACTTAACTGACGACGCTTTAAGCCAGCGTTCGATATAAAGGATAGTCCACCGGCAATCAGTATGATGTCGTACTGCTTTTAACATCAGGTCATGATCAATATTGTCGAATGCACCTTTTACGTCAAACTCCAACACCCAATTATATTTCCAGCATCGCTGTCGTGTAACCCGTATCGCATCGAGAGCAGATTGCCTTTTCGATACGCGTAGGAGTCCGGATGAAAGTAAGGTTCTACTTGCTTTTCAAATTTATTTCGCACAACTGATTGTGCTATTCGATCTGAAATCGTTGGAATACCTAGCGTACGCATTTTGCCGTCTCGCTTGGGTATCTCTACTTCTTTAACGGCTGGTGGAAAGTAACTTCCTGATGAAAGTCGATTCCAGAGTTTATAAAGATTATCTTGAAGATCGTCTTCGTACTCACTAATCGTCTGACCATCTACTCCAGCAGCCCCTCGATTTGACCGAACTTGTCGCCAAGCGTTGTACACTTCACGCGTAGTGATTTCAAACGGCTTTGCTTGACTCATTGGTTCCTCCCATACGGTTGACCAACTTGTTTTCGCTGAACAACACGTCCCCTTCGCTCCACTGCCATTACAGCAACTTCATCACTACTACGAGACATTCCGTCCCTGTGCTCTGCATCGATACTCTCACCTTCCTGGGTCCTCCAGTTCAGTTTCTCTCTTAGCATCAGAACGACAGGTTCCTATTTTCCACATCATTGCCTAGATATAAGTTCACGCCACCTTAATGCCGGTTGCCATCGAGTCAGTAGATA
>JABSPW010000279.1 GCA_013214285.1 Halioglobus sp. | reverse complement strand
CCCCATAATAGCGCTAATACTGTGCATTTATACAGTATTTATGATCCAGGTGTACTTGTCCAGCGGTATGAGCCCGGCGGAATCAGTCTGGCTATTGGTCTAACGCTGCAGCAGTATATGCAGCAGGTTGTCCTGGAACGTGAGGTTGCCTGGCAGGTCACTGTGGTCGCCGCAGAACATCACCGGATAATCCAGTGGGAAATCGCTGTAACGGTGGCGGGGTATGCTGGGATCCAGAGCCGTGCGCGCCAGCAGCGACGCCTTGGTGACGGCGCCGTCACCGGGTTCCAGCATTAGTGCCTGGTAGTCTAGACCCGTTTGCGGGCGGGCGATTTCATCCGGCCACAGCCGCACAAAGGATACATCGCCAATGTCTTCGATCAGGATGCGCGCAGGGGTCAGCACGCAGTTCCCGCCGAACACGATCAATTTGTGGGGCGCACCCGGGTTTTTCACGGTCAGCGACCAGACGAAGCGGCGAGCTCGCTCGAGGTGATGTGCCGAGTAGCTCGCCAGCGCCGACAGGTGATCGCTGGACCAACCTGCAGTCTGCAATCGCGCCTGGACGTTTGGGTCAAAGGGCCCCCACTGTAATGCGCGCCAGATATCCACATCGTAGATGTCTCGTGACAAGGGACTACCCTGGTTTCCTAACACCGGATCGACAATCGGGTGCGGCAAGAGCTGATAGGCACTGGGAAAAGTCAGTAGTACTTCCGGCGCGACGGTGTTGATGCCAAAGTCGGCTCCCGTGAGCACCTGCTGCAGTGCGCTGGTAGAGCCGAGGTTGGGCGTGCCGACCAGGATTACCTTGCGTGCCTTGCGCGCACCGATATTGTTCACCGGAAAATCGTTGCTGTTTAATACGTCTACCGTACCGTAGCGCAGCCAGTAACGGGTGATCAATCCGCCCATGCTGTGAGCGACGATATCCACCTGCAACTGCTCGTCGTCATGGTCCTTGCGGATCTGTTCAACCAGCGCATCCAATGTGCTGGCGGTAAGATGGTTGTCTTGTCGCCAGTCATAGGTGAAGCGGTAGTAGCGCCGTTGTGTATCGTGCACCGGCGTGCCCGCTTCGGTGAACTGGTAACCGCCGGCCCCGGTCAGTGTTGTTTCGATGTTGCCGTAGAAATCGCGACCGACGACGGTATCGGTGAGGCCACAGGGCGACAGTGCGATCTGGCTTGTGGCGTACGGTGTGCCCTGCATGGGAAGAGCCAGCGCGCGGTAGTCGCCAAACAGTATGTCGCCCACGTTGCCCGGCCACACCTCGCCTGTTGCCCCGGCGCACAGACGGCCACCGAAGGCGCCGTGAACAAGAATCACTGGAGGTTGGTTAGGGTTGTCTGCGGAACTCGCATAGAGCGTCGACAGTGCTGGTGTGGTAGTGCCACAGGCGGCAAGTAGTGATAACAGTATCAGTATGGAGAGCGCGCGCATCACGCGGTGCGGTCCCACGGGCGTGCCGAGTCGTTCAGTGTGTTCTGAAGTAGCGCTATGGCGCCGGAGTGACAGTATTCTTGCGGAACTTTCATCGCTGCACTCCGAGACGGTTAGCAGTGACTGTATCGACCTCCCGGTATTGTATACCAGCGACGTTGATGGGTCGGCTATGCCTCGTGTGCCGGTTGGCCGTGTATCCAGCCCGTCTGGGCAGGCAGTTCCCATAACTGCGGTTGCTGTGGCACATCCTCCTTCGGAGACAGTTCCACGTCGAGTGACTGGTTGCCACCACGTTGCTTGAGGATATGTACCTTGCGGTATTCGCGCATCTGCAGGCGTAGGGAGGCGGGGCTGTGCTGGCCGCTCACTTGGTTGGGGCGGAACAGTACCAACAGACTGTCGCCATCGCCGTCGGCAGCGGCCAGTTGCAGTTTGCGCAGTTCACTGTAGCGGTAGTTCTGCGCGCCCAGCCAACTGAATACGGCGCTGCAGGTCGTGCTGCGCAGAGCCTGCTCGGTGGCCCATAACAGGTCTTCCTGATTTTCCGGGTGGACCAGCAGGATCTGCGTGGTATCGATGCCTCGGGCTGCCAGCAGGGGAGCATAGGGGGTATAGGGTGGATCAATGAACAACTGCCAGCGGCCCTGTGCACCGAGTTGCTCCATGGCGGGCAGGAACAGCCCCATGGCGCCCATTCCGCAGCCGTCGCTCAACAACTCGATGACGCCATCCAGCGGCCAGCCAGCCTGCTGCAGTTGCTCATCCAGTGCCGAATAGCCTGTGGTCAGACCTGAGGTGCCGTGACGGTCACTGTTTGCTGAACCACGTTGCTGC
>JABSPW010000278.1 GCA_013214285.1 Halioglobus sp. | reverse complement strand
AAAGACTTTCCCGTGCCTGTCTTTCATGTTGTTGGCAATCACGATGTTCCAGTAGAGATTTACGAGGATTTCCTCGGCCCGCCCTATTACGCCTTTAACTATGGCGGTCGCCACTTTGTAGTCCTTAACAGCATGTCTGACGTGTCGCCCCAATTGGACTGGCTTCAGCGAGAAATCGCGATGCAGCCGGAAAATATCGAGCTCGTGGTTTTTCAGCACTATCCACCAGAGAAGGCGCTGCTGGAGTTTTTGTCCCGGTACAACACCAGGGCGGTCATCAGCGGCCATTGGCATTCAAGCCGGGTGTTTCAGTACAAAAACATATTGTGCGTCAACTCGCCACCTTTACGTTATGGCGGCTTTGCCATGGCACCCCGGGGATTTCGAACCGTCACCTTCCACAAGGGCCAGATCGATCTGAAAGACCACCTGGGCGGTTGCCGGCAACACCTGACGATTGTTTCTCCTGCCCACGGAGCGGCCATGCCGGCCGGGAAGATCCAGATCCGAGCGAACGCTTACGATGTCTCCAGGGCGGTAACCGGGGTCGAGTACCGGATCGCAGAAGAACCGTACAAAGCAATGAGGGCGGTTGGTACGTGGGCCTGGGAAGGCGAGTGGGCCGGGAAAGCGCCGGGGAGCTATGCTGTAGACGTAAAAGCAAGCCTGGCCTCCGGTGAGATCCTGCGGGATCGGGCCGATTTTGAGGTCGCAGCTGACCTGGTCGCTGCTCCGGTACCCGAATCAGACTGGCCGATGTTCCAGCATGATTCTGCCCGGACCGGCGCGACCGGTGATACGGTGAATCCCCCGTTGCACCTTGCCTGGAGCAGGGCGCTGGGCGGTACAGCGCACATTTCCTCGCCGGTCCTTGCCAAGGAAACCGTCTATATCGGGCTGCAGGATGAGGAGATGAAAGGCAGCGCCGGGGTTTATGCGCTGGATGCGCGGACCGGCGGCACCAGGTGGAAATTTGCAACCCCGGTTTCGGTGAAGAACACCGTCGCAGTGGCCGGCAATCTTGTTTATGCAACAACGGTCGACGGACAGGTGTGGGCGCTGGATGCGGAAACTGGAGAAGCCCGATGGCGGTATAGCCTGGGCAGTCGAATTGACTGTCGCGCGTACGCTTCTCCAGTTGTTTCCGACGGCATTGTCTATCTTGGCGTGGCACAGCATTTTGTCGCGCTCAATGCAAAGACCGGCAAGATAATATGGCAGGCAGCCTTCGATGGGATGACATCATCGCTGGGCACCGAGTATATGGGCTGTTATTCGTCTCCCTGTATTGGCGAAGACATGGTGTATGTCGGTTTCAATCTGGCCAGTGGACTCGTTGCGCTCAACAAGCCCAATGGCAAACAACTTTGGAATAAGGAGCACAAACACAATCCGCTCCATGCGTCTCCCGCCTTGTGCGAGGATATGCTCTACCATCCAGCCTTTGGCGAGCTGCGCGCAATGAAGACCGAGACGGGCGAAGAAGTGTGGCGCTTTCCGCTGCCGGCAGAAAATTCTTATTTTCCCTGGTGGACGATGTCGTCGCCGGCTATTTCGGGTTCAAGGCTCTACATCGGTTCTCTGGAAGGTGCGGTATTTGCCTTGGATGCGTCCAGCGGCGCGAAGCTCTGGTGCCATCAGACGGGGGAGGCGATCGCGTCTTTCGGACCTTGCATGCGGGCAGGCAGTCAGGTGATATCCTCCCCAGCTTTATCTGGCAATACAGCGTACATTGGCTCTGCCGATGGTAGGTTGTACGCGCTGGATACCGAGAGCGGGAAGGAAATGTGGTGTCACAATCTGGGAATACCCATTACGTCCTCCGCTGCGATCTCCGGCAATACCGTTTTTGTTGCAGCGTACGATGGAACGGTCTACGCGTTTACTGAGATCAGGTAGCCAGCTCGGCCTGCGCAGCCTACTGCCGGTTCGTCCTGCCCACCGTGTCGGTGGGCCCGGTGAATCCCGGTCCACCCGCGGCCACGTAGCGAGGCTCGGTTTCCCCAAAAGACCCCGCACTGGCCCGATTTCGCCTGACGCCTCATAATGGGAAGAAGTCGACTCGAACAAAAGTCGTGGATGGGAGCAAGCAGCAGGCAAAAGCCAACAGTCCCCCCCAGAAAACACGCCACCGACCCCAGCCAGGAGAGGGCCATGATTAAGGATCTTTGTCGCGACGTTTATTCGCACAGGCTCGTCTTGAGTTTCCTGGTCGCCCTGCTGCCGCTTTCAAGAGACCCTGCCTGCGGTAAAGACTGGCCGCAGTGGCGGGGACCGCAAAGTGATGGAATCTCCCGTGAAACGGATCTACTCC
>JABSPW010000277.1 GCA_013214285.1 Halioglobus sp. | reverse complement strand
GGTTACATCGTCAGCTCCGTGGTGGTCGTCCCTATGGTGTTTTTCGGCATTACCTTTATCAGTCGTTTTCAACTGTGGACACAACCGCTGTGGGTTATTCTGCAGCTACTACCGCTGGTGTTTATTCTCATGAAAGACCCCGGACTATTGTCCGAATGGCGTTTCTTTCGTGGTGCGAACGAGCAAGGACCGGGGCTCGATCTGCTACTATTTGGCGCCGCTGCCTCGGTGATGTTTGCGCTGGTGGCACAAATTGGCGAGCAAGTTGACTTTCTGCGCTTTTTGCCAGAAAAAACACCAACCAACCGCATAGCGTGGTGGACAGGGCTATTATATGCCGGGCCTGGCTGGGTTATTATTGGCATGGTAAAAATGTTGATAGGCTCTTTTTTAGCAGTGGTGGCGCTGGGGCAAAACCTACCTGCGATCGAAGCAGCCGATCCCACGGTGATGTATACCGTGGCCTTCGGGTTTGTGACCAATAATACGCAACTGGCATTGGCCCTAGCAGCTTTTTTTGTCGTTGTATCACAGCTTAAAATAAATGTTACCAACGCCTACGCCGGGTCTATCGCTTGGTCCAATTTTTTCTCTCGTCTGACGCATAACCATCCCGGTCGTGTGGTGTGGCTGGTGTTCAACGTTGCCATCGCTTTATTACTGATGGAGCTTGGCGTGTATCAGGCCTTTGAAAGTATGTTGAGTATTTACGCGTTGGTCGCGGTCAGTTGGGTCAGCGCGCTGGTTGCAGACCTGGTAATCAATAAACCTCTTGGCCTAAGCCCCGCGCATATCGAATTTAAACGCGCACACCTTTACGACATTAACCCGGTAGGCGTAGGTGCAATGGTGTTAGCGTCGCTAACGGGATTGGCAAGCTACCTGGGGCTGTTTGGGGAGTATGCCCAGGCAATGTCGCATTTCATCGCCATTGCCTGTGCTCTCATAGTCGCACCCGTCATCGCTTTCGCCACCGGTGGTGCTTACTATATCGCGCGCTCCCCCGTTATATTCAGTGACAAGGAGCAGGAACACGCCTGCTGTGTGTGCCAAAATCATTATGAACCGGACGACATGGCGCACTGCCCCGCCTATGAAAACGCCATTTGTTCGCTGTGCTGCTCGCTAGACGCTCGCTGTCAGGATATGTGTAAAAAGGATCAAAAAGTCAGTGACCGCATATTGGAGTTTATTCAACGCGCGTTCCCAAGCCTGGCTATCGAATATTTTAATGTCCGCCTGATCCGCTTTATCGGCGTATTCTTTCTCATCACTATGATTACTGGACTGGTGCTGGCACTGGTGTATGCCAATAGCCCGACAATGGAGCCAGCGATAAGCAGCATCGTACAGAATACTCTATGGCAGGTGTTCTTCATTTTTGTGATTATCGCCGGCGTTATTTCTTGGCTGTTTGTACTGGCTCATGAGAGTCAGATCATGGCACAACAGGAATCACAAAGTCAGACCCGGCGCCTAGTAACCGAAATTGAGGCACACCAGCAGACCGACGCACAATTGCAAAACGCCAAGGAGCAAGCAGAGGCTGCCAACAGCGCCAAAAGCCGCTATCTTACCGGTATCAGTCACGAACTGCGTTCACCGCTAAATACCGTGCTGGGCTATGCCCAGCTGATGGAAATCGACCAACACACCCCCGAATCGATTCGCAAGCAAGCGTCTGTGATCAAGCGCAGTGGCGAACATTTGGCCGACCTGATTGAGGGGCTGTTGGATATATCCAAAATAGAGGCTGGACGACTGGATATCCAACGCAACCATATCCATTTTAACAATGTGATGACTGAAGTGTCCGACATGTTTCGGTTGCAGGCGCAAGAAAAGGGCCTGGAATTCTTCTATCAATGCCAACAAAACGTGCCGGCGGTGGTGCTGGGGGATGAAAAACGCCTGCGCCAGATTCTAATTAACCTGCTTTCAAACAGCGTCAAATTTACCGAGGCTGGTGCCGTCAGCTTAGCGGTGACCTACCGCAATCAAGTTGCAGTATTTAAGGTCAGCGATACCGGAATCGGCGTGCCGGAAAGTGAATTAGAGCGAATTTTCATGCCTTTTGAGCGTGTTCGACGCCCCGGCGCACCCGCTGTTTCGGGCACTGGCCTTGGCCTGGCGATTACCCACCTGCTTGCCGGCATGATGGGCGGTGATATTGTGGCACAAAATAACAGTGGCGGTGGTACCACGTTCACCGTGTCACTGATGCTCCCCCATGCGCACGACCCAATAGAGAAAGTTGTGCCGTCAAAAAAAATATGCGGTTATCTTGGCCCTCGAAAATCGATTCTGGTAGTCGATGACGACCCTACTCACCGCG
>JABSPW010000025.1 GCA_013214285.1 Halioglobus sp. | reverse complement strand
CGCGTGGGCACGCAGCTTCACTATAGCGCACCTCGGCACAGGGCCCCGAACGGGCAGCAACACGCGAGTCTCCACACCACTCTGCCAACCCCAAATCGCTGTGACTACCGCTCGCCAGTATGGCATGGTCGACCGCCAGGATGCGCGCAACTGACGCCGCCCGTACCGTATGTGCCACCGAACACCGTCACCTAAATCAACCGATGCCAGCACCCCATCACAATATCGCAGCTTCTCAATTCACCACCCGGAAAGCATCGGCGACCCCAGCGGCGCTCTCTACAGTACACCCCAGGTCTTTGAGCAAACCATCTTGCAGATTGTAGATCCAGCCGTGCACGGATAGGCGCTGATCCCGACGCCAGGCATGCTGCACAATACTGGTATGGCAGACATTGGCCACCTGGGACTGCACATTGAGCTCACACAAAGTTGCCAACCGTTGTTCCTTGTCAACGATTGTCTCCAGCTGCGCCCGGTGTCGATACTGTACCTCCTTGATATGGCGCAACCAGTTGTCGATCAGCCCGTTATCCGCATTGCCATAAGCGGCGCGCACGCCACCACAACCGTAGTGGCCGACAACCAGGACATGCCTGACTTGCAGCACATCCACGGCATACTGCAATACACTCAACAAATTCAGATCCGTATGGACCACTAAATTGGCGACATTGCGATGGACGAATACCTCCCCCGGCTGCAAACCAATCACCTGACTGGCGGGCACCCGGCTGTCAGCACAGCCGATCCAGAGATAGGCAGGACTTTGACCCTTGGACAAATCCTGAAAAAAAGTCGGCTCCATGCGTTGCATCGATTCAGCCCACGCCCTGTTGTTATCAAATAAGTCTTCGAGCTCACTCAAAATATTCTCCTCATAGCACGATGGTACTCAGGTGTGAGCGGGCAACGTTGTTGCCACCTCTGGACCTCGCATCCCCTAGTGCCCTGATAGACAACGCTACCATCTGTCGCGCTAATTGCTCCATATCAACCGCGGGAAACTGCTGCTGCTCCCAGGTTACCAGGCCCGCGCTGATCGTGGTTTGCAACACGGCTCCACGACCATCATCAATAGCAAAGTCCTCGATATCGCCGCGCATGCGCTCTGCGATTTCCTGGGCCAACAGCTCACCACTACCCGTTACCAATACCGCAAACTGCGCACGACCCAGGCATGACAGCAAGTCCGTCGCCCGAAGGTTGGAGATGAAGCGATCAGCGATTTTTCGGATAACAAACTGACTGCGCCGCTCACCGTAGCTTTCATGTAAATCATCCAACCCATCGATCTCCATCAACAGCATGCTTATAGGGCTTTCATCACGCCTGGCCCGGGAGATCTCCCGGGCCAGGTCCCTCTCGAAGCCTTGTTGATTGGTCACCCTGGTCAGGGGATCGAGTAGCACAAGTCGCTCACGCTGCTGCACCCTCAAGACCGAGCGGAACGACGCAGAGATGACAGCCGCGAGATGCATAAGGAGGTCTTCCACTGCCGCGTCCAGCTGCAACCATTCGTCGCGCAATCCGAGATGCAGGCTACCCGAAATCCGATCCCCTTGTCGCAGTGGTAGCAACAGCGCATATTCGATACCGCTTGCGAATGTGAGCACCTCGAACATGCGTGAATCAGTGGCATCGATGAGTGCCAAATTGGGTCCCCATGCATACAAGCCGTCGATCACCTCCACGTCACCGACCAGCTGCAGGTTCTGACCATAACGCTCGGCCCCAACCAGCGCACCCGCGAGCGCGTCGTCAGCATCGGCTAGCCATAACTCAGACACGTAAAAGGCAAAATGCCGCGGCAAATCAACCAGCAGGATGCCCAGCAAATCCATCAGATCAGTGGCCTGCATCAGCATGAGTTGCACCTGCTGACTCTGCTGGTATAGGAAACGATTTACCGTGTGCGCCTCCTGCAGTCGGCGCTCCCTCATTTCCGAACGTGACAACGCAGGCGGCGCGCCCTCTATCTCCTCCCCGGGACGACCGCTAGGTTTGTCATCATCTGCCATTCGTCTTATCCACAGCCGCAGGCTAAACGGACAACCCACCTCTGTTATTGTTGGCTATCGAGTGTAAGCGTCCTATACTGGCGTTGCAATCCTGATGGCCGAACGTCATGCTTCCCTCGCTTTCAAGCCAGGTCCAACTGAAACTTGAACAGACATTGGCGCAGTGGCACCAGTGGCATTGCGAACCCCGCCTCAAGCGCGCCCCCATCGTTGTGGCAACTCTCAGTGCCGGCATTGGCAATCACAGCGTATTGGTCGAGTCAGACCGCCAATTCGTCGTGCGTATCGATGGTTTGAATCCAATGGCTAACGGGCTGAGCCGGCAAACAGAATGGCGAACACTGGGTGATGCCCACCGCGCCGGACTGGCACCGGGACCACGCTACTTCAACCCGGACCTGGGCTGCCTGGTCTGCGACTACCTACCACACGACAATAGGCAGCGTGTGCGCATAGCCGATGTCGCGCAACTGCTGCGCGCTATCCATCAGTTACCTGCCCGACACCACCGGCTCGATCTGGGAGAACGCGTGCGCCGCTATGAGCGGATGCTAGAGCATCGCGACAGCAACGCGACACGCGCAGTGCAAACTTGCCGCAAGGGGATCGCCGCGCTCATGCTGACGATGCAGCAACCACCGCTGGCGAACGCACTGTGTCACAATGACCTGCTGCAAGCGAATCGCCTGTATAGCGGTGGCAGACTCTGGGCGCTGGATTGGGAATATTGCGCCATGGGCAACCCCCTGTATGACCTGGCCGTTATTATCCAAGGTGACAAGCTAAGCGCCGTCGATGCGAACCATCTCGTCAAAACCTACCTAGGTCACGCTGCGGATCCGGCCACCTGGGACAGCCTGTACGCCTTTGGTTGCCTCTACCGCTACCTCGACTTACTCTGGTACCTGGCCCTGGCAAAACCGTTGGCGGGAGGCGAGTCACTTGCAGAGAAACTGGCAACCCTCGAGGCTCTGCTGAGCCGCTCCCACTGCTAGCCAATAGACACTCGCATACCATCGTAACTGCGCAGCGTGGGTAGGTCGCCGCACTTTAATCGTGGCAAAACTCCCCGACTTGCACTCAGGCCAACGGCGCAGCCTGGACACCCCCCCGGTTGGCAACGCTGCTCGCGGCCTGCACTAGCGTCCTGGTCACATGGGGTTGATCGACTTCCTGAACTGTCGCAAAGGGTGGCATAGTACTGGCTCAATGGCTGTTCGATGCGAGGCACTGTATGTCCATTAGCCACACCCCGCTCTCCATCCGGCGTCGCAAACCTTGAGCGACGCAAAGACACACTGGCATATCATCGGCGCCGGCGCGATCGGCTGCCTCTTCGCCGATGCGCTCGCGAGGTACGGCTGCGAGGTCACGCTCATTTTGCGGCCGGACTCCGCTACGGGAGAACGCACTGTCATCGTTGAAAACGATGCGACTTGCAGCGCGCATGCGCTGAACACCGTAAGCCCTAAAAAGTCGGGTTCGATCGAACGGCTTCTGGTCACCACCAAGGCCTACGACGTGCAGGAAGCCGTGGCCAGCGTGGCTGCGCGGGTCACTCAGAACGGCTTCGTCATCCTGCTGGCGAACGGCATGGGTTTCGCTGAGCAGGTCAAAACGGCCTGGCCACGGTTGGACCTCTATTGCGGCATCACGACCGAGGGCGCCTACCGTCTCGGCCCGCAGCACATCCGCCATGCGGGCTTTGGAGAAACGCGCATCGGCCAAAGCGGTATGTTATCAGCGCCAGCATGGTTTACTCACTTTCAGCATGCGGTGGACAACTGCAGTTGGGACGGCGCGCTTCAGACGGCCCTGTGGACGAAGCTTGCGGTCAACTGCATTATCAATCCAATCACAGCGCTGCACGGCTGCCGCAATGGCGACCTGGCCAGCAATCCGCGCCTGGCCACAGAGGTAGCTATGCTGTCTGATGAAGTAGCGCGGGTCTGCCTGGCGGCAGGCTTTAGCGCGGTTGCCGCGGGACTTGCGAAGACACTGCACGAGGTCATCGCTGCCACTGCGAAAAACCGTTCCTCCATGCTGGAGGATGTGCTGGCGGGCCGTCCCACAGAAATCGGTTATATCAACGGCTATCTGCTACAGGTGGCGCACCAACATGGCATCGATACACCGCACAATCGCGCATTGCTGGACAAGGTCCTAGCAGGTATCGCTTGACCCTACCGCAGAGTTTGCACTTGCTTCACTGTTGCTGTTGCCGCTTCTAGCCACGCTCTCATCCATGCTGTGACCGCGTCTCGCATGCGCCTGGCCGTTGCCTGGGTGCTACACAGTCGCCGCAGTGGCCATCATCCTGCTCAGGCAACGCTTGCGCAAATTTTGTCTCGTGCCGGTAACTGCACTGGTACTGGGCGCCTGCCTGGACAGCCACAGGCCAACGGTTTATACGGATTCAGAAGCCGTCAATCGTCGTCCTCGAGCCACGCGTATTTCAGGAACTGCAACAGGATGTCATCGCGCGAGGCGGGGGTAACTACTTTTTCATCCATGCGCTGCTATCGCATGCTCCCTGCGGCTACATGCCCGACTGTTCGACCAACTATGGCGCAGCGTGCACACCCGGTTTGATCGTCTCAAAACTGCCGACCTTTTTGACCCTACACTTATTATTCTGCACGAGGATCACGGCTCACATATTACGCGCAAGTCTGCAACATATAAAAACGCCGAAACACTTACGCAAGAAGACCTGCGTGCTGCCTACTCGACGCTGTTTGCGGTAAGGTACCCGAGCGGCACATTCGCCATCGATAAGCGCGCACTGCCCGTTGCCTATCTCGTGGAGACATTTATGGCCGCCCTGCCGGCCTACACGAGGGAGACCGTCGTCTACCCACACTTTCGCCCCACCGGCAATGCAGCCACAGAAACGGGCGCGCCGTACATTTACCTGTACGACACCTTCCCCTTGTATCCTCTCGCAGTGAATATCTTCGATCACTGACCGCTAACAGCCCGTTATCGGGCTGCTGCGACGCGCTGCAACTGCTGCCGGTAACGCACCCAGTCAAACGCAGGACCGGGGTCGGTTTTCCTGCCCGGCGCAATCTCACTGTGCCCGACGATTCTGTCCTCCGACAGTAGGGGGTAAGCGCGCAGCAACAGTCCGCTGATCTCACCCAAAGCGTCGTACTGCTCATCCGTGTAAGGGTCGTTGTCACAGCCTTCCAGCTCAACACCGATACTGAAGTCATTACAGTTATCGCGGCCGTTCCAACAGGAGCGCCCGGCATGCCAGGCGCGCTCATTAAAACTGACGAACTGCACAGCCTCTCCGCAGCGCCGCACGAGCAGGTGCGCCGACACCCGCAGTCCGCGAATTTCTTGGAAGTAGGGGTGAGCCTCCCAGTCAAGGCCATTGCTGAAAAAACGCTCGATGTAATCGCCACCGTAAAACCCGGGCGGCAGAGAAATATTGTGCAGCACAAGCAGCTCCGGCTCGAAACCGGGCGGACGCGCCGCGCAGTTTGGCGAAGGCACGTGACGCAGCTCTGCTATCCAGCCGTTATGGACAGTGTATTGCATATTGAATGGCCCGCTCTCCCATTGACACCCGCAAAGCCACACTAGTCTATCGCGATTTTACAGCGCACCGAAGGCGCAGAGCGTACCGGTAATGCTGTCCAGCTGCTACACTCCACCCCTTTGCCGGCGGTGAACCAGCTTCATGGGTAATTCTGATCTACAGCCTCCCGATCTTGCGACCGTGCGACGCAATGTGCAGGCGGCACTGTCAGAAGACGTAGGCAGCGGCGACATTACAGCCGCACTGATTCCCGCCGATACCGAAGCCGAAGCCCGCGTGATCTCGCGCGAGCACGGCATTTTGTGCGGAACGGCCTGGGTGAACGCCGTGTTCAGTGAGCTGAATCCGGCCACGTCGCTGCAGTGGCAGCGCCAGGACGGCGAGGCCATACAGGAAGGTGAGGCTGTGCTCACGCTCGCAGGCTCGGCCCGTGACCTGCTGACAGGGGAGCGCAGCGCCTTGAACTTTTTGCAGCTGTTGTCAGGGACGGCCACCCTCTGTCGGCACTATGCGGATATGGTATCCGGCACGGGCGTCAAACTGCTGGACACGCGCAAGACGCTGCCCGGATTGCGCGAGGCGCAGAAGTTCGCCGTGCGATGCGGCGGCTGCCACAACCACCGCATGGGTTTGTACGATGCGTTCCTTGTGAAGGAAAACCACATTGCCGCTTGCGGCGGCATCCCCGAGGCGATAGCCGCAGCACGACAACGGGCACCGGGTAAACTGCTGGAAGTGGAGGTGGAAAACCTCGAGGAATTGGAAGTGGCTCTTGCGGCGGCCTGTGACCGAATCATGCTGGACAACTTTTCCCTCGAGGACGTGGGCGTCGCGGTCGATCTCGCCAATGGCAAGGTGCCTCTGGAGGTCTCCGGCAATGTGCAGGAAAACCGCTTACTCTCACTCGCCCGCACGGGCGTCGATTACATCTCTATCGGGGCACTGACCAAGCACTGCCGCGCGCTGGATCTATCAATGCGACTGGCGTGAGTCAGGCACGCCACCCAGCGCCAAAAGGGACCGCGTGCTGACCAGTACGCCGTTATTGTCGGCGTAGATATAATCGCCGGGCACGATGGACACGCCGCCGATCATCACCGGGATATCACGCTGGCCCTCATGCCGTTTTTCCGTCTTGACCGGACAGCTCCCCAGGGCCTGCACCCCGAGCGCCATCGTGGCAATCTCATCCACATCACGGATGACACCGTTTATGACCAGCCCCACCCAACCGTTGGCGACAGCCTTGTCCGCGAGCATATCCCCCAACAGGGCGCGCCGCCGCGAGCCACCGCCATCCACCACGATCACGCGGCCGTCACCGGGGAGTTCCACACACTGTTTGACCAGTGAGTTATCCTCATGACACTTGATGGTAACTGCGCGGCCCGCAAACTGGCGGACCCTGCCATAGTTGATAAGAGGCAACTCAATGGCACGGGCATCAGGCGCCGCGTCAGACAGGTCAGGTGTGGATTTCATGCGATCTCCGGCTTCTCCAAATCAGGCTTTTCCAGTACCCAGATATAGCCAGGCACCACCCAGATCATATATCGCGACAGGCATTCAGCAATTTTTTGTGTCCAACTGCCAGGTGTCACCATGTATTCGGCGCCGTATTTTACCGGGTCAGCCAGAATCAAGGGCGTATAGTCGGTTACGTCATAGTGGCTAACAAGGCGTTGCAAACCCCAGTAGGTAAAATGTTTCTCGTAGTAATACTCACCACGCCCGGTCAACCGGAGATACCTGTGTGCGACCGGGCGCGGCAGCACAGATAGAAACGGCAGTTTATAGTGAGGCTCCTGGACCATGAGCCGGTTACCGGCAGCAAAGTACACTGCGCCACCCGGTTTCAGGACCCGAAAGATTTCCGCCAGGAGCACACGAGCATCGGGCACATGCTCGTAGACTTGAGAGCAGATGACAACATCAAAGAGATCAGGGCCATAACGCAGATCCATTGCATCGCCGACCTCGAACGTCAGCCCCTCTTTTTGAAAGCGCTGTCTTGCGTATGCAATCGCTTTTTCGTCGATATCAACCCCGACCATTTGCCCGAAATACCGCGACAGATACTCGTCAATGATCCCCGCCGAACCCCCTATGTTCAGTGCAGAGAGCTCGCTCAACGGTGTGTGGACATGCTCGGACAACACAGTAATCATCGTCTTTGCTTTGCGTTGCCGCCCCTCCTTGTCAAACATCGAGGGCATGATCTCGGAGTAACTGTGCTGGTACCCCCTGTCCATGCGCTACTCCTATGAAAAACCCTGCTTTACCACACGCGCCGCTGTCCCGGCCGGTATTGAGTGGGCTCAGGCGCAACGCGTGGATACCCCATCGCCACCCTGCGCTGACAGTTGCTGCTTGCCGCATGGCCTTGGCAAACGCCGGCTGAACGATATAATTTGTTTAGTAAATGCTTGTTTGACTACGCATTCATTCGGAGAATGTATTGTGCCGGTGAAAATCAATCGTGTCGACCTCAACCTGCTGGTCTACCTCGACGCCCTCCTGCGCGAGCGTAACGTAACCCAGGCGGCACATCAGCTCAACCTGTCCCAACCCGCCATGAGCAACGGCCTGCGTCGTCTGCGAGAACTCTTCGATGATCCGCTGTTAGTGCGCACCAGCGACGGCATGACACCGACGGCGCGAGCACTGGAACTGCAACCGGTGGTGCGCGAGGTGCTCAGCAAAATCGATCAGGCAGTACAGCCGCGGGGCGAATTCAAGCCCGAGGACGCCTCGCAGGTCTTTCGCATCATGGCCAGTGACTATGCAGAAGCCACGCTGTTTCCGAGTGTGCTAGGAAAACTGCGCACACTGGGTCCCGGCCTGACACTGGACATCATGACACCCTCGGACGTCAGTTTCCTGGATGTCGAGCGCGGCAAAGTCGATATGGTAATCAACCGATTCGACGCGATGCCACAAAGCTTTCACCAGATCCTCCTGTGGCAAGACAGCTTCACCTGTGTGCTGAGTCCAGAGCATCCGGTGCTTGCGGATTTCACCTTGGCAACCTATCTGAAAGCAGACCATGTTTGGGTCAGCAAGACCGGCATGGGCGTGGGGGTAGGTGTGAACCCCGGCGATGTGCAGCGGCTGGGCTGGGTCGATGCTGCATTGGACAAGCTTGGCAAGAAACGCCAGATTCGCGTCTTCACCCGCCACTACCAGGCGGCCATGACCCTGGCAGAACAGAACGACCTGATCGTGACACTGCCGAGTCGCGCGGCACAACTGAAGCGCGACAACCCCAGGGTCGTGTTGCGCGACCCCCCGCTGGACATTCCGCCGCTGGAACTGAAAATGGCCTGGAGCCCCTTGCTGCAGCACAACCCGGCGAATCGCTGGCTGCGCAAGCTGATCGTCGACACGGCGCGGGAACTCGACGGGCAGGCAGCCCCCCTGTAACCCGGTACCGTAGCAATATTCACGATTATAATGCCGGCGATAGAAGCGATTGATTCGCTAAATCCACACCAGCCCCCTACACTCTCGACGGTATCGGGGAGTTTATTGCCAAGAGGAGAGAGAATACACCATGACTGATCGTATCCGCGCTGGCAGCCTGCAGATTGCCCCGGTGCTACACCGCTTGCTGGAAGAGGATATCGCGCCCGGTACCGGTATTGCCGCGGCGCAGTTCTGGGCAGGTTTGGCGTCCCTTGTGACCACACTGGGACCGCGCAACCGGGCCCTACTGCAGGAGCGGGATGCCCTGCAGGCGCGCATCGATCACTGGCACGATCAACATCCGGGCCCTGCGTTCGATGCGGCAGCCTACAGGGCCTTCCTCGAGGACATCGGCTACCTGCAGGCCGACGGCCCGGACTTCGCAATCAGCACCGACAACGTCGACGAAGAAGTTGCCGTCCTGGCCGGGCCGCAACTGGTCGTGCCGGTCATGAACGCACGGTACGCGTTGAACGCCGCCAACGCCCGTTGGGGCAGTCTTTACGATGCCCTGTATGGCACAGATGTCATCTCCGAGGAAGACGGCGCTGAGCGCGGCGAAGGCTACAATCCGGTGCGTGGTGCGCGGGTCATCGCCTACGCCCGCGCATTTCTCGATCGCCACTGTCCACTGGCCAACGGCAGTCACCGCGATGTGCACGTCTACGCTGTGGTAGAGGGCGCCCTGCAGGCCCGTTTCGCTGACGGCAGTCGCAGTGGTTTGGCCACGCCTACACAATTACGCGGCTTGCTGGGTGAGGCGGCATCACCCAGCAGTCTGTTGCTGCGCCACCACGGTCTGCACATCGAGATTCAGATAGACCGGCACCACCCCATTGGTGCCGAAGACGCCGCCGGCGTCAAAGATGTGGTGCTGGAGGCAGCGCTGACCACCATCCAGGATTGCGAAGATTCAGTCGCGGCGGTCGATGCCGATGACAAGACCGTCGCGTACCGCAACTGGCTGGGCCTGATGCGCGGCGACCTGCAAGACAGTTTCGACAAAGACGGGCACACCGTAACCCGACGACTGGAGAGGGACCGGACCTTCACAACACCCGAAGGCGGCACGCGGGTGTTGCCCGGTCGCAGCCTCATGTTCGTGCGCAATGTGGGGCACCTCATGACCACCCCTGCTATCCTTGACGCAAACGGCGAGGAAATTCCCGAGGGTATTATGGATGGCTTATTCACTGCCATGATCGCCCTGCATGACCTGAACAAGAGCGACGCAGAGGCGCGCAACTCACGGCGCGGCAGCGTGTATATCGTGAAGCCGAAGATGCACGGCCCCGAGGAAGTGGCCTTTACCAACACCCTGTTCGACCGTATCGAAGACATACTGGGGCTAACGCGGTATACCCTGAAAATGGGCATCATGGACGAGGAGCGGCGCACCACAGTCAACCTTAAAGCCTGCATTCGCGCTGCCCGCGCGCGGCTCGTCTTTATTAATACCGGCTTCCTCGACCGCACTGGCGACGAAATACACACCAGCATGCGCGCCGGCGCCATGACACCGAAGGGCGCCATGAAACAGGAAACGTGGATCAATGCCTACGAGGACTGGAATGTTGCAGTCGGTCTCAGCTGTGGCCTGCCCGGTAGGGCACAGATTGGCAAGGGCATGTGGGCAATGCCTGACAAAATGGCCGACATGATGCAGACCAAGATCAGCCATCCGCTGGCGGGCGCCTCCACGGCCTGGGTGCCCTCACCAACCGCAGCGACACTGCATGCGATGCACTACCACGACGTAGACGTGGCGGCGCGCCAGGCTGCCCTTGCAAGCCAACCCCGCGCAACACTGGATGCTCTCCTCAGCCTCCCGCTCAAGGGCGCCCAGGGGCTGGATGCTCAAGCCATCCAGCGCGAGCTGGACAATAATGCCCAGGGCATTCTCGGCTATGTGGTGCGCTGGATTGACCAGGGGATTGGCTGCTCGAAAGTACCGGATATTCACCATGTCGGCCTGATGGAAGACCGCGCGACCCTGCGTATTTCCAGTCAACACATTGCCAACTGGCTGCGGCACGGTGTCTGCAGTCAGGAGCAGGTCCGCGCCACCCTGGAACGTATGGCCGCGATCGTGGACGAACAGAATGCAGGAGATACGTTGTACCGCCCTATGGCGCCGGATTTCGACGCCAGTCTCGCCTTCCAAGCTGCCTGCGATCTGGTCTTTCTTGGCGAAGAACAACCCAGTGGCTATACGGAACCCGTGCTGCACGCACGACGCCAGCAAGTAAAAGCGCGTTTCACAGGCTGATAGAATGCCACCAGTCCGACGGCTCTGGCTGTGGTGCGGTCACTACGGCGGCGACTTAACCAAGCCGCCTGTCCCCGGGCCGGCCCGTGGTATCTTTGAACTGCAGATTCGTCAGTTGCTCCGACAATAACCCAATAAGAAACATAATGGCACCTGTCAACACCAACAGCGTGGTGCCGTTGGTAAACCGAAACCCACTGTTTAGTATCGTCAATAGATAATTAACCACGCCGAGACCGGCGGTGAATATTGCGGCGGGGAAGTAGACTTTCAGCGGCGAGTACAGCGTGCCCACCTTGAAGATAATGAGCAAGAAGCGCACCCCGTCCTTGACCAGGCTGATATGGCTTTTACCGAGGCGTTTTGCAACAGAAATGGGCACGAAACCGACCGAATAACCGGCCCGGAAAAACGCCATGGTCGACGTAGTCGGGTAGCTGAAACCGTTCGGCAGCAGGTACAAAAAGTTGAGGAATTTGCGCCGGTCGACACAGCGAAAACCGGAGGTCAAGTCATCAATCTTGCGCCCCACCATCCAACTGGCAAAACGGTTGTACACGGCATTAGCGCTCCAGCGCGCCACACTGGCCTGCGCGCCACGCCCACTGCGAGCGCCGACTACCAACTCGTATCCCTCTGCCACTTTCGCCAGCAGTTTGGCCACATCTGCCGCGGTGTGCTGACCATCCCCATCCATGAAGACAATGTAATCTCCTCGACAGACGCGCGCGCCCGATTTCACGGCCGCGCCGTTGCCTTTGGAGTACGGATGAGTGATCACCTCCACCTGCGCCTCTCGGCAGACCTGCTCCGTATTGTCGGTGGAGCCATCGTTGACCACGATAATCTCGGCCTGTGGGTACAACTGACGCAGCTCCGGCAGGAGTACGGCCAGACCCAGCGCCTCGTTTTTCGCCGGAATCACAATCGATACATTCACCGCGGCGTCTCCCGCCCCGGGTCGTTAGGATCGTTCAGATACAGCGCCAGCGTCTGTTGTGCGCGCAGTGTCAGTGTGCCCTCCCGTTGCATCGTTTGTAAGCGACCAATGGCATCCTCGGCAGCCTCGACCTGCCCTGTGGCGGTGGCAAAGTGCAGTTTCATGAGCAGACCGCGGGTGTCACCGGGGGCCCCGGCGAGGAACCGCTCTGTGTATGCAAACGCCTTATCATACCGTGCCAGCGCATTCTCCAGTAGCGCCAAATCAAAATATATCTTGGCAGACGCACTTGCTGAGGCGTCGTCCCCGAGGTATAGCCGCGCCAGCCAATCGGCAACATAGACCCGATCAAAGCGGGGACAGGCACCGCCCTGCAACAAGCGGACCAAAGCACGCAACGCGGCTACAGACTGCAAGGGGCGACGCGGGTCGACCAATGCCAGCGCCTCCAACTGGGCAGGCGACGGCGGGGAATTTGCGATGCAATTCAGCGCCAGGTTACGCACCTGGTAATCACCGATCAGCTCGTTGGCCCCGGCGCCACCAGCACTCGACTCGAAGGCGGCCTGCGAATATCGATGCGCAGACGCAATGTCCCCGAGCCGCGCTACCTGCTCAGCCATCTCGATATTGGCCCGACCGGACCCGGGGTGTCCGTTGATGTGGTGGAGTGCGAGCAACGGACGACTGGACCAGATCACCGCCTGTGAACTGGTCAAGGCGGACAAAACCAGCGCGACCAGGCCCAAGCAGACCAGCAGCGCCAACCGCGGCTCCGGCCACCGGTTTACTAACAGTGCAAACGGAACCCCCAGGGCCAGGACCAAGCCAATACTGGGGAAGTAATTGCGGTGTTCGTAATACAACTCGAGTGAAAAAACGGTCGATTCAATGCTGTGACCGATCAGGAACCAGGCGAAGCCAAAGACCCACCAGCGACCGCCCTGCCAACGCAACAGCACCGCGCACACGACCATCACCGCCGCCCAGGCAAGGGTGGCGTATAGGGTCGTCACCGGCTCGAGCAACGAGCGCGACAGCGGCACATCGTCGTGATAAATGCCCATCCGCGCGACCTGCGGATACACCCACTGGGACACGTAATCCCACACAATACGGCTCTGCGTGAGCAACCGCTCGTCCAAAGTAAAGGGGCGACCCCGCATACGATGCGCCAACCCGTCCCAGCCCAGCAGCAGCAAAGCGGCAACGAACACTGCACCGCCTGCTATTAAACTGACACTCACACGCTGTAACCAGCGGATGGTGGCTCCAGCCGGCGTCCTGCAGCCAAACCACAGAACTTCCATCAGCAAGAGAATCGGTATCAGCACGATCGCGTTCTCCTTGGCGAACAGCCCGAGCAGCAAGCACACCGGCACGGGCAAGAAGCGCAGCACACTGCCCCTGCCCTCGCCCAAGGCGGTACGCCAGTAAACGTAACTGATCGCGCTTAACAGCATAAAGAACGTCGACAGCATGGCCATGCGCTGCACCACGTAGAGCACGGTGCTTACCAGGAGCGGATGCAGCAGCCAGATCGCACCCAACACCACCGCCAATCCACGGTAGCCGGGCACAGCCCAATACCGAAAGAGCAACCAGAACAGCCACATCACCAGTGCGCCATTGCACAAGTGCACGACGATGTTGACGCGCTTGGACGTGGCGATAGTGCCATCTAGGTAGACACGCTCGAGGACAAACGTGACCATGGAGACGGGGCGGCCGAGCCGGCCTGAGCGATTGCCGAAAACATAATCCCAAGCGTACTCGGGCCGCTCTTCCAGATCCTGAAGGACCAGCACACTGGAGCGGTCGTCGAGCAGCGCCGGGCCCGACACACCGGGCCAGTAGATCCAGCCGGTCACCAACACTAGCACAGTCGCTAGCAACAGGGGCTGCACTGCCGGGTGCAGGAGATACCGTGACATAGGCCGCGCTCGAATGCTCACCGTGCGAGCAGCCGCCGTTGCAGACCCAACTCCTGCCGGCGGCTATCCAGCCCCATCCAGGATTTTATCCAGTCCAAGGTCGCCGCCCTGCCATCACCGCTATGATAGTGAATGAGCAAGGCGTAAAGCCGCCGCCGTGCGGCACTGTTGCCGAGTGCATCCTCAAGGTAAGCCCGCAGCACCCGGCGGTCGGCATCAGGCTGCGCACTGAGCAGCCGGTAGTGCATTAACACCAGATTCAAACGCCCCGGATAGCGCGCCACCAGTTGCGCTAGCAGTGCCGTTACGCGGGGCTGCGCCGCACGCCCCGACCTACTGAGAGCAAAGGACGTCAGCGCCGACAGGGCGGACCGGTCATCGGATTGCAAACGTTTCGCGCTGGCCAGCGCTTCGATCTCACCCAGCCAGTTGTGTTGCTCGGCAAGCGCGGGAAAATGTAGTGTGTCAAGCTGATATAGCAGCACCAACGGGGGCAGGTACGTCGGCGCAAGCGCCTGCGCGCGCAACACGTGCAAGCGCGCGGCGACCGCCAGGGACTGCTGCGCCTGCGCGTCCAGCTTCGATTCCCCCGCCTGGCCAAGGCGCTCAAACAGGGCATTGCCGTAATAGATCTGCGCACGAGGGGACGCCGGGTGATTGATCGCATTGAAACGTGCCAGGGCCTCCTCACCCGTCCATGCCTGTGCGCGCAACACCACTTGCACCAACAGCACCGAGAAGACCAGCGCCAACGCAAGCTGCGGCCGTAAACGCTGCACCCTGTCGGTAATCTGCACCAGGACCGCGGCGAACAGCAAGCAAATGCCCACCGCGGGGAGGTAGTTGCGGTGTTCGAAAACCATTTCCAACGGCAATACAGTCGACTCCAGCGCGTGACCCACTGCGTAAAATAGCAATGCAAAGAGCAGCAGGGGATAGCGCCGACGCAGGCCAACGGCGAACGCGCTGAGGCCAGCCCAGGCGAGCAGGGCCAGCGCAGTGGACGGCGGCGCAAAGAGGCCATGCGACACGGCAATGTCATCGTGAAACAGGCCCATGTCGGTAATGTTGGGTAGCAAGATCCAGCCAAGGTAACGCCACAGCAGACGGCTCTGGGTCAGCACGCGCTCCTCAAGGGTAAACTCGCGACTGGCATAGCCCCCGACCAGCAGCTCCGGCGCCAGCAAGTAGACGAGGGCGACCAGTAACAGCGGCGCCACCAGCGCGACCCAGCCCAGGCAGCGCAACAGCCCGCTGCGCCCACCGTGCCACATGCCTCGCAACAGCACCACCTCCAGCACGGCAATCAGCCACGGCAGCAACACCCCGTTTTCCTTCGCCAGGGTGGCCACCAGGGTAATCAATGCCAACCACAGGGCAGCACTGATCATCTCACCGGTCGAGGCACCTGCTTGCACCCACCGCAGGCGGTAGCGACAATAAACCAGCAGACCCAGCAGTGTGAAAAAAGTAGACAACTGGGCCATCCGCTGCACCACATAGAGCACGGTGGAAACGTGCAGCGGGTGCAACAACCACAGCCCCGCAGCGACCAGGGCAATGCGGGGACGATCACCGAGGCCTGTGGCCACCAGCGCCGGGGTCTGCAGCAGCGCGCGGCAGACGCCGTAGATGAGGACACCGATGACCAGATGCAATGCCAAGTTGGTGCCCTTGAAGCCCAACGCAGAGACATGCCCCGCTACAGCATAGTTTGCGGCAAAAGTCAGCATCGCCACCGGCCGGTGTAACACGCCCGCGTCACTACTGAAGGCGGCGATGCGCCAGTCATCAGCAGTGCGGCCATCAATGTGCAGTAGCCGGTTATCGACCAGGTTGGGGCGGTCATCAAACAAGAACGGGCCCTGCAAGGCCGGCGCATAGGCCGCCAGACAAACGAGACACAGACCCAGGATCAAGAGCCTGTGGCGCCGATCACGCGCCGGCACGCGTCGCAAATACGCCCTGAATACTGACACGCCCCGTTTCGTCTCCGCTGTGGTTAGTTTGGTTGCCGTCCGCTGCCATCAGGCCGCTAAGAACGGGCCAAGCATATCCGGTTTACCGAGGAAAAAAACACAAAAAAAACCCGGCCGAAGCCGGGTTTCATGTAACGCTGGCAAGCGCTGCATCAGCCGCGGCAATTTGCCGGCAGGTATTGCAGTTCGACGGCACTGGCGGCGGTGGCGCCAGTCTCATCACCGGGCTGGCACACCCAGCTCATAGAGCCGTCTGCCTCGGTTGTACCCACCAGGGAGAATTCCGCGATACCCGTACCACCCCACATGGACTCGTATACGCCAACCACGATGTAAATCGGTTGCCCATTCACCCCCGGTGCAGGCAGGATATCGACATTTGAAATGATGTCAGAGCCGTCGCGAGAATTGAGGCTTACACCGTAGCGGCCATTTCCACCGTCGGCATCCACTGGGGCCCAGGTCCCATTGGTGGCAACGTACTCGGCGATGGAGGTCTTGGCTTCCGCCATCGCCGCCAGGCCCTCAGACATCTTGGAACGGACGATATAATCCTGGTAGGCGGGCAGTGCAATGGCCGCCAGAATACCGACGATCGCGATCACGATCATCAGTTCGATCAGAGTGAAACCCTTTTGTGTTGTCTTTTCAATCTTCATGTTGTTTCTCCGCGTTGAGTTTTCATCACGTGCCCCGGTGAATCGCATCCCCACGCGGTGCAGTCATGTGCTAAAGGACAAATGCAGGGACCGTGCCAACTGCCGATACACGCCTCATGACAAAAAATAGTCTTTTTGCTTCAGACACTTACAGTACCGGCTGTGAACCCCGTCACACCGGGCTCCGCGCGCCGGTTGCCGCGCGCAGGCGACACGGCAGGTCAGCAACTGACAATTTCTGTCAGCTTTGGCCCCGCACCGCCACGCTGCCACCCCCCGCACCGGCAACAGCGCGGGCCGGTGGCGGGACGCGAATAACCGGTTTGTCAGCATTTGTACCCGAATCTAGACCTGTGCAGGGCCCTCCGGCTCGCTATACTCTGCGTGGTCGGCCGACGGTTTTCCTCTGGCCGCGACCAATGAGCATACCCGGGGCAAGGCGCACATGAACGACAGGGCCATAGGGCAACTCACCGGCTTGGCGGGGCGTCTGGTCGCAGAATCATTGATCAGCGCCGAAGAGGCGGTGGCAGCACAGCAGGCGGCCACGTCGGCGCAAATGCACTTTGTGCACTACCTGGTGGAGCAGCGCCATGTCGACGGCTGGCGCGTGGCAGACATCGCCGCGCAGGAATTCGGCGTTCCCCTGCTTGACATCACCGCACTGAACGTGGAGTCCATCCCCGTTGGCCTGGTTGAGACCAACTTGTTGCTGAAGCACCACGCGCTGCCCCTGTTTCGGCGCGGCAACCGCCTGTTCATTGCGGTCTCCGACCCGACCAACCTTGCCGCCCTAGACGAGCTCAAGTTCCACACGGGCATCAATACCGATGCGGTACTGGTGGAGGAAAGCGCCCTCGGCCTGGCACTCACCCAATGGGTGGAATCACAAGACAGCCTCACCGACGGACTGGACGGCCTCGACGAGTCAGACCTCGACGATATCGAGGTGAGCGGCGGGGAGCGCACTGACGAGGATGAGGGCGGTGGAGCGGTCGACGAAACGCCGATTGTTCGCTTCATCAACAAGGTACTCGTCGACGCGATCAAACAGGGCGCTTCGGATATTCACTTCGAGCCCTACGAAAAGTCCTACCGGGTGCGCTTTCGGACCGACGGCATCCTGCAGGAAGTGGTGAAACCGCCGCGCAACCTGGCGCCGCGCCTCGCCGCCAGACTCAAGGTGATGTCACAGATGGACATCTCGGAACGCCGTATCCCGCAGGACGGTCGCATCCAGATGAAGCTGTCACGCAACCGCAACATCGACTTCCGGGTCAACTCCCTGCCGACGCTGTACGGTGAGAAACTGGTACTGCGTATTCTCGATGCGAGCAGCGCGCAAATGGGTATCGACGCCCTGGGTTACGAGGACGACCAGAAAAAACTCTATCTCAATGTCCTGGACCAACCGCAGGGCATGATCCTGGTGACGGGTCCAACGGGCTCGGGCAAAACCGTGTCCATGTACAGCGGCCTGAATATTCTCAACACCGCAGAGCGCAACATCTCTACCGCTGAAGATCCGGTGGAGATCAATCTCGAGGGCATCAACCAGGTCCATGTCAACCCCAAAGTCGGCCTGAATTTTGCCGAAGCGCTGCGCTCCTTTTTACGGCAAGATCCGGACGTCATTATGGTGGGAGAGATTCGCGACCTGGAGACCGCCGAAATCGCCATCAAGGCGGCCCAGACGGGACACCTGGTGCTGTCGACGCTGCACACCAACAGCGCCTCGGAAACCCTCACGCGCCTGCTCAACATGGGCGTACCGGCATTTAATGTGGCGTCCACCGTAGATTTGATCATTGCCCAGCGGCTGGCCCGACGCCTGTGCCGCAACTGCGCGGTGCCGGCGGATGATATCCCGCATGCTACCCTACTGGCGGAAGGGTTCACCGAAGCCATGCTGCAAGGGGCGGACATTTTGCGTCCGGTGGGCTGCAACGAGTGTGTCAACGGCTACCGGGGACGCGTGGGCATTTACGAGGTGGTTAAAATGACACCGGCTATCGCACGGCTGATTATGGAAAACGGGAATGCCATGCAAATCAGTGAACAGGCGCGGACGGAGGGGTTCAGCGATCTGCGCCGGTCGGCACTGAAAAAAGTCACCGAAGGCCTGATCAGCTTGGAAGAGGCAAACAGAATAACCGTCGATTAGACGCAATACGGGACACCAAGACAGGGGCAAACACAACCATGGCAACGACCGCTATTAAATCCGATATCTTCCTCTGGCGCGGCACGGATAAGACCGGCAGCCAGCGAAAAGGGGAAATCGAAGCCGCCAGCCAGGCTATGGCCAAGGCACAATTGCGTCAGCAGGGCATCAAGCCAAAGTCGGTGCGGCGCAAACCCAAAGCCCTGTTCGGGGGTAAAGGCAAACCCATCAAGCCCGTGGATATCGCCCTGTTTACCCGACAGCTCGCCACGATGATGAAAGCCGGTGTGCCGCTGGTGCAGAGCTTCGAAATCTGTGAAGAGGGCATGGAAAAGCCACAGATGCAGGAGATGATCAGAACCATTCGGCTGGAGGTGGCAAGTGGCAGCGGCCTGGCCCCCGCGCTGGCGAAGCACCCGCGGCACTTCGACGATCTGTTCTGCTCACTGGTGGGCTCCGGTGAAGACTCCGGAACCCTCGAGGTCATGCTGGACCGGGTGGCGACATACAAGGAAAAAACCGAGCAGCTGAAAGCGAAGATCCGCAAAGCCATGACGTACCCGACCGCGGTGGTTGTGGTGGCCATCGTCGTCACCGCTATCCTGCTGATCAAGGTCGTGCCAGTATTCGCCGATACCTTCAGTCAGTTCGGCGCCGAACTCCCCGCCTTTACCCTGTTTGTCATGAACATATCGAATTTCGTACAGGAGTGGTGGCTTATCATATTCGTCGGCATCGTGGCGGCCTTCTTTGGTATCCGGGAGGCGAAAATACGCTCCGTGCGTTTTTCCGAGGGCATCGATAAACTCATGCTGCGGCTGCCTGTCGTCGGCGGTATTGTGCATGACGCCGTCATCGCCCGTTTCTCGCGCACCCTGTCGACCACATTCGCCGCCGGGGTACCATTGGTAGATGCGCTGAATTCCACCGCGGGCGCGGCGGGCAATTCGGTCTACGCCAAAGCGATCCTGCAGATCCGCGACGACGTCACAACGGGCACCACACTGTTCAATGCCATCAAGTCCACGGGCCTGTTTCCCACCATGCTCATGCAGATGGTGTCTATTGGTGAAGAGTCCGGATCCCTCGACGACATGTTGGCCAAAGTTGCCACACACTACGAGGAAGCCGTTGACAACGCGGTGGACAACCTGAGCGCCCTGTTGGAACCGATCATCATGTCGGTGCTCGGCGTACTGGTCGGCGGCCTGCTAATCGCCATGTACTTGCCGATTTTCATGCTGGGCTCGGTTATCTAAAGCAGACCGCCGAAAGACTCGCAGTGACCGCCCCTATCCTGCCCTTCGATTGGCTGGTGCCACTGGTGCTGTTTTGCCTTGGCCTGCTGGTCGGGAGTTTTCTCAATGTCGTCATCTACCGGCTACCGCGAATGCTGGAAACACGCTGGCGCCAGGATTGCCGAGCGCTGCTCGAGCTGCAGCAGGAGCAGACTCCCATGGCCTACAACCTGGCCACTCCCAGCTCGCACTGCCCGCGGTGCCAGACGGCCATCAAACCGTGGCAAAATATTCCAGTGCTCAGCTACCTGTTCCTGGGTGGCAAGTGCGCCCACTGCGCGCAGCCCATCCCCCTGCGCTACCCGCTGCTTGAACTGGCCACCGGACTGATGACCCTGGCTCTGGCCTGGCACTTTGCACCGTCGATCGCGTTGCTCGGTGCCTGTCTGCTCACCTGGGCGCTGATCGCTCTGACCCTGATTGATGTCGACCATCAACTGCTACCCGACGACATTACCCTGCCGCTCGTGTGGCTGGGGCTCTTGCTCAACCTGGGGGCCACCTACGTACCACTCGCCGATGCGGTGATCGGAGCCATGGCCGGTTATCTTGTCCTGTGGTCAGTTTATCAGGCCTTCAAACTGGTCACCGGTAAAGAGGGCATGGGTTACGGAGACTTCAAATTGCTGGCCGCCCTCGGCGCCTGGCTGGGGTGGTCGGCACTGCCACTGGTGATTCTGCTGTCATCCTTTGTCGGCGCACTCGTCGGCCTTGCACTGATGTTTCTCACGGGTCGCGGCAAGGATTCCCCCATGCCGTTCGGCCCCTACCTTGCGGTGGCCGGCTGGGTCGCCTTCTTGTGGGGTGACGCGATTATGGCACACTACTACCGCGCGCTGGGCCTGCCCTGAGATGCTGGTGGTCGGCGTCACGGGCGGCATCGGCAGCGGTAAATCTGCCGTCACCGAACGTTTTGCGGCACACGGTATTACCGTGATCGATGCGGACGTGATCGCGCGGGATGTGGTGGCACCTGATCGCCCGGCGCTGGCAGACATCGCCCGCCACTTCGGCAGCGGTATCCTCCTTGCGGATGGCAGCCTTGATCGAGCAGCACTGCGTCAACGCGTATTTGCCGACGGCAGCGAACGGCTCTGGCTGGAGCAACTGACCCACCCTTTAATCGGCAAGGACATTATCGAGCAAATCAATCGTTCGACCAGTCCCTACACGATTCTGGCCTCACCCTTATTGCTGGAGACGGGACAGCAAGCCCTTATCGACGTGGCGGTTGTTGTGGATGTGCCGGAGGCGGTGCAGTTGCAACGCACCATGCAACGAGACAACAATACCGCAGATCAAGTGCGGCGCATCATGGCGGCGCAGATGACACGCAACGACCGGCTGGCAAAGGCCGACTACATCATCGACAACAGCGGCGCCCTCGACACGCTAGACACCCGAGTCAGCAGCCTACACCAGACCTTCCTGCAGCGCGCTTTACAATAGCAGTCTGTGCACCGCATCGACGATCGGCGCATTCGCCGCCGGAAAAGCGTAGTGGTACAACGCCTGCGGCTTGACCCAGGCCATGGGCTGTCCTTCAAGCGCTCGCGCCGGGCCGCGAAACGCCCACACGACATGCGCATCGAGCACCACGGACCGGTCGCCGTAATCGTGCTTGACCTCCAGCAGCGCCGTGGCGCGCTCGATCTCAATCCCAAGTTCTTCACTCAGTTCCCTGGCGAGCGCTGCGGCGCTCGACTCACCGGCCTCTACCTTGCCTCCGGGGAACTCCCACAGCCCGCCCTGGTGGCTAGCCGCCGCACGCCGGGTAAGCAGAATCTTCCCGTCACTGTCGAGAATCACACCAACAGCCACATGCAGTGGAGACATTCAGGTGCGGTACTCCGCATTGATACGCACGTAATCGTAGGAAAGGTCCGTGGTCCAGACCGTCGCGTGGGCATCGCCACGACCCAGCGCCACTCGAATCGTAATGTCGTCGGTCGCCATGGCCGCCGCCCCCTGCGCTTCAGTATAGGCCTCTGCTCGACCGCCGTACTCAGCGATTAACACGTCATTTAAGTACAAGGTGACGGCCTCCACCTGCAGATCAGGCAGCCCTGCACGGCCAATGGCTGCGAGTATGCGCCCCCAATTCGGGTCGCTTGCAAACAGGGCCGTCTTCACTAAGGGTGAATGGGCAATCGTAAAGGCGACGGTGAGGCACTCGTCCTCACTGCGTCCACCGGTAATCTGAACCGTCACGAATTTGCTGGCTCCCTCGCCATCGCGCACGATAGCCTGGGCCAATACCGTGCAGACGTCCTCTACCGCTGCGCACAATGCCGGGTACAAGGGCAGCTCGGGATTGGACAACAACTCGTTCCCCGCCGCTCCGGTGGCCAGCAAGACGCACGCATCGTTGGTCGACGTGTCACCATCAATGGTAATGCGGTTAAAGCTGCGCTCCTTGCAATGATCGAGTAATTGTTGCAACACGGTGGTTTCCACGGCCGCGTCAGTGGCGAGATAGGCAAGCATAGTTGCCATATCCGGGCGAATCATACCCGCACCTTTTGCCATCCCCGTTACGACATAGTCCCTACCGTCGCAGCGGAAGGCGACGGAGTGCGTTTTCGCCCGCGTGTCCGTCGTAAGGATGCCGTGCGCAGCGCCTGCCCAACCTTCTGGTGTCAGTGCAGACAATGCCGACGCCAAGGCCGCTGTGATCAGAGGCACCGGCAGGGGTTCGCCAATCACGCCCGTGGAGAAGGGCAGCACACGCACCACATCGACGTCAGTGGCCACCGCAACCGCTTCAACACAGGCCTGCGCCGCGCGCACTCCGGCACGACCGGTACCGGCATTGGCATTGCCCGCGTTGATCAAAAGATAGCGCGGCTTATTCGCACAAGCGTGCAAATGTTCCCGCGCCACGGTCACCGGCGCCGCGCAAAAAGCATTGCGAGTGAACACCGCGGCACAGTGTGTCCCCTCCTCCATTTCAATAAGGACCAGGTCGTCGGCGCCCGAGGATTTGATACCGGCGGCGACACTGGCGAGACGCACGCCGGGGACTGCCAGCGGCATACCCTCAATCATGCAAGCAGGCGCACACGGCAGGCGGCGTCACAATTTGCCACAGCACTGTTTGTACTTCTTACCGCTACCGCAGGGGCAGGGCTCATTGCGGCCTACCTTGGGCTGCTCGCGTGTATAGGTCTGCGGAGTCGCGGGTTGATCTGCCTCCTGCGCGGCGGTTTCTCCCTGCAGTGCAGAGGCTGCTGCATGCTGAAACGCCAGTTGTTCGCGCGAAGCAGCTTCCTGACGGCGCCGCTCAATGGCTTGCGCCTCATCGTCGCGCTGAATTTGCACCAGACTCAGAAATTTGACGACCTCGTATTTGAGACTGTCCAACAATTGCTGAAACAACTCAAAGGATTCCCGTTTGTACTCCTGCTTCGGATTCTTCTGTGCATAGGCGCGCAGATGAATACCCTGGCGCAAATGATCCATCGTAGCGAGATGGTCCTTCCACAGGGTATCGAGCACCTGCAGCATGATCTGCTTTTCCAGTTTGCGCATGTCGGAGCCTAACTGCGCACACTTGGCGTCGTACGCCGATTGCACCGCGTCCTGGACTCTTTCTCGCAGCGTTTCCTCGTGCAGTTTGTCGTCTTCTTCAAGCCACTGCTGCAAGGGCAGTGCCACGCCAAACTCGCCCTCCAGCTGTTTTTCCAAGCCCGGCACGTCCCACTGGTCCTCGATACTGCCCGGGGGTATATAGCTGGCGACTGCGCTGGCGACGACATCTTGACGAATGGCCGTGATAGTATCGGAAATGTCCGTTTCGCCCAGCAGGTCGTCGCGCTGCTGATAAATTATCTGCCGTTGGTCATTAGCCACGTCGTCGTATTCAAGCAACTGCTTGCGAATATCAAAGTTGCGGCCTTCCACCTTGCGCTGCGCCTTCTCGATAGCGTTGGTCACCATACGGTGTTCGATCGCCTCCCCCTGCTCCATACCCAGCGCCTGCATAAAATTCTTCACCCGTTCCGAGGCGAAGATGCGCATCAGATTATCCTCCATAGACAGGTAAAAACGGGAGACACCCGGGTCGCCCTGGCGCCCAGCACGACCGCGCAGCTGATTGTCGATGCGACGGGATTCATGACGCTCAGTACCGAGGATGTGCAGACCGCCGGCTGCTACGACCGTATCGTGACGCGCCTGCCACGCCTCCCGGGTCTTCGCCTGCTGTCGCGCGTCGACGCCTCCGAGGGCCTTTAACTCCGCCTCAAGATTGCCACCGAGCACTATGTCTGTGCCGCGACCGGCCATATTCGTGGCGATGGTCACTACCCCGGGCTGGCCCGCCTGGGCAATGATTTCCGCCTCTTGCTCATGGTACTTCGCATTCAATACCTTGTGTTCAATCTTCGCTTTGCGAAAGCGGGTTGACATGGCCTCGGACGTCTCCACTGAGGCGGTGCCCACCAACACGGGCGCACCGTTGGCCATACACTCCTTCACATCATCGACAATGGCGTCAAACTTCTCTTGCACCGTCAGATACACCACGTCGTTGAGATCACTGCGTTGCTGCTCTACATTGGTAGGGATCACCAACACCTCGAGACCATAAATTTGCCGGAACTCAAAAGCTTCGGTATCCGCCGTTCCGGTCATACCGGCAAGCTTGCCATAGAGACGAAAATAGTTCTGAAACGTGGTGGAGGCGAGGGTCTGGCTCTCACTCTGGATCGCCACGCCCTCCTTCGCCTCGATCGCCTGGTGCAGGCCTTCCGACAGCCGCCGTCCCGGCATGGTGCGACCCGTGTGTTCATCGATCAACACCACCTGGCCGTTCTGGATAATGTATTCGACGTCTTTGGAAAACAGTGCGTGGGCCCGCAGCCCGGAATACACATGGTGCAGCAGCGCGAGATTAGAGGCGCCATAGAGGTTGTCACCTGCCTCCAGCAGACCCTCTTTGATCATCAAGGCTTCGATATGCTCGTGACCGGCTTCGTTCAACTCCACCTGGCGCTGCTTCTCATCGATGGTGAAGTGGCCTGCGGCTCCCTCTGTATCCGCTTGCAGGGAGGGAATCATACGGTTCACTCGCTTGTACAGTTCCGAACTGTCCTCTGAAGCACCGGAGATGATCAACGGGGTGCGTGCCTCATCGATCAAGATGGAATCCACCTCATCAACAATCGCAAAGCTGAGACCCCGCTGCATACGGGTCTCTGGCGTAAAAGCCATGTTGTCCCGCAGGTAATCGAAACCAAACTCGTTGTTGGTGCCGTAGACGATATCGGACGCATAGGCCGCGTGCTTTTCTTCCGGACTTTGCCCGGATTGAATAACACCCACCGATATGCCAAGGAAGTTATACAGCGGACCCATCCACGCCGCGTCGCGGCCTGCGAGGTAATCATTCACGGTCACAATATGCACACTGTCGCCACCCAGGGCATTCAGATAGGCAGGCAACGTGGCCACCAGCGTCTTACCCTCGCCTGTGCGCATTTCTGCAATCTTGCCCTCGTGCAGGGCCATACCACCAATCAGTTGCACATCAAAGTGCCGCAGGCCCAGGGCGCGCTCACCGGCCTCGCGCACCACGGCGAACGCCTCTGGCAGCATGGCGTCGAGACGTTCGCCCTGTGCCACGCGCTCCCTGAATTCCAGGGTCTTGGCAGCCAATGGGCTGTCGTCCAGCGCCTTCATAGTATCCGCCAGGGCATTGATCTGCCTGACCACTTTGCCCATACGCTTCAACTCGCGACTGTTGCGGGTGCCGAAAACGCTTTTCAGTGTCTTACTAATCATGACATTTCATCGTGTACAAAGTATGCAAACCCGCCAGACTGTGCCAGCGGCGACAGGAACAAAACAGCCCGACGGTCAGGGATGGGTGCGGGCGATGTAGCTGGCGGGGTCGACGGCACGACCATTCTTGTAGACTTCAAAATGCACGTGGGAACCGGTGGCGCGCCCGCTGGCGCCCATCAACGCGATGGTATCGCCCTTGCGCACAATATCGCCCGCTTCGACCAGGTTCTCCCGGTTGTGTGCGTAGCGCGTGACCAAGTCATCGCCGTGGGAGATCTCCACGAGGTTGCCGTAGCCGGCATCCCGTCCCGTCCAGGTGACTACCCCCGCAGCGGCAGCGACGATTTCCGTACCCGGTTTGCCGGCAATATCCACACCGATGTGCATGGCGCGCTCTCCCGTGATGGGATCCTTCCGCCAACCAAAATGAGACGATAGGTAGCCCTGCTTCACGGGGAGCCCAGACAGGAAACCCTGGCGCTCCAGGTTACGGCTGGCCAGCAGCGACTCGAGCATCTCCATCTGCCGTTCGCGGTCAGCGAGGTAGGCTTCAAAGCGACCCAGGTCACCGTCCAGCCCCGTACCGGAAGGCACGCCACGCGGCACCCCGGGGCCGGGGCCGCCCAGGGCAGGCGGTTCACTGAAATCGAACTCGCCTGGCTCCAGTCCGGCTACCGCCGTGAGGTGCTCACCCAGCGCATCAAGGCGCGTCATTCTCGCCTCCAGCTCTGCCAGCCCCATGGTCAGGGCCCGCAGCTGCTGTCGGGTTTTGCTCGCGACACCCGCCTGCTCGCCGGGTCGTTGCAATGCATCCGAGGCGGCAGCGCGGGCGCCGCTCTCCTGACCCGCCAGATAACCCGACGCGGCCAGCCCTAAAGGCAAACCGAGACAGCACAGGGACAATAACGCGCGCGACCAGCGGCTAAGCTCGATTGCGCGCGATCCCCCATGCCGCCGACTAATAAGGATGACTTTCATACACGCTATATGAAGACGGGACATCGCTCAGGAACTGCGCAAAACTATGCCACAGTTCCAGCGCGAAAGCCACATCCGGGGCGGGCAGTGGCGCTCCTGTCATCGCGCGGCACAGCACCCCCCGGTGGCCGCGCCAGACGGCCACCGGGCAGGCGCTCATGCTAATCCGCCTGCCGGCGCAGGAACGCGGGAATATCAAAGTAGTCCTCGCTGGCGCCACCCGCCTCGGCCTGGCCAGCGGCCATACGCCGCGACCGGTTGCGCATTGCCGCAGGACGCTCATATTGATCATAATCGGGGTCACGCGATAACGCCGCCTCCGCTTCAGGCGTCGACTGCACCGCTCGCGGCACCGTCTCTTCCACGAGTTTCATGGGCGCCCGCGCTGCTTCAGCTGATAAACCCGTCGCTACCACAGTCACCTTGATTTCCTCCTTCATCGTTGTATCGATGACCGTGCCAACGACAACCGTTGCATCTTCAGAAGCATACTCTTCCACCGTTTCGCCGACTTCGGAGAACTCCCCCAGGGAGAGGTCGTGCCCCGCGGTGATATTCACCAAGATGCCGCGCGCACCCGCCAGATTAATGTCATCCAGCAAGGGGCTGGCGATCGCGCTCTCCGCTGCCTGTTGCGCACGATTCTCACCCTTGGCGTAGCCTGTCCCCATCATGGCCATGCCCATCTCGGACATCACCGTGCGCACGTCGGCGAAGTCAACGTTGATCATGCCCGGACGGATGATCAGGTCCGCGATCCCCTGCACCGCGCCAAGCAGTACGTCGTTGGCCTCCCGGAAAGCGTCCAGCAGGCTGGTGTTGCGACCCAACACTTCTAGCAACTTCTCGTTAGGAATCGTGATCAAAGAATCGACGTGTTGTTCCAGTTCTGCCAGGCCTTCCAGCGCGATCGCAAGACGCTTCTTACCTTCAAAAGCGAACGGCCGGGTGACCACTGCGACTGTCAGGATGCCCAGTTCCCTGGCCACCTCGGCGACCACGGGCGCACCGCCGGTACCGGTACCACCGCCCATTCCCGCTGTAATAAATACCATATCAGCGCCCTTCAAGGCGTCGGCTATGCGATCCCGGTCCTCCATGGCCGCCGCGCGCCCAATATCGGGATTCGCGCCGGCACCAAGCCCCTTGGTGATATCACCGCCCAACTGCAATATGGTCTTGGATACGACATCCGAGAGCGCCTGGGCATCCGTGTTGGCACAAATGAAGTCCACGCCCTCCACTTCGTTCTCAATCATGTGCTTGACGGCGTTGCCACCACCGCCGCCCACACCGATCACCTTGATCACTGCGTTTGATGGAACCGTATCGATGAGTTCAAACATGGTCTTTCTCCCCTATTTATAGTAAATGCCGCGCTTTACCGCGACGCTCAACAACAACATACAACTGCATTCAAAAATTACTCTGCAGCCAGTTCTTGAACCGACTCCAGAACCCCTCTTCGGGGGCACCCGATGATCCCGACGACACCAGCCCAGCCTCAGCCCGATGATCCATGCCGTACTGCAACAAGCCAACACTGGTCGAATAGATCGGGTTACGCACAATGTCATTCAGACCGCGCACGGCCTGGGGATAACCCACCCGCACCGGCATATGAAAAATCTCTTCGGCGAGCTCTACCACGCCTTCCATTTTTGACGTACCGCCGGTCAATACGATGCCCGCAGGCACAAGATCCTCGAAACCACTGCGCCGCAGCTCCGCCTGCACCAGCGTAAACAGCTCGTCGTAACGCGGTTCCACCACCTCGGCAAGGGACTGCCGCGAAAGATCGCGCGGCGGGCGGTCGCCCACACTGGGAACCTTGATCGTATCGTCCGCGCCGGCCAGCTGGGTCAACGCACACGCGTACTTAATTTTAATTTCCTCGGCGTTCTGGTAGGGCGTGCGCAGCGCCATGGCGATATCGTTGGTCACCTGGTCCCCGGCTATCGGGATTACACCCGTGTGGCGGATGGAACCATCAGTAAAAATCGCGATATCGGTGGTGCCGCCGCCAATATCTACCAGGCAGACGCCGAGCTCGCGTTCGTCGTCCGTCAGAACCGAGTAATTGGAGGCCAACTGTTCCAGAATGATTTCCTCGACATCCAGGCCGCAACGTCGAATACATTTTTCGATGTTCTGGGCAGCATTTGCTGCACAGGTGACCAGGTGCACTTTCGCCTCCAGGCGCACGCCCGACATACCCATTGGCTCCTTGATCCCCTCCTGACTGTCAATAACGTATTCCTGCGGCAGGATGTGCAGGACCTTCTGATCGGCAGGGATGGCTACCGCCTGAGCCGCATCGATGACCCGTTCCAGATCGGCGCGATACACTTCTTTGTCCTTGATTGCGACGATGCCATGCGAATTCAGACTACGGATATGACTGCCCGCAATCCCGACATAGACGGAGTGAATCTGGCAGCCGGCCATAAGCTCCGCCTCCTCCACGGCTCGCTGGATGGACTGCACGGTAGACTCAATATTGATGACAACGCCCTTTTTCATACCCTTTGACGGGTTGGAGCCGATCCCAACGACCTCAAGCCCCCCTTCCATATCAATTTCACCCACGATCGCGACCACCTTGGACGTCCCAATATCGAGGCCCACGATCAATTTCTTGTCCTGCGCGCTGCCCATGGCAGTGTCTCCCCTACAACCCCTATTCGCTGGTATTGCCTGTTACAGCCCCGCCACCGGCGGCGTGCTCCTGAACGCCACGGCAATCCCATTTGCATAACGCAAATCTACCCGTTCGATGTCCGGTCGCCGTCCCTGCAATTCGCGGTTATAGACCAGAACAAATCGATGCAGGCGGTTGAGAAAGTCGTCCTGCCCCAATACCAGTTGCATGCCGCCGTCTAACATCGCCTCAACCTGCCCACGCGCATCAATGGTCAACGCCTCTACCGACAAACCAAGGGGCGAGAGCATCTCTATCAGCCGCTGGTACTTGGCCATCAGGGCGGGTGCCGAACCTACCGGTCCGCTCAGCCGCGGCAGCGCACTCCAATCCCCTAATTTGCCGGACCGAAATACGCCGCCTTCATGATTGAGAAAGCCGTCACTGCCCCAGCGCGCGATCGGGCGCTCTTCCACCACGTTAATTTCCAGTGCCGCTGGCCAGCGCCGACGCACGCTGGCCTCGTAGATCCAAGGCAACCCCTCCAGCTGCCGCCGGATCTGTTGGAGGTCTGCGCTGAGAAACCCCCCGGCCAATCCGGGCTGAACGATATCCTGCACCACCTGCGCTTGAGTATGCTCCAGCTCGCCGGTCACCGTAATTCTCTGTACCGGCAGCACTTTGAGAGACAGGTAAGCCTGTGTCGCGGCAGCGCCGACCATGCACACCCCGCACAAAATCAACGCCCGATTGAGCCACACCGACATACTCGGCGAAGGGCGTGCTAGCACCCTGGCGTTACGTGTCGCGCCTTGCACCGGCCGGTTACGCGACCGCGTTTTGCGCGGTCGCCGCACGTTTGCAGCGGCTTTCTTACGTTGCCCTAGCATCCCTATCGGTCCTCCTCAAGACTGAGAGCCACAATCCGCCTGACCAGCGCGGCCACATCCATACCGCTGGCGGCAGCCGCCATCGGCACAAGACTGTGGGACGTCATACCCGGCACCGTATTCACCTCCAGCACTTGGAATTGCCCCATACTGTCACGCATAACATCGACGCGACCCCAGACACTGCAACCGAGAGATTGAAACGCGCTCAATGCCATTGCCGCGAGCTCGGCCTCCTGCTCCAGATCCAGTCCACTCGGACAGTGATACCGTGTTGCGCTCGAGACATATTTAGACTCGTAGTCGTAAAACGTATTGGCAGGTTCCAGCCTGATCGACGGCAGGGCGGCCTCGCCCAACACGGCAACGGTGTACTCCGGTCCGTCGACAAATTGTTCTGCCACAACCTCCCCCGCGTAACGGTTCGCCCGCGTGAACGCCGACTGCAATTCCACCACGTTATTCGCCTGACTCATGCCAATGCTCGAACCCTCGCGTGCGGGCTTGACGAAGACACTGCCGAGGCAGTCGATCACAGACTGCCAATCCGCATCCGCATCCAGGGTGATAAACCGAGGCGTCGATAAACCGATGCCTTGCCACAGTTGCTTGCTGCGTTTCTTGTCCATAGCCAGCGCCGAGCCCAGCACGCCAGAACCGGTATAAGGAATCTCCAGGGCCTGCAGCGCACCCTGCAATCCACCATCCTCACCTCCAAGTCCGTGCAACGCGATAAAGGCAAGGCCCACCCCATCCAACTGCTGCAGCCAGTCACCCTCTGCGGGGTCAACAGCCAACGCGTCGACACCCTGAGACTGCAGGGCTTCAAGTACCGTAAGACCACTCTGCAACGAGATATCGCGCTCCGATGAGACACCGCCAAGTAATACAGCGACCGGCCGTCCCTGCAGCGCACTGAAACTCATAGCAAGGCCCCCTGCCCGACATACATCGCATGCAGGTCGTGGGCCAACCGCGCAATATTGCCTGCACCCTGAGTCACCACAACGTCGCCGTCTTCAACCAGACCACTCAACAGGTCCGGCACCTCCTCCAGGCTTTCGGCAAACACCGGTTCGAGCATGCCGCGCTGACGAATGCTGCGTGTCAGGCTGCGACTATCAGCGCCTGGTATGGCGTCCTCACCGGCGGGATACACGTCCAACAGAACCAGTACGTCACAATCAGAAAGAACAGCAACAAAGTCCTCATAGAAATCCCGCGTGCGCGTATAGCGATGGGGCTGATAGACCATCACGACACGACGGCCAGGCCAGGCCTG
>JABSPW010000276.1 GCA_013214285.1 Halioglobus sp. | reverse complement strand
TTTTCCTGGATACTGCGGTCAAGCCGTAATAGCTCATCCCCCCTCACATGAGCATTTCCTACAGATGAGAGCAAGCCCATAGCAAAGGCTGCTTGATTGCTGGCGCAGCTAAGCGAAGCTTTGATTGCCTTTCATAAAGGGTTAAGTGTGTGTAGCTCATGCTGACCTCCGCAGTTAATTGGTAACTAATTGCGTATTACACCTTAAGGTCTTGAACTTCTTTCAACCCATTCTTAGCTGGGAGGGCGGCGATATATACCTTTCACCCCTTTTCCCCCCTATGTCAGGATAGTTGTCGCCTCCATTGAAAAACCCTTGGGGGCAATTGGAGAGCAAACAAATGACGCGACATATCCCATTAGAAGTCAAAGAGTCCATCGTAAAGCAAGGTTTAAGTAGGGGAGGAAAAAGCTTGGCAGTTATAGCGGCAGAAAATAAGGTAGGGTACTCAACGCTGCAAAAATGGATGAGAAATACACGAGCAGGGATCTCCTTGAGTAATAAGGCCAAGACCGTAGGTCAGAACCACAGGGCAGATGAACAACTGGTGCACCTATTAGCAACAGCCAACCTTGACGAAACGGCAGTGAGTGTCTATTGTCGAGAACAAGGTATTTACAGTCATCAACTAACAAACTGGAAAGAGACAATAATGTCGGAGTCAAGCAGCAAAAAACACGATCAGCAATCACGCGAACTGCGGTTACTAAAGCAGGAAAATAAGGCGCTTAAAAAGGATTTACGGCGCAAAGATAGAGCACTGGCGGAGACCAGCGCGTTGCTAATACTGAAAAAAAAAGCCGACTTAATCTGGGGGGAAAGCGAGGACGATTAATTAGTCAAACCGATCGTCAAACAGCCGTACTCCTGATCGATGAAGCTTGCGCTAGCGGCGCCCGTAAAGGAAAGGCTTGTGCGATACTGGATATATCGATCAGGACGTATGAACGTTGGGTTAAAGTAGATGGGTCAATTGACCGGCGCAAAGAAGCCAAACGTGTTGTCGGCAACAAACTAACAAAAGAGGAAAGCGCATTGATCGTGAGCATAGCAAATAATGAGAAATATCGGGATGTAGCGCCTTGTAGCATCGTGCCAATGCTGGCTGATGAGGGACGATATATTGCGTCGGAATCATCATTTTACCGCATCCTGCGGGCACAGGATCAGTTAACCCATCGGCAAGCAAGCCGGGCAGCTAAACATAAGCGCCCCAAGCAATGTGTTGCCCATGCGCCCAATCAAGTATGGTCCTGGGATATCACCTACTTGCCGAGCTTGGTATCAGGACAATATCATTACCTGTACATGATTATGGATATATTCAGCCGAAAAATTGTTGGTTGGAGCGTACATGAAACTCAGTCGGCAGAACACGCCTCCAGGCTCATTAAACAAGCGTGTATTGACGAAAACATTACACAGGCACAACTCACCCTACATTCAGATAATGGCTCTCCGATGAAAGGCGCGACCATGCTGGCGATGTTAGAAGCCTTGGGCGTTATGCCGTCGTTCAGTCGACCTTCCGTCAGTGATGACAACCCCTTTTCAGAATCGCTATTTAAAACCTTAAAATACCACCCCACATTCCCGTCTGTGTCAAAATTTGACAGGATTGAAGAGGCCAGAAAGTGGTGTATACAGTTTGTTGATTGGTACAATCATCAGCACCGGCATAGTGGTTTAAAGTTCATTACCCCACAGCAACGTCATTGTGGGCAAGATAAGCAGATTATGGCAAAAAGGCATCAGGTGTATCAGATGGCTAAACTGCAACGACCAGACCGCTGGTCTGGGTCTACAAGAAACTGGACTTTGCCTGCCTCGGTTAACCTAAATCCTAATCGAAAACAATTTTTAGCGGATAAGCAGGATATGGCTGATTTAGCACAAACTGCTTAACCTTTTAGGCGACATCTTTGTTGACAAACACCGGTAATAGCGGCACAAAATAAGATAGGGTACTCAACGCTGCAAAAATGGATGAGAAATACACGAGCAGGGATCCCTTTGAGTAATGGTAAGGTCAAGACCGTAGGTCAGAGCCACAGGGCAGATGAACAACTGAGACACCTATTACTCGATGATCGACATTTTTTAGATTGACTAAATATAGTGCTAAAAACGATCAACTTTTGAGCTTGTCGAGGTCTGGCATTGGTAGTTTTTTTATAAAAGCCATGTTTATTAGAACAAAAAGCTCAACTCTTGGCGTACAATTTTTAATCAGTTGAAAAATGTCGATCATCGAGTATTAGCAACAGCCAACCTTGACGAAACGGCAGTAAGTGTCTATTGTCGAGAACAGGGTATTTATATTGGACTTTGGACAAAGCACCGCCCTTATGAGGATCAGCACACAAAAAAAATGAC
>JABSPW010000275.1 GCA_013214285.1 Halioglobus sp. | reverse complement strand
AACATCATGTTTTTCAGCAGGCCGGTTTTGCCACGTGTCAAAACATCAGACTTTTCTACCAATGATAGATGGTTGACTATCTTCATTTGAATATTCCTTTGAATTAGTGCAGTCAAAACATCATGGCATAACCTAGTACCACAAGTGAAATATAATCCCTCTAAGAGTGCTCGTTGGGTGGCCGACCAGCCCGGGCATGCTGATCCGGCGTTGACACTCCGTGAGCATGAGAAGTTCAAGGCTCCGGACACGGACTCGGTTACCGGAAAAGGGGAATATCTTCCCGACAACAGCAATGGCTTTTACCTCTCGGCAGGAGCGAGTTCTTGGTTGTACGGTTTTTGCGATACTTATGATGTTCGGTGGGCACCTACTGGATCCTGTCGCCTGGTCATCGACGATTGAGTTGCGCGAATAGCGAACTCCCCCCTTCCACGTCGTCACCGTTTCGAGCCTACAGTCCGCCTCCGTCCCCATGCAGCTCGGCTGGCTCCTCGGTGGGCTGCTGTTGGGGCTGGGAGTGAAGCGGGCGGGGGAGACGTTAGGCGCGGGGAGCCGCTCAAGACGCGTTCTTCAGCATCTCCTGGAATTCCTGGGCGGCCTGCTGCATCTCGTTTCCCCAGTGCAGTGAGATCGCGTTGCCTTCTGCGCCTGCCAGCTCGTGCCGGTTCAGCATCGGGTAGAGGCGCTCGATCAAGAGCTTCCGGCTCTGTGAGTCACCGCGTAGTGCATCGGACACGATGTTCTCCGCGAGAAGATCGAGTTTGGTGCGCGCTTCGCCGGGTTTCGAAGACGCGATCTTCTCCAGCTCGGCTTCGATGCGCTTGCGTAGCCTGTCGGGTGGCCGGCCTGCGGGGTTGCCGGATTGGCCGGCCTTGAAGCGCGTTGCTGCGCCGATGGTGTTGCCTTTGGTGAAGGGCATGGTGTGTTCCTCGTGTCGTGTTCAGGGTTGTTTCTGGGGTTGGAAAGAGGGGCCGTATAGGGCCGTGGGGCCGTACTCAGGACCACTGTGTGCTGCACAATGTGGTTCCCTGCGGCCGCTTAAACGCAACCCCGCGTTATTCCTCACCCTCGGATGATTCTTCGAACCTGAGGGTCGGGGGTTCGAATCCCTCCCGGCGTGCCATTGAAATCAACGGGTTATCGGAATCCAAGAAGTTCGCGTCCGACGCTGGGGCCGTATACGGCCGTTTACGTGCGCCGACTGCCAACCGCTTTTCCACCGCATCGATTCCGAAATCGGCAAACGAGAGATCGGTCTCCTCCTCGGGCATCAAGTGCGCGTATGTCCGGAGCGTAAGCGCAGGATCCGCGTGATGGGAGAACAATTGGATGTACCGGGAAGCCCAGATTTCCTGTATTGCGACCGCACTCGCCGTCATGGTCGTGGGGTGTGGAACGACACTCGGCGTTCGGCCCGCAATTGAGGCTGCGGCTAAGCAGTTTGAGCCGGTGCCGGGGAAGGCGCGGATCTATGTACTCATCTACCCGGTGGGGGATGCAGCGGTCGGCACATACACGATATCCGTTGCTGGTTACGAGGCGCCCCGAGTCGCAGACAAGGGCTTCGCTATGTTCGATGTCGAACCTGGTGTGCATATCGTTCAGAGAGGCACAGGGCGCAAGGCAGTCGGCACACAGATAGTGACTGAGGCGGGCAAGGTCTATTTCGTCAATGCGTTCGCGAAAACTGGAGTATGGGGCGTCTCAATGACGGTGGTGCCTCCCGATATCGGAATGGAGATAGTTCGCGACAGTACGATGGCATGGTCCACGCAGCAGCCAGACAGCGAGCGTGAAATGAGCGCGGACTAGACGATGGACCCGGCTCACCGCGAGGAGTCAAGGCGAGCACCCAAGGACCTACGCTCTCAGAGCATAGGAAGTTCAAGCTGCCTTTTCCCTGGGTCCGATAAGTAGAGATTCTGTCAAATAGGGGCCGGGGAGGGGATCGGGCCTCAATGCGGGCGGTCAACTCGGAATTATTTAATTGATAATGTATAAGTCTTCGTTGCCATGAGAAAGCGGAGCAACATTTAGCCACTCGAGTTTTTCTGCGCCAGAATTTTCTATGGCATGCATTTGATAGATACCAATGAAATAAACGTCACCTTTTTTAATCTCATGACGCTCGACGTTTGTCAGATCCAGTGAGTTTCTGTCTATATCTCCCGTGAGAACAATGCCAGATCCCGATTGGATTATAAATATATCCATTCCCGTTTTATGGAAGTGCTGCTTTTGTGCTTCCCCTGCTTCTAAACAGCCATATACAAATCCTGCTTCAGGAAGTTGGTCAAACATCATGTTTTTCAGCAGGCCGGTTTTGCCACGTGTCAAAACATCAGACTTTTCTACCAATGATAGATGGTTGAC
>JABSPW010000274.1 GCA_013214285.1 Halioglobus sp. | reverse complement strand
GCCTGCCGTCGTTCTCTACCGGAAGTTCAGCGGATGATTGATTACCTCGAAGAGGCTTTGCTAGAACTGGAGGAGGTAGCGGGGCTGCGCACAGCCAAAGGCTTGCCGGGTAAACGCAAAAAACGCAATGCCCCGGCGAAGTCGAAACTCCGGCCGCCCGCGAAGGTCAAATCAAACAGCAGAGCCAAGAAAAAGCGAAACGTAAAAAGTAAAAAGTAAAAAGTAAAATTAAAGGCCGGCAGCAGTATCATAGTCCGAGGCGAGAGGCGCGTGACATGGCGGCCGATACATGTTGCTGCATTGGAATTTACAGCCTTTCAGCTTCGATGCCTGCGATCACCCAATTAATGGCATTTTCGAAGACCTCCGGTGGGTTGCCATGATGCCTTTCCTTACCCGCTTGCGCGATGATCGAATCTGTAAATTGGGCCTCACGACGATTTTGGCGTTTGTGCCGGCCGGTGTCGACCGGCGCAATGATTTCTGACAGGCTCAGGCTGATCGCGATGTTCACCAGAACACGGCAGCTGCGCAGCGCGAGTTCCTGGTCGAAGCCTTCTTGCCTGAGGACTTTGAGTAAGCGATTGACATATTCCGCCACGGGGGCCCGATGCTCACCGCTCATCAGTTGTGATAGATTCGGGTGCGCGAGTAACGCCGATCTAAGATTTGAAGCCCAGCTTCGCATACTGTCCTGCCAATTCGTCTCTTCTGTAAAACTGAGTTTCACGCTGGCGAAATAATGTGCGATTAGATCGCTGATTAATGTTTCGCGCTTTCCGACTTGTTGGTAGAGCGTGCGCGTAGAGCATTTCAGCGCCGCGGCTAGATTGCGGGCATTCAACCCGCTACTGCCCTCCTCGTCGAGAAGGCGCAAAGCCGTGTCATAGATGCTATCTGTCGCTAGCAGTGGTTTTGCCATAAAACTTGTTCACCTGGTGTTGTCTGTTTGCGCAGCGTCTGGTCTCTTCCGCAAAAAGGCGGCTGTCAAAACGGCAGGGCAGCAATGCGGTTTGAAAATTTGGAGCATGCGCGGTTTGCGCACTATTTAAAAAAACACTGTTGTTTTATAAGTGAGTATCGGTAAGAATGCAAGCACGGTAAATTTGAAAAGGGCTAGTTGCCATGGCATGGGACTTCGAGACCGATCTTGCATTCCAGCAGCAGTTGGACTGGGTGAAGACATTCGTCGAGGAGGAGCTGATTCCTCTCGAACCCATCATGGGGGACTTTACCGAAAAGCAGTGGAATGCTGTCCAGGAGCCTCTTAAGCAACAGGTGAAAGATCAGGGCCTTTGGGCCTGCCATCTGGAAAAGGAGCTCGGTGGGCAGGGCATGGGTCAGCTGCCACTGGCGCAGATGAATATGATCACCGGGCGCTGTGTTTTCGCCCAAGAGATCTTTGGCAACATGGCACCTGACTCCGGCAATGCGGAGCTTCTTGCGGAGGGCGGTACTGAGACCCAGAAAGCCAAGTGGCTATGGCCTAATCTTGCCGGTGATATCCGTTCGGCGTTTGCTATCACCGAGCCCTTTGTCGCCTCTACGGACCCGACCCAGATTGAATCCAGTGGTGTGCTTGATGGCGACGCGTGGGTGCTCAATGGCCGCAAGTGGATGATAACCAATGCGACCAGAGCCGATTTCATTATTTTTATGGTGGTGACTGAGCCGGATGCACCCGTGCATAAGCGCTGCTCGATGATTGTCGTTGAAAAAGATACGCCAGGAATGGATATTTTTCGGGAGATTCCCACCATGCACCATCCTCATGCGCAGTACGGTGCCAATGGCAATCATGCGGAGATTATTCTGCACAATGTCCGGGTGCCCAAGGACAACCTGATCGGCGGACGCGGCGAGGGCTTTATACTGTCACAGGTGCGGCTGGGCCCTGGACGCATCCACCATGCGACACGCTGGCTAGGAGAGGCAGAGCGCGCGTATGACATGCTGTGCGAGCGTACCTTGTCGCGCAATTCCTTTGGCAAGCGCTATGCCAGTCATCAGACCATACAGGGTTATATCGCGGAGTCGCGCATGGAATTGGAGATGGCTAAATTGTTGACCTTACAGGCTGCCTGGAAGATGGACAAAATAGGCCACCACGGTGCGCGTCAGGATATTGCCATGGTAAAGGTGAACAACGCAAAAGTATTGTTTAATGTGATTGACCGCGCCTTGCAGGTGCATGGCTCTTTGGGTTATAGCTGTGATATGCCGCTGGAGGCGATGTACCGCTCCGCAAGGATGGCGCCGTTAGTCGATGGCGCCAATGAAGTGCACAGTGTCAGCATTGCCCGCGCAGAACTCAAGCGTTACGCGGGTGTAGAGGGTTGGCCCAGTGAGCATATTCCGTCGCGCCGAGAGGCTTCATT
>JABSPW010000273.1 GCA_013214285.1 Halioglobus sp. | reverse complement strand
TAAGATATATCCGTATCTATTGCGCGGTGTAACAATAGAGCGGGTCAATCATGTTTGGAGTACGGATATCACCTACGGTGTGCCCGGAGTTCAGGGCGAGCATGGATGCTTAAATGAACCACAAGTCTACCTGAAATATATTAACAATTGAGAAGGAATCTTGATTCTAAATATCAGGGGCTGGTTGTGCAGTCCCATGAGTCTGAGCGGCAGTGACTTACCGTATGCTGGTAAGGTGATGTAACTCGCTGACAACGGGAAGTGAGGCGAACTCGTTAAGCCAAGATGCTTCTCAAGACTAAGCAGTGAACGGATGAAGAACATGAACCGATTAACCCGCATCTATGGGCTGAAACGTCGCCATCGCCTACACGAGTTAACAGGCGATATAGTGCTATAGCGTTATTATATGTAGGACTAACGCTATCGATCTGCCGAACAATATGTATGTGTTCGGCAGTGGATAAACGTATGACCACAATTCTATGTTTAAGCACTATCACCTTACAGAACGATAAGGTTAAAGACTGCGATCGGCATCCACACCACTGTGTTTGAGTTCAGGTAGGTAAACCGGGGAAGGTCTGTTTGAATGTTAAGGGAGCATGACTCCGATGACAAACAGATTGGCGGAGCGTTCGTAGTAGTCTGAGATAAGGAAAGCTTATCACATGGCGAAGGGGCGCAGTTTAATGAATTTACGTGTGCAGATTAATTGACTGCAGCGAGGTGAAGACCTTTGATAATCAGTGAAATGCAACGTAAGTTAGCAACATGGACTGCAACAAACAACGATCGACGTGTTGATCGTCTGTTGCGTCTTATTAGTCACCCTCAGTGGTTGAGCAAAGCTGCTGAGATTACGCTTTCATCAAAAGGCGCAAGAACCCCTGGCATTGACGGGATAACAAAAAGCCATTTACAGGGCGGGCTATCTGAGTACCTCGACAATATTAGAACTGATTTATTATCAGGTAACTTTCAGCCAGCACCTGCAAGGCGAATATACATCCCTAAAGCCAATGGGAAACAACGCCCCTTAGGCATTCCAACACTACGGGACAGAATAGTTCAGCGAGCAATGCTAATGGCCATGGAGCCTATTTGGGAGAATGACTTTCATTCTTTATCCTATGGTTTTAGACCAGAACGCAGTGTTCACCATGCAATCAGAACGGTAAAGCTCCAATTAACTGATTCGAATCAGACTAAAGGCCGATGGATTGTTGAAGGTGATCTATCAAGCTACTTTGATACGGTTCATCATCGGTTATTGATGCGCTGTGTGCGAAAACGCATTAGTTGTCAGCGGTTCAATCAGTTGCTTTGGAGCTTTATCAAGGCTGGGCATATTGAGCGTAATTTATTTTGTGCCACCAGTGAAGGCGTTCCCCAAGGCGGTGTTATCTCACCGCTACTGTCAAACATCATGCTTAACGAATTCGATCAATATTTAGATTCGAATTATTTAGGTAAGAAGGTTCGCAAAGATCGCTGGTACTGGAATCATAGTATCAAGATTGGGCGCAAACCGGCAGTTGATGAAAACAGGCAATGGAAGCCAGCTGTTAGCTACTGTCGATATGCCGATGATTTTGTCGTCATTGTAAAAGGCAGCAAGCAGCAGGCAGAAGCTATTCGTGATCTATGCCGTGATTTTCTGGAAGGCGAGCTAAAACTTACACTGAATATGGATAAAACCCATATTACACATGTAAATGATGGTTTTGTTTTTCTCGGTCACAGAATTATTAGAAAGCGAGGCCCGAAAGGAAATATGCGCGTAGTCTCAGGCATACCAAAGGATAAAGCTAAAGCATTTGCGCATTCACTGAGCAAGGAGTTATCTGGTGACTATAGTACTAGCAAAATTGATAAGGTTGAAAAGCTCAATCAGAAGTTAAAGGGTTGGGCGCAGTTCTACCGTCATACGGACTTTACCGCTATTGTTTACAGTAAAATAGACCGCATTGTTTTCTGGAAACTAGCACACTGGTTAGCGAGTAAATATCGTTGTAGCGTTAAATCATTAATAATGAAATGGTGCAAACGGCCAGAGGCAAGTAAAGCTAAGACATGGGTATTATTCGGTAAAACTGACAGAGGATATCTAAATGGAGTATCACTTTTCCGTTTAGTTAGCAGTCCAAAGATGCGATTCCGCTGGAGGCTGCCTGAAGTTAATCCATATCTTAGAGTTGAGAGTAGAAATACGATCACGTCCCGCTATAACGATGTTGCAATGGCCGTTGGCCATCATTAAACGGAGAGCCGTATGCGCTGAAAGGTGCACGTACGGTTCGGAGAGGAGAAGCAGGGAAATAGTTCGACTACGCCCTGTCTCTTACTCTACTGCCAATGCCTCAAGGCTGGATGTATCTGGTGGCCGTCATCGATTGGTACAGTCGGTACGTACTGTCTTGGGGGCTG
>JABSPW010000272.1 GCA_013214285.1 Halioglobus sp. | reverse complement strand
AGAAAGCCCACGATGGCGGTAAGCACCCCCACCCACACCGCACGCTCCCCCGGAATCGCCTCACCCACCAATCCATAGTCACTGCACACCCAGACCGTACTGGCAATGACCCCCGCAGCGGAGGGACTCGCCAAACCCGTAAAGTAGTTCTTGTCGGCAGTTTCAATCTGCGTGTTGAAGCGGGCCAAACGCAGCGCAGCGCAAGCCACGTAGATAAAAGCCGCGCTCCAACCAAACTTGCCCAGATCGCCTAGCCCCCAGCTGAACACCACCAGCGCTGGCGCCACACCGAAGGACACCATGTCCGCGAGGCTATCGTATTCCCCTCCGAACTTGCTCGAGGTATTGGTCAAGCGCGCCATGCGGCCATCCAGACCGTCCAACAACATAGCAATCATGATCGCCACAGCAGCGTTCTCGAAGTCGCCACGCATGGCGACAATGACCCCATAAAAACCCGCAAAAAGCGCCGCCGTGGTAAACAGGTTCGGCAGCAGATAAATGCCCGTGTGGCGGACAGTCTCCCCGTCCACTGACACTTCCTCCTCGTGCTCGTCCACCAGCAGATCAAGCCGTGGGGTCACACCGGCCGTCGACGCCTGCGCGCCGCCTGGGTCTTCCCTGGCGTCTGGCGCACTCTTCTCCCGTTCGCTCATGCCGCCTATCCGTTCCATCCGATGACCCTATGGTATCAAACCTGGCTCCGGTAGGTCTGCTCCGCCACGTCCCACAGCGACCTGACCAACGGGCTCGCCAGCCGCTGCCGCAGGCTGCACAACCCGATAACCAGTGAGGGGAGATCTCCCGGCGGCGTCAAGAATTCGACCTTATCGGCCATCGCACTCGCCTCGACGACCAGCTGCGGCGCGATACCCACCCCCAGACCCAAACTGACCATGGCAACGATGGCCTCATGCCCCGCCACCTGGGCGTAAATACGCGGTTGAATGCCGTGTTCGCGGAACCAGTCGTCAAGCATATCCTTGGTCACGCCCCGCTCTGGCACGATGAACGGGATGGCATCCCAATCCGGGTCACCATCGCTGCCTTCCCCTGCAAGCACCATCTCACGCACCGCACACTGCGCTGCCGGGGCGCAGAATTGCAACGGTGATTGCAGCAGCGGCAAAAACGCCAGTCGCCGGGGCAGGCGCGCCGGATAGCCGCTGACAGCTATGTCATCCCGCCCCTCCAACAATCTGCCCATACCACCGGCCTGGTCCCCCGTGTGCATCTTGATCTCGACCGCAGGATGCGCGGCTCGAAAGGCTTCGAGAATGGGTGCGAGCACGCTATACGTGGCCGTCACAGAACAGAAGAGACTAACCTCTCCCGCCAATTTACCGTCACCGCCAAGCTTGCGCCGCAGACGCTGCCATTCGGCCGTTGCTGCACGCGCATACTGGCGAAACTCTCGGCCCGCCGCCGTGAGCCGCACCCGGCGGTTGTCCCGCTCCAGCAGTTGCTGACCCACTGCTTCCTCCAGGCGCTGCACTGTGCGACTCACGGCAGAGACACTCATATGCAAACGTTCGCCACTGCGACTGAAATTCAGCGTATCCGCCACCGACAGGAAAACTGACAAGGACCGGGTATCCATCGTAACGCTCGATATTGCTTTATACGCAATATAGTATTACTTATATAGCGTTTTACGCAATCTGTAATTTCACGTATGGTGCGCGCAATCCATCACTATCGCCGAGGAACTGATCATGGGACAAAACTACTTCAATACCCTGCCCCTGCGCCTGCAGCTGGAAGAGCTGGCCAAGTGCCGCTTTATGGGCCGGTCTGAATTCGCCGACGGCGTCGACGTACTGCGAGGCAAAAAACTGGTCATTGTCGGCTGCGGCGCCCAAGGCCTCAACCAGGGCCTCAACCTGCGCGACAGTGGCCTCGACGTGTCCTATGCCCTGCGTGATGCGGCCATTGCGGCACAGCGGCAGTCTTGGAAAAACGCGACCGACAACGGCTTTACTGTGGGCACCTATGAGGCGTTAATACCCAGCGCTGATATAGTGCTAAACCTCACTCCCGACAAGCAGCATACCAGCGTTGTCAATGCCATTATGCCGCTCATGAAAGAAGGAGCGTGTCTCGACTATGCGCACGGATTCAACCTCGTGGAAGAAGGCATGACAATCCGCGAAGACATCACCGTTGTAATGATGTGCCCCAAGTGTCCCGGCACCGAAGTGCGCGAAGAGTACAAACGCGGCTTTGGCGTGCCCACCCTGATCGCGGTGCACCGGGAGAACGACCCCAGAGGTGAGGGCATGGAAATCGCCAAGGCCCTCGCCTCGGGGATTGGTGGCGACCGCGCCGGCGTATTGGAGTCCTCTCCCATCGCCGAGGTGAAGTCCGACCTGATGGGCGAGCAGACCATCCTCTGCGGTATGCTGCAGACTGGCGCCATCCTTTCCTTCGACAAAATGGTGGAGAAAGGCATTGAGCCG
>JABSPW010000271.1 GCA_013214285.1 Halioglobus sp. | reverse complement strand
TACTCGATTTCTCCTCAACCAGCAGGCAAATGCCCCGGTCGAGTGTCACCAGTTCTTTCAAAGATCCCTGTGCAAAGCCAACCAACGGCCACAGCGACATGGCGAGGAGGAGGAGGGTCAGGCGACGCAGCATGTTCTTCTCCAGTGGAAGTTTCCGGTTCGGGCCAATCTTATTGCTCCGTCGACACCATCAGCTCGTCGGTTGGGTAATAAGGATGGACCTGGATGTAGTTGAAGATCAGTTGCTGTCCAATTGGTCCGCCCGCTAGGTCGTCCGCCGCCCAATCCGTGATCGTCACCCGGGCGGTCTGGTCCCTGGCTCGGAACAGGTACCAGTAATAAGTTAGCCAGGTCTTCTGGTCACCCACGTCGACAAACGAGGCGTCCGGGAAAATGGTTGCGAACGACTTGTCGGGAAGGACCTTGACGTTCGCCAACTTGACGCTGACAGCTGGTTTCTCTCGCTTGGCCTGGTCATTGAAATCACAGGCAATCATGCGAAACGTGTACAACTTGCCGGGCTCCAGATTCTTGATCTCCTGGGTAATGCGGTTGGGACCTTTGACGCTCCGGGTGGTGACCAGCCCGGTATCGCCTTCTGAACTTCCGTAGCGCGCCTGCAGTCTGCTGAGTCCCGGCAAACGAGCGGTTTCGATACTGCCCTGCTCGGCCGGCATGATTGACCACCCAACCGTCCCGTCGACGAAATCGCCGTTGCTAAGATAGGATGATCGATAACTGTCGTTGGTCGCCGACTGAGTGTTGCCTTCGATGCCGTAGTGTCGGAAGAGCCGGCTGATCCAGCGCAGGGTCTCCTCATCCGAGTAGCTGCTGTGATACCCCATGAGCCCATACGTTCCCCAGAATGCAGGATCGTTGGCCACCACATTGAACTGCATATCGAGGAACACTTTGTGGTTAACGTAGGGCGTTGTACTTAAGGTATGCCCGCCGGGGGTGGAGAAGAACCCGAAGCAGACCGCCAGATGCTCGATCGCTTGTGGCTCGAACCTGCGGCAGGTACGGGCCATGCCGACGAGCCCGTATTCCGTTTTCAGGAAGTTGCGCGCCGCGGCCTCGCTGGGGTGCGGCAAAAACTTGTCCCAACCGGTCCCCAGATACCGCTCCCACATGATCACCGAGTCGGTAGCGACCACCGCCCTCAGCCGGGTCCGCGCCTGTTCATCATTGAATTCGATATTGGTGTCGTAAAAATAGAGCAGCTTGTTCTTGAACGTTGGCATTGTCTTAAGTGCCCGCAATGCCGCGGCATAGGAGGGGCAGTTCACGCAGGGGCCGCTAAACTCGTCTAACATGGTGCCGTCCGCCAGCGGGCTGGTATAGCCGGTGCTCGACGAAATGTACGTTACCAATTCTTCAGGAGGACAGTATTCTATCCCCTCAGCCACGCCTTTTGCGCTGGTGTTGACCAGCACTCTGCTGCCCTTCTGTCGCCATTTCTCCACTACCGGTCGAAGCGTCGGATTTCTGACATCGGCTATAAGCGTATTCATATTGTTCAGGACATAGGTGTCGTAAAACTCCAGCACCGGAATATCCGGAATCCCGTTGTAGTATTTCAAGCCGGACAGTTCATGGAGGATGAGCTCGGGTATTGAGCGTACAACCAGGCTGTCCAGCGTCGCGCTGGCGGGGGCATCAATCACCAGTTCGTGCGTGCCTTTGGGCAGGTAGCGCATCGCTTCCTTTACCGCCGTATCGTCGTTATCAAAGGAGAGGATCTCGCCGTAATCATCAAGCGACAAGCGCAGCGGTCCGCCCGCTGCCCCTGCGATTGCGGCAACATACACCCAACGCCGTTTGGGGCTGTTGAAGAGATAGGTCCTGGTCCCGTCGATGGTCTCCTTGTCCACTCTCATCAGTTCCCAGACAACATTGTTCAGGATCCTCACACCTTGGAATTCCTGCGACCGACCGGTCCAGGTAACGGGCATTTCAGCGGGTTCGCCGATCGGTTCACCAGCAGGTGAGAGGATGGCGGTACGAGTCAAATAACCGCCCGGCTGAAGGCCGGCGACGTCCAGGACGACGCTAATCGTCGACTCCTCGGGTCGGAGCCTTTCGACTTGTCTCGAGATTGCAAGCCGGCGGGCGCCCAACAGCTGGACCTGGATGGAGGCACCTTCCGGTAATGGCCCCATTTTCCCATAATCGACCTGGACCGCGATCCACCCCGGCTCGGGCATCGCGCGCACCGCCACCGACGGGGCGCCAGAGACCGAATTCGAGCAATCAATCACGAGAAAAGCGAAACAGAGAACGAACCGTCTATTCATAATCAGCCTGGTGTTGAAGTTCGGCCGTTTCGTCACGAATTCAATTCGTCGTGTGCGTCGTCAGTGGGGACCTCACGTCTATCCGGACGACTACGCGTCCGAGCCCGATCACACTGATCTCGCACTCCTAAAACTACTACTGAACGTGGCATGATGGATCCTCAATACATAGCGGTGGGAGATAAGCAGACGGGGA
>JABSPW010000270.1 GCA_013214285.1 Halioglobus sp. | reverse complement strand
CGCGCGCGCCGCCTACGAGAACATGATAGAACTGGTCTCCCGAGCAGAGGAGTACATCACCGCCGAGAGAACCGCGTCGCCCGCGACTGCTCATCACCCGGTGGCACTGCTGGATCTCGCTCGCATACGGCGAGCCGTATGCCACGCGCGCGGCTGTGCACAACTGGCCATCCTGGACGCCACGCCAGAAGCCCAGGGCTATGCGGCGTTACCCAATGTTGCAGACATAGCCGAGCAGGGACCGATAACACCTGATCACGTCATCCGCACCAAGCGTATCCCGGTGATAATCGATGCCCAACCTGCCGAGGACGTACCCGAGGTCGCCCGGTTTGTGACGGACTACCGGCAGTATTTCGAAAACAATCGCCATCCCGAACATCAGATGCTGGACCCCGCTCCCCGGGTGGCGATCTGGCGCAATAGCGGCTCGATTGCCTTCGGCAGCAGCGTCAAGGAGTGCGGCATTGTCACCGACATCGCGCGACACACGCGCTGGGCAGTGCAAACCGGGGAGTCCGTGGGAGGCTGGGAAGCGCTGCCGGAGAAAGACATTTTTGAGCTGGAGTACTGGGTGCTCGAGCAGGCAAAACTGGGCAAGAGCAACGGGCCGGGAAAACCTCACCAGGGCAAGGTCGCCATCGTGACGGGCGCTAACAGCGGCATCGGGAAGGCCACCAGCGAGGCGCTCGCCGCCGACGGGGCAGCCGTGGTGGGCCTGGATATCAATCCTGAGATCACCACGACCTTCGATGGGGACAACCTGCGAGGCATCGTCTGTGACATGACCGACAGTCACGCTGTCGCCGCGGCTGTGGAGCAGGTCGTTTCCGAATTCGGAGGACTGGATATCGTGGTGTGCAACGCGGGCATCTTTAAATCCGGTGAGCACATTGAGCTGCACTCTGAAAATACCTGGGACCAAACCATTGCCATCAACCTGACGGCCACACAACGCTTTCTTACCGCCGCGATTCCTTTTCTGAAACTCGGTATCAGCCCCTCAATCCTGGTCGTCGGGTCGCGGAATTATTCTGCGCCCGGGCCCGGCGCGGCGGCGTATTCAGTCAGCAAGGCAGGCATAACCCAGCTCGCCAGGGTAGCAGCACTGGAATTGGCGGGTGACGGCGTGCGGGTCAATGTCGTGCATCCCGACGCCGTATTCGACACGGCGATCTGGTCCGATGATGCCCTGCAGAATTCAGCCGCCCGGTACAACATGACCGTGGATGAGTACAAGGCAAAGAATCTTCTCAAAACGGAGATCGGCTCTGCGGATGTTGCCAAGTTACTGTCGGTATTGGCCAGCGACGCCTTTGGGTCCACAACTGGCGCTCAAATCCCCATCGATGGCGGCAATGACAGGGTGATCTAGGGCCACGCCTGAGAACCACCGCCCCGGGGACTGCTAGACCACCTTAGGGATAGTTAGGTGGCTGTACCCGGCCCATATCCGCAATACTATTCCAACCATTCAGAAACGCATCGAGGTCGTCCACGAAAACCGCTTGCGCGGATGCGCAGTTTTGCACGCCAAAGTAGTTGCCACTGGATAAATCGACGCCCACGACGGTATCGACTGTTCCCGTGATAGTACCTGTGCCGTCGCAGCTCGGTATATTTAGATTGGGCAATTCCATATGCGGCGCTCCCGCGTTACCCAACCGCCACTCCTCCAACAGCGCCAATGAGGCGGCGGCGCCTGCAGGGAAATCCGCGGTCACAGTGATGCTGCCCTGACTCAGCGCCATGGAGGGGAACCCACGCGTCAATGACTGCCGAGCGGCACCAATGGTGCCGGAGGCAATATTACCGACATTCGCCAGGTTTTGCCCATCATTGATCCCGCTCATCGTGACATCCGGCGACAGCCGTAAAAAGTTTAATGCGTAAAGAACCGCATCAGCGGGAAAGCCGGAGATGGCGGTGCCCGCATCACCACTCAAAGTCGCACCGGGGGCGCCATCCGCCAACGACAAATCCGGCGTGGTATTGCCGCCCTGACCAGACTGCTGTGTCGCTGGAGCAACGATGTTGAACGTAATACCGTTGACCGTCTTCAATCCCTGGACCAAAGCATCGATACCATGCGCATCAATTCCATCATCGTTGGTCACGAGGATTTCAAGCGGTGTGGTGTGAGATGCCAAATAGCACGCATCTGCGGTGGAACGCAGTGTGCCCGTACTGCTGGCAACATCAATACAAGGGTGGCTGAAGGCGAACATATCAGGGTGGTTTTCATACCCCCGAATAACCCACATCGGCTGCCAGTACCTGCCATTAATGAGGCTCCAGGTATCGTTGTCACCAAGCCAGCCTGCAGGCTCGCCCCCGGCGGCGTCAATCGCCCAACCGACGGCGACGGGCCGCGCAGCCGCATCATTACTGCTAAAGAAGATGGCGTTGGGCTGTGAATTATTGAAGGTCGCGGGCGTACCGAGGATATACGCCTGCCCCACCCCAGGGTGAGTCACCGAGACCGCGGGCTCATGCACCGCTCCCG
>JABSPW010000269.1 GCA_013214285.1 Halioglobus sp. | reverse complement strand
CTGTTCAAACATAATGGGGTTACGGTGATACAAGGTGTGGCCAAGGTATTGCCAGGTGCAAAGGTAGAGGTTATCGATACACAGGGAAATTCGCAGGTGCTGGAGGCGGCTGATGTCATTATTGCTGCGGGCTCTGTGCCGGTTGAGATTCCTCCCGCACCGATCGACGATAACTTCATCATTGATTCCACTGGCGCGCTGCAGATAGAAGAGGTACCACAACGGCTCGGCGTTATTGGTGCCGGTGTCATCGGCCTGGAGCTAGGCAGTGTGTGGTGCCGTCTCGGTTCCGAGGTAGTGCTGCTGGAGGCGTTAGACGACTTCCTGCCGATGATGGATATGCAGATTGCCAAGGAGGCCGGGAAGGTCTTTAAGAAACAAGGTCTGGATATTCGTTTGGGAGCGCGGGTAACTGGGGCGGAGGTAAAGAATGGCGAGGTCCACGTTACTTTTGCTAACGCAGAGGGAGAGCATAGCGAGGTCTTCGATAAATTGATTGTAGCGGTAGGGCGGCGGCCGCGCTCGGAGGGCCTCTTCGAGCCGGACAGTGGTATTACCTTGGACGAGCGCGGATACATATATGTCAATGATTACTGTGAGACTGAAGCCCCGCATGTTTATGCCGTAGGGGATGTGGTGCGCGGGCCAATGCTGGCGCACAAAGGTTCCGAAGAGGGCATAATGGTGGTTGAGCGCATCGCTGGCAAGCAGGCGCAAATGAATTACGATTGCGTCCCCTCGGTGATTTATACGCACCCCGAAATTGCTGCCGTCGGCAAAACGGAGCAGGCCCTCAAGGGAGAGGGGGTGGAGTACAAAGTTGGTATATTTCCTTTTGCCGCGAGCGGCAGAGCACTGGCCGCGAATGACGCTGAAGGGATGGTGAAGATCATTGCGGACGCTGATACCGATCGCATTCTGGGGTGTCACGTGCTAGGTCCCTCAGCAGCCGATCTCGTCCAACAGGTGGTGATCGCCATGGAGTTCGGGTCCAGTGCGGAAGATCTCGCGCTCACCGTGTTTGGTCATCCAACACTGTCTGAAGCGGTGCATGAGGCCGCTTTGGCGGTAGATGGACGGGCCATACATATCGCCAACCGCAAAAAGCGATAGAGCGCCCCGGCCGGGGTAATTGAGCGTAATAATTTACCAGGAAGATCTGGCTAACCATGGGCGCCGTAGGCAAATGTCTGTCTTAGTGCTCACAACATTGACATAGGAAACAACAACAGGATCAAAGATGAACCTTCATGAATATCAGGGCAAACAGTTGTTTGCCGACTATGGACTGCCGGTTTCCACAGGATTCGCCGCAGATACGCCCGAGGAAGCCGTCGCGGCAGCCAAAAAGATAGGTGGTGACATGTGGGTAGTGAAAGCCCAGGTGCACGCCGGTGGACGGGGCAAGGCCGGCGGTGTAAAGCTGGTGAAGACAACTGACGAGATCAAGGCGTTTGCCGAACAGTGGATTGGCAAACGACTGGTGACTTATCAGACGGATGAGAATGGCCAGCCAGTGAGTAAAATTCTGGTTGAAACCTGTACGGATATCGCTGAGGAGCTTTACCTGGGTGCAGTTGTCGATCGCTCATCGCGACGTATTGTTTTCATGGCCTCGACCGAAGGAGGCGTTGAAATTGAGAAGGTTGCGGAAGAAACACCAGAAAAAATATTACGCGCCACTATCGACCCCATGGTTGGCCCGCAGCCTTATCAAGGCCGTGAGCTGGCGTTTAGATTGGGGCTGTCTGGCGATCAGATTAAACAGTTTGTAAAAATCTTTATCGGATTAGCGCAGATGTTTTCAGATAAGGATTTGGCACTGATCGAGATCAATCCTCTGGTAATCACTGAGGAAGGCAACCTGCACTGCCTTGATGCCAAGATCGGCGTCGATAGTAACGCCCTCTATCGTCAACCCGAACTAAAGGAGATGCATGATCCTTCGCAAGACGACGAGCGTGAGGCTCATGCGGCTGAATGGGAGCTGAACTATGTCGCGCTCGACGGGAATATTGGCTGTATGGTCAACGGCGCAGGTCTTGCTATGGGGACCATGGATATTGTGGCGTTGCACGGTGGGTTTCCTGCGAACTTCCTAGACGTTGGTGGTGGTGCAACTAAAGAGCGAGTATCGGAAGCCTTCAAGATCATTCTCTCCGACGATAAGGTCAAAGCAGTGCTCATTAATATTTTTGGCGGTATCGTGCGATGTGACCTCATCGCCGAAGGTGTCATCGGGGCGGTCGAGGAGATTGGTGTTGAAGTGCCTGTGGTGGTGCGATTAGAAGGTAACAATGCGGACGTTGGGCGCAAGGTGTTGGCTGATAGTGGATTGAATATTATTGCGGCAACTAGTCTTACGGATGCTGCGCAGCAGGCGGTAGAAGCCGCAGGGGGAGCGGTGTAATGAGTATTCTTGTGGACAAGGACACAAAGGTAATTTGCCAGGGCTTTACTGGCTCTCAAGGTACATTCCATTCAGAACAAGCGATTGCATACGGCACCAACATGGTTGGTGGTGTTACTCCTGGCAAGGGTGGAC
>JABSPW010000268.1 GCA_013214285.1 Halioglobus sp. | reverse complement strand
ACGTCGGGCTCGAGCCGGATGGCCACATCGCCCAGACCGGCACGCCACGCACTGACGTTCTCTAACAGCGCGGCGAGCGCCTCTTCACGGTGATCGCGATCGTCGCGCGCCGTCTCGACACGAGCCAACTGGTCGTTCGAAAGTGGAACGACCGCAGCAAGCAACAGGATCGGCAAGAGCCCCAATCGGTTCATGGCGGAGCTGACAAGCGACCCCAAGGGGATTCGAACCCCTGTTTTCAGGATGAAAACCTGACGTCCTGGACCTGACTAGACGATGGGGTCGGATCTGGTGGCCAGTATAGGACCCATAACCAAACACGTTCGCCCAATTCACCTTACGCAGGCTCGGGCCGGATCCGATAGTGAACCGTATGGGCAAGTTCCCGCCAACCATGGTTCGTCTGGGGCTGGGCCTCGTACTGGCACTGGGCTTCCTGTTCATGGCCAGTGTCTTTGCACCCATGGGCTCGCATGCCCAGGTCACCCCGACGCCGCAGTCGATGTTTGAACATTCGACAGATCCGCATGCGGGTCTGGAATCGCTGGGCATGCTCGAGGACGATGTGTATCTGGTCCTGATCTACACCACGCCCCAGGGCCCGCGGTACACGATCATCGAGAGACAAACCGGACAGGTGCTGCATCAACTGCTGACGGCCAGCCAAGTGGCGACCTGGTACCCGCAACTGCCGATCCCACAGATGGACGCCCGAAGCGGTCTGCAACTCATGATTGCGCCCGACCCCGATCCGCGCCTCCGATAGTCCAGCGTTGGAGACTGCGCTGCCCCCCCGAACCTGCTGGCCCTCTGGCAGACTACGCTATCGTCATGACCCAGCGACCGATCGTCGTCTGCCCACTCAAGTTCGAACAGCGACGCCTGGAGCGCGCCGGTGTGGGCGATGTCTGTGAGCTGCACTGCTGTGGTCCAGGCGAGGATCGGCTTGGCGCTTGGGCCCATGCGCTGGACGCCCAGGACCGGCTGATCATCCTCGCAGGGCTGGCCGGCTCACTGGATCCAGAGCTGCCTGCTGGCACCGCTTGGATGGTGCAGGAGGTCGTCGGCGAGCCCAGCGACCGGCGATGGACACCCCAGGCCCTTGACCAGGCCGAGCCTGTCAGCACGACCGGACCACGTGCCGTGGTGATGTCCACACGGGCCCCAGTGACGAGCAATGTGTCACGGCAGGCCCACCGTGAAAACAGCCAGGCGACCCTCATCGACCTGGAATCGGCCCGCTTTGCGCAGATCGCCACGGCACGGCACTGGCCGTGGGCCATTATCCGTGGGGTCAGTGACGACCTGTCCTCGGCACTGCCGGAAAAGGCCGCGGACTGGGTGGGCCCTGACGGCCGCACGTGCTATCCATCGGTGATGCGCTCGCTGGTGGCCAAGCCCGCACTGATCCCGGTACTGGTCACTCTGCGCCAGCACAGCCTCGAGGCGATGGAGCACGTGGCGGCGCTGATCATGCGGCTGGCCAAATCGACCCGGTAGCGCCAACTGGTCATGCCTAGGGCCGACTCGAGCCCCGAAGCACCATCAAGCCCCGCCATGTGCTGGAGCGCCCCATATTGGGCCTGTGGATCGGCCAGGGCCGATCCCAAAAACAACGGCGGCGCGACTCCGTCAGGTCGCGCCGCGCGTCTTCGTCCTCATGTCACGGCCTACTCAGGAGGCCGCGAAATTGCCCCAGCCCACATCGTCTCCCGTCCGGCAAACGTCGTTTGTCGAGGCCCGGCGACGGTCCCGGGACACGCCCGCGGAAGATCCGAAATAAGGGGTGCTCTATCAGCCTTAGTCGAGCCCTTCCCTTCGACCGAGTGAACCGTATCACATGTCATGGAAAGGGGTAGTGCTTTTTCCCAGGTCCCCTGACCCAACCGCTCTGGAGCCTACAACTGGCCCAGCCGATCGGCTGAATCGCCCTGCTCAGTCGCGCTGGAGAGGCCAACTGCACCAATACATATAAACCCAATGACTATAAAGATTTACGAAAAAACCTTGAACGTGCTCGTCCCCGATTGACCCGGTGGCTCACAAGCGGCTACTGTGGGGGGAGTCCATATGTTCAATACACGGCCCTCAAGGCCGTGGCGCACCGCCGTCGGAGGTGTCGGAGCGTTCCGGCGGCGGATTTCGGGAAGTCATTCAGGCCCCCGCAGCATCCAAGAGATCAGGTGGCACCGGCGCATCCCCATGCGCCGCAGTGAACAGCGCTGCTCGGCGAGCCAGTGCAAGGCACTGTGTCATGTCCCAGCGCCAAATCAACCCGTAAACGAGCGCGGTGAGCGCTGTCCAGCGCGCCTCCACTGGCAACTCGCCATCGGCGCAGTAGGCCTCCTCGGAGGCGACAGAAATCCGAAACGCGGACTTCTCGTCGGTCAGCGCAACGACGTGGGAGAGCTTGAACTCCCGTCGCATGAGCTCGAGGCGGGCCTCACCGGCCCCAGTCGCCGGCAGGATCGCATCCATTGCCGTTTCATCGACGATCGCCACATCGGCATACGTCATCGTCCGGCTCAGTCCCACGCGATTCAGGGCCTCTGGCGGCCGC
>JABSPW010000267.1 GCA_013214285.1 Halioglobus sp. | reverse complement strand
ACACCGAGCAACTGGCCTTGTCCATCCGCCCGAAAAGCGAAGGTTTGCCCGGGGAAAATTCGCTCTAGAGATTTACCGTCTTCGGATTGGCTGATCAGGTCGTGCAAATGCTGCTCGCCATAGCCCGCACGCTTGAAAATCTGCGCCAGAGTATCCCCGCCGGCCACCGTAAGTTCCAGCCAGTTGATAATTTCGGCTGGTTCGCCATTCAATCTGGGCCGCGTTTTATCCGACGTCTCGTGGGGTAGTGATGCCACACCGGGCACGGCGGTGATGGCGATCGGGTCACCGATGCTGGGTTTCCCCGTTTGCACAGATAAGGGATCGGTTTGTTGCAGCGCCAGTAAGAGGCCCAGCGTCAGAAGAACAGTGAGCGCCAACAGCAGGCGCTCCTTTCCCGGCTGCAGGCCGGGCGATACCACCTGCTGCAAAACAGCGTGCTTACGCGCTTGATCCGCTTCTGACATGGCCCCTAAGAGATATTTGTTATTTGGCGGTCAGTATATTGAAAACGCATGGGATTTCAACCGGTGTGCAGCGCACACGACTTGCTTTTAGGCGGTGGTATTGTATGGTTGGCTGCCGTTTCAGTGGCGCGATTTCTAATCTCACGATATTCATATTCGGACCGGTCCAATGCGCAGTGTCTTGTTAAACGACCTACACGCCAGAGGTCTGGTTTTCCAGATCGCCGGCGAGGAAGATCTTTCCGCCTGGCTCGATGCTGGCACCCGCACGCTTTACGCTGGATTTGATCCTACCGCGGATAGTCTTCATATCGGATCGCTGGTTCCGCTTTTGATGCTGCGGCGTTTTCAGTTGGCGGGCCATAAGCCGCTGGCGCTGGTTGGCGGTGCTACTGGCCTGGTGGGAGACCCCAGTTTTAAAGACCAGGAACGGCAATTGATTAGCCGGGAGGTTGTGGAAAGCTGGGTTGATAGTATTCGCGCCCAACTATCCCAGTTCCTGGAATTTGATGATTCGGCTACTTCGGCCGAGGTGGTGAATAACCTCGACTGGACTACGAATATGGACGTGCTGACTTTCCTGCGGGATGTGGGTAAACACTTCTCGGTTAACGCCATGATTCAAAAAGAGTCGGTGAAACAGCGTATTGAGCGCGATGGAAGCGGTATCAGTTTTACGGAATTCACCTATATGATCCTGCAGTCCTGGGACTTTGCCGAGCTCAACAAGCGTTACGACTGCGGCCTTCAGGTGGGTGGCTCAGACCAGTGGGGTAATATCACCGGGGGTATCGACCTGACCCGGCGGCTGCACGGAAATCAGGTCTTTGGACTGACCATGCCCCTGATTACAAAGTCAGATGGGACTAAATTTGGCAAGACCGAATCGGGCACCGTGTGGCTGGATGCGCAGCGCACGTCACCCTACGCGTTTTACCAGTTCTGGCTGGGCACAACCGATGCTGATGTATACAAGTTTCTGAAATACTTCACCTTCCTTGCTGTGGAGGAAATCAATGATATAGCGCGCGCCGATGCCGAGCGACACGGTCGCCCTGAGGCGCAGGTGATATTGGCTCAGGAGGTCACCCGGTTGGTGCATGGTCAAGCGGGGCTGGATGCGGCGGAGCGGATTACGGCGGCATTGTTTGAGGGCACCCTCTCCTCGCTGACCAGGGACGACGTATTGCAATTGCGCCAGGATGGCATGCCGGCCAGCACGTTTGAGCGCGGAGACCTGCCTGAAACCCTGACCCAAATGCTTGCCGCAGCCGGTATGGTCAACTCGGGGAAACAGGTGAAAGATGCGTTGGGCAGGCGGGCTGTCATGGTCAATGACCGGGTTCTGGGCCTCGACGATAATGCCGAAGTGGCCGGCTGTTTCCCGCCCTCGTTGGCGGCTTTCGAGCGCTTCTACCTCGTTCAGCTGGGCAAGAAAAAATACCACCTGTTTGAGGTCGTCTAGACCCCCGCATACCCCGTGCCGCGAGGGTGTTCCGGACCTCGATTGGCCTGGAAAACACCCGGTGATTCAACAGCCTACGAAGCCTGATTGCGCGGGTTGTGTGCCGTGGCCTCGAGGTTCTGCTGCCGATATTTTTGGTTGCTTGGGGGGCGGTGGTCTGTATAATACGCGTCCCGGCTGAGGCACGTCTTCAGCAGGTGTCTGCGCCCCAGCGGTAGTAGACGTTGTTTAACAATTCGATGAAGACAGATGTGTGGGCACTTGTTGGAGAGGTAGTCACGACTATCCAGATACAACAAGTGACTCATTGATTCTTTTGAATTATTGATTTCGAGTTTGTATCTGGGCCCTTGATTTGGTTGTTAAGTGGGGTTGCTGTTTCATTAGGAGCGGCATCACGTAAACAGCCCCTCTTGGTCTGCCTTTAGGGGTGGGTTAGAGGTAAAAGATTAAACTGAAGAGTTTGATCATGGCTCAGATTGAACGCTGGCGGCAGGCCTAACACATGCAAGTCGAGCGAGAAAGCACTTCGGTGCGAGTACAGCGGCGGACGGGTGAGTAACGCGTAGGAATCTACCTGGTAGTGGGGGACAACTCGGGGAAACTCGAGCTAATACCGCATACGCCCTTTGGGGGAAAGCGGGGGATCTTCGGACCTC
>JABSPW010000024.1 GCA_013214285.1 Halioglobus sp. | reverse complement strand
CTGACTGCAACCTTGCCTTTGCTTACTCTTCACCGAGAATTTCACTGCGATACACCAATACCTGCTCATGCTCACGCTGAATAAAGCGCGCTCTTAACTGCTCTACTTCGGTCAGATACGAATCGACCGAACCGGAGTCCAGCCTATACCCCTGACCATCAGATGTGTCCCAGACCTGTTCCAATATGATGTCCCCCAGCTTTCCATAAAAGTGAAAGCCATCCCGAAACCACATCGGCACAACAGCGTCGCCCTCCGGAAGAGCTTGGTCACTGATACCCTCGATATGGTCGAAACCCCAAATGGGGAAAGGCTCGCTTTCGGTGCTAATGGCCACCTCTTCGTTCAACGCTATGATCGCTCTAATGAAGTTGTCCCGCTCTTCGCCATAACCGATATACTGCCGGAAGTCTGTCATGAAAAGATGCTCGGGGCTTAAGTAAAGCCGTGTGTCTATTCCATGGAGATGACACAATACGAGGGTTTCTGAAAATATCTGAAGGTTGCGTTCGATACCCCATTGTTCCTTGTCGGACCGCTTTTTCAACAACTTTCCCGAGTGCACGAAACCCTTTTTCCCGATATTTTGAGTATTAAGGCGCCAACTACCATCCCCCTGCATCGCTCGATCAGCTGGCGCCTTACCCACCCATGATTGGATACTCAACGCCAAAGTAGAGCTCGTCAAAAGAGTATTACGCAGATCACTGAAACGCTGAACCAGAGAATCCAGAGACAACGTCTGCGCTTCAGCATGCAGGAGACGCCCCTCCGCGTAACCAACGCCCGTTCTGGGCCATAAAGGAATAAATGTGTCAAATTCGATGGCTATCAGAAGCTTTCTTAAAGTCCCTTGAGCAATCGCATGTTCGATAAAGCGCTTCATTTCATAGACGGTCAGCCCATGAAGCGACAAATTGTACGGGGTCTCCCCCCTCCATGCGGGATTTTGGGGGTCAATGGGGCCAGAACGGGAACTGCCAATAATGGCTGCCGTCGGCTTAATCCGAGCTATCTGGAAGGGCTTCGACAACCGAAGAAAAAATACCTGTTGGTTACGGTTTAAACGCTCTACATCTATCGGCCCCCAGATCCCGTAAGGATCTGACCACCAGTTAAATGCACCTACGCAGACAACAAAAAACAACAGCGCCTGGGTCAACCGGGCTAAGTAGACTTTCATGGACACAGAATGAGTATATCGCAGATTGCCTGTGAATAGCATTGTATGGCGAGGTGACCCACGCCACAAACCGCTGCTAATACGGTGGTGTATCGACGATTTTCGTTGTAAGTTATCTCAAAGTCGGCGCTGATCATATATCACAAAGAAAACGCTCACCGGGTGCCTCGTTTATCATAAAAAATAAATGCGCCCTCTGGACGTATCGCATAACATTAGAATAATGTTGGGGAAAATCCGGCATGCTATTTAACTCTTCGGAGTTTCTTTTCTTCTTTTTACCCTGCGTGCTACTGGGCTTCCTTCTCCTGCAGAGAGCCGGGCATCTAAGGCTAGTCATCGCCTGGCTCACCGCGAGCTCCCTCTTCTTCTACGGATGGTGGAATCCGAGCTATCTGTACCTATTGATACTCTCAGCCATTGTAAACTATCGCCTTGGGGTTAAGCTCTCTCGCGGCAATGAAAACACCAGTAGGCGCTGGTTACTACTGGGCGTAGCGTTCAATTTGAGTCTTTTAGGCTACTTCAAATACGCCAATTGGTTCCTGGAAAGCGCACGCCTCATCTTCGAAGCGAATTGGAACTTTGACAACATTATTTTGCCACTCGCGATTTCATTTTATACGTTCCAGCAAATTACTTATCTGGTAGACAGTCAAAAAGGGTTGACGAAGCCACATGACTTTGTTGAATACAGCCTGTTTGTATGTTTTTTCCCACAACTCATTGCAGGCCCCATTGTTCACCACAGTGATATGCTGGCTCAATTTAAACGCCTGGGGACTGTCGGCAATACCCCTCGAAATCTGAGCATTGGGTTTTCTATCTTAATCATCGGACTTTTTAAGAAAGTGGTAGTCGCCGACACATTCGCACTATTTTCTACTCCCGTCTTCACTATGGCTGCCAATGGGCAACCACTATTCGCAATAGATGTGTTGGCCGGGATCTGCAGCTACGCATTTCAACTCTACTTCGATTTTTCAGGCTATAGCGACATGGCCATCGGCTTGGCCTGTCTGTTTGGAATCAAAATGCCTGTCAACTTCTTTTCACCCTATCGGGCACAAAATATAAGCGATTTTTGGCGCACGTGGCATGCCACTCTCTCGCGCTTCCTTCGAGACTATGTCTATATGCCACTGGGTGGCTTCACATGCAGTCCAAACCGCCAACGCATGAATTTGTTTGCCACCATGTTTGTTGGAGGCGTCTGGCACGGCGCGGGGTGGACCTTTGTGTGCTACGGTATTTGTCACGGTATTTACTGCATCGTTCATCAAATTTGGCGAGTGAGAGTATCAGGGCCAATGGGGCTTGTAAGAAACCATTACTACAAAATGGTGGCCCAACTAGTCACCTTTTCTGTAGTGGTACTCACACTCGCCCTATTCCGATCGGATACCGTATCGACAACGGGATACCTATTGTCCAGATTGTTTGTCCTTGGCGGATCCGGCTTTGTGCCTGAGTATCTAAAAGACATTCAGGGCAGCGCTATTTTCAAGATCAAGTCCATCTTTTCGATCAATCAGGACGCGACTATAGTGGTCTACGGATCGCTGTTTTTAGCGTTGGCGGCATGTTGGCTACTTCCAAGCACCGTGCAATTGTTCCAGCGGCAGGAAGTCATGTTACAAAAACCCATGGCCGGTCGCACTGCGGTAGTACCTGTCGAGTGGCAGGCTAACAGCCTCTGGGCAACCTATATCGCTGCGTTGGCCACACTATGTTTTCTAAACCTGGGTAAAGTAAGTGAATTCCTCTATTTTCAGTTTTAGCGCGACACAGTCTTGCTGTTCAAAAAAAACGTATAGCACTGGTGCTATTTAGAGCGATGCCCGTATTCTTTAGTAAATTTAGTGCCGTGTTATCAATCACTCTGGGCATCTACACTCTGTGGACAGCGCTAAACCTGTGGCAGAGCTTTCACCTTGACCTACCTATCCGCGATACCTTGCGCGCCATGCCCTTTGTAATCCATGTCCTGGACCAAGGCCTATTATCGCAGCCCGCAGAAGAGTGGTTTGCAGCGCACTCGGGGGCTCATCGTATCGCTATAACAAGGTTAGCCCTGGTGGTTGATCACGCTTGGTTTGCTGGGAACAATAACTTTATTTACCTTCTTACCGGGCTTGGCATTATCACCCTGTACGGCGTATTTCTCATAGCTTTCCGGCGTACGTATCCAAAAGAAGTAGCATTGCAGGTGTTCGTAGCAGGCTTGTTGCTTTGCTTTCTGCTCAGCCATACCCAGACCTGGAACATGGTGAACCCGATTAACAGCTCTTGGTATGTCGCCTCATCAAGCACAGCACTTAGCATTTTTCTTATCGCGAGGAAGGAAACGTTTCCATCAGTATCGTCTTTTCTTGCAGCGTATATTCTTGCTGTCGTATCAGCTTTATCAAACTTCTCCGGCGTCTTCATTTTTTTGATACTACCTCTCATAATTGGTATTAGACACCTCTCTATGGGGCTAGTCTCGGCGGCTTTTTCGACAGTATTCCTCCTGCTGTACTTGCACGATATTCCGACCGGCTCTATGCTTACTAACGTGCTGAAATCAGGCTCTCCATCCGAACTGGCAGCCAACTCCTACGATTCCATCAACACGCTTATACACCTGGCTAAACGGATTTCCCTGTATCTGGGTTCGCCCTTGTCTATCGAACACCCCCGACAAGCTGCTGTGCTAGTCGCTCTATCAATCGGATTACTTGGACTCGGGTGGGTTTCATTCATTCGACACTGGATTGCACGGAATCCAGTGAATGCCTGGCTTGAGATTTGTCTTACACTGGCGACGCTGATGGTGGCGACATCACTGGCGACAACAATCGGTCGTGGTGGTATGCTCGACTCCACAGCAGAGCGCTATCAAACCGTTGTCATGCTTTATTGGCTTTGTATATGCGGCCTCATACTTTTCTACACTATTAAAACGACCACTACCAAACCATGGATACTGCCAGCAGGAAATGCGGTCTGCCTCGCAATACTCGTGCTGCTGACCACTAATCAATCCTACGCAGTGCTAAATTCTGCGATGGTTGCAGAAAGAGCAAGTAGAGTATCGGCTCTCAGTTTAATGGGAGTTTCGGAAAACCTTAACTACCGACTGCTATTATATCGAGGAGGTAATTCTGCCCTGAAGGAGCTGGACACTCACTTCAAAGAGAGTAATACCAGTTACTGGCGCGATAACATCTATAGGGTGAATGTTGAGAACACGGCTGTTTGTAACCTGGTACCACTTGAACTCAAAAAATCAGAGTGGCCAGGTATTTCGACAGCCAGTGTTAGGATACCCACTTTTGGCCCTGACTGGCGCCGCAGCATTCCCGTTTCAACAGGCGCAGGCGACGTCATCGGTTATCTCTTACGCGATTTTAGCAGCAAGGTCACACCACTTAGGCTAAATATGGGAAAGGAAGATAGGTGGACAGGTTATATTCGTATGAAAAATAAGTGGAACGGCGAGATCTTTCTGCATCTTGAGCAACTATTATTCCCAAACGCTCCATGCAGAGTAAAGACCAATTGGAATAAGCTCTCGACACAGCAGTAACAGCGCCAAGCATTACCTTTAGCCGGCAACGCATCGATAACCACTTGCCTATTTGCTTATAGCTCTGTCTGCATTTCTACATTGCGCCAGCCGGTGGTATGATGCCGCCCCGAGAAATTCGAAAAAGGCAACCCTATCCTGAAGAGCTCTACGCGCTCAGTGCTCATCGTAGCAGTGCTTACACTGCTACTCTTCATTCCCGTTGCGGAGATAGCGCTGCGCATCACCTGTGACTATTGCACTTGGACGGAAAAGACTGGTGAGGGCTTCGTATCGCCCTACGGCATCTCGGAATCCACCTGGTATCACGTCCGGGAGCCGAATTCAGTCACCATCCTAGAATTACCGGAATTTGATTACGAGATTAGGACCAATTCCTTAGGATTCCGAGATATCGAGCACCCGCGGGATAAGCCGGCGGACGAATTCCGCCTCCTCGCAATTGGGGACTCTTTCACCGAAGGCAGGGGCGCGCGATTCGAGCACACCTGGCTAAATCAACTGAGCAAGAGCTTGAGAGAACGATACACTGATATCCGTATCCGTACTCTGTGCGCAGGCTCATCCGGCAGCGACCCCTTCTTTGGCTACCGCAATTTGGCGGACCGGTTGCTCGCTTACCAACCAGACTGGGTGTTGCTGGTAGTCAACGAAAGTGACCCTTTGGATGTCCTCGCGCGCGGCGGCATGGCGCGTTTTCTGCCGGATGGCACAACGCGCAGTATTGATGGTCCCGGAATACCTTTTTTGTACGAGCATAGCCAGTTTGCCCGCTTCATTCTTTTTGAAATGTTTGACTATACACACCTGTTCCTGCGGCGCCCAGAGCGCAACAAACGCCTAGAAGTGGCCATGCAATCTCTGCAGGACCTATTGCTTGACTACCAAGCGTTGCTGGATTCCCACGGTATCCAATTTACTCTTGTCGTACAGCCCTATAATAAGGATGTGGTGCGGTTGGAATACCAGCGATTAGACCACCTCATGGACTTTGCCAGAGAGCATAACATTCACGTTATCGACACGATCCACCACCTGTCCCAAAGACTACATGAACATGGCGGTCGAGTAGAAGATCTCTACTGGCCAATCGATGCGCACTTCACCGAGCTGGGCTATCGCTATTTTGCCGAGGCAGTTGAACAGGGCTTGGCGGACGGAATGTCGCTGACACTACCCCTCGGCGGGCGTGAAGACTAATGGGCAGTAAGGATGTACTGAAGATTTTTCTGATCAATGCCATCGCCATCGCAGTTATTCTGCTTATGGCAGAGGGTTTGCTTACCGCTTTCGGCTATCCAGCCGACGTGCCTTTCAAGACGGCACATCGTCCGCATATCGATAAGACCTACAACAATATCGAGTTTGAGTACGATTTTTTCACCAACAGCATGGGGTTGCGCTATCCGGAGATTACAAAAAATAAGCCTCCCGCGGTGACACGGATACTGCTGCTAGGCGATTCCTTTACCGAGGGTGTCGGTGTCGAGGCTCAGGCCACTTTCGGCATGCTCCTCGAGAATCACTTTTCTGAACAACGCGACAATGCGGTGCAGTTTGTCAATGGTGGACTCGGCGGCGAGGGCCCCCTTCGTTTCTGGCGCGTCTTTCATCAGATCGGGCTAACACTGCAGCCGGATGGTATATTGGTCTTTATTTACGCTAACGATGTGATGGACACCCACGAGGGCCTCACCCGAGAGGACCTGTATCATTTCGCCCCTAAATACCAAGGCTTCGAAGCATGTATACACGATCTGATACCGCGAATTCACAACCTCATAGTCGAAGTCAGTCGTTTATGGGCGCGAGAGCAGCAGCAATCGTCAGGTTTTATTGACAATGTTGCGGCAATAGCTCAGCAGCGCGGCGTGGAGGAGAGCGAGATTATAGCCTGGCAGAAGCGTCTGCCCGCTACGCTCATCGAAGCGACGGACGCCGGCACGTTTAACGGTTCACTGCTTTCTATGGGACTCTTCAACCCGGGGTACTGGGACGAAGCATTCAACCTTACCAGCACTTCTGCTAGAAACAGGTACCGATCGATGCAAATAATTCTCGATGAAATTGCAGAAATATCCAAGCAACAGGGGATTGCTCTTGGAGTGGTGTATGTCCCCGCGCCTTTGCAGTACGATCTATCCAGGCAAGCCGACTGGAATCCCTGGGTGATCGGCGGCGTCGAAACCCAGGCGGCCTGGGTCGAGGAGACGTCAGAGCTGCAAGCCCGACTGGCATCCTGGGCGCAGGCGAGGGAGGTTCCCTTCTTCGACCTGGCACCGCCCCTGCGCGCGAGTGTCGCCAGCGGCACTGAACTGAATATAAAACTTGATGGGCACTGGAACCGGCAGGGCCACCGCGTCGTCGCTAACGCATTGTCGCAGTGGCTTGAAGACATCGCGTTTCCCCCCATGACAGATACAACTGTCAATTAGGGACTTATGGCAGAGCACGCTTAGCAAAACAACTAAAATGGAAGTTTTACTCCCAATAAGATGATGATATGAAGCCCTCGTCATTGACAAAGTTGGTCCTTATCAATCTCGGCATCATTACCGGGTTGCTATTCCTGCTCGAGGGAGCAATCAGATACTTCCGTATCGGCCACGAATTCTTTACGCAGAAGGTCGCAGAACGCCAGCATACGGAATACGACGAGGAGCTGGGGTGGATTAACTTACCCGGCATCACGATTCCAGACATGTACAGCCGGGAAGACCCGTTGACTATAAATTCACAACGGTACCGAAGTACCCAGGAGTTCAGCATTCAGGTACCCGCAGGCAAGATCCGCATCATTTGCGCCGGCGACTCCTTTACCCTCGGATTTGGTGTGGGAGACCCTCACACCTGGTGCCAACAATTGACAACCCTTGATAAGCAGCTGGAGACCGTCAATATGGGGCAGGGCGGATATGGCGTTGACCAGGCCTTCCTCTGGTATCGCAGAGACGAGCAGAAACTGGAGCATGATATTGTCGTGTTCGCCTTCATCCGTGATGATTTTTACCGTATGGAAAGCGAGACCTTCATGGGCTATGGAAAACCGATTCTGTCAGTCCAGGCAGGGAAGCTTGTGCAGGAAAATTACCCGGTTCCGCGCCAGTCATACGATGCCTCATGGTTGAGAGCCAACCTACATATGTGGTTCCAACTCGATACCATCCAATGGCTCTCGGATCTATTAGGAGATATTCTTTCGAACCCCGGATCTGACAATAATACAAAAGCCCATAGGGACACGGAAGAGGTGGTCGATAGTATCTTTGCCTCACTTGAGGACATGAGCATACGCAACCAAAGACGCACAATTCTGGCTTATTTGCCGACGCGCGGGGATATTTCTCAAGATAGACCTCATCGCTGGGAGCAACTGGTCACAGCACTGGCAAAAACACACGACTATCATCTCATCAACGTCGCTGATGCAATGCGAAAACTGCCGCAAGATGAAACGGAGAACATGTTCCGTGGCGGCGGCCACTATACAGATGAGGGCAACAGATATGTGGCGGAAGTCATCTATCAGTATCTCGCCACATTGCCGGATTTAAAGGAGGGGGCCTTCATCGAACGGGTCCTGAAGGCTAGATCGGCTGGCGCCCTCCGAACCTCGGACGGAGCGCCAGACGTAACCAACGGCCTGTGAGCTTGAAGACCCTCCTCAGATCACGCAATGACCATCGCAGTCGCTCACGCAACGGGAAAAATCCGTGCGATTGCCGGTAAAGCTGTCGCCACACGGAATAACCGGTAGACTCCGGTAGCTTTTCATAATCCGGCATAACAAAGCGTCCTGACCGCCGGCCAACATAGGCCCAAAGGCTGGCGTAGAGCGTGAACAAGGTTCCGGAGCAAAACCAGGAGGGATTAGGGCTCTTGGAACCCATCCAGTGGATTACATGAAAGTCACTGGCGTTGTTCTTGAAGTCCGAGGGCGATACGTAAACCGAAGAGGCACCAGACACTACAACCAGATCTGGCTCCAGCGGATAGGTGGGGATAGACATCTTACGCACCAGATAGTTGAGCCGGCCCTGGTCACGAAAAAATAACTCGCTAGACTTCCAGCTCCAATCGGTAATACCCAGATTTTCCAGATAAAACTTTCGTTCCGCCAAATTCAGAGCCTGCAGATCGTCTGCCACGATCGCCGCACGGTTGCCCGCCCAGACGCCCGAATTGAAGGGTTTGTACGCGTAAAAATCATGGTCGGGGTCGAAGGCCTCCAAAGGACCCACGCCTACATCCCGGGACACGGTCGCACGGTATTCTGCGCACCGGGGGTGGCTCTGGTTACTAACGGTTTCGCTCCACTCGCTATCACTGACCCAGGTGTGAATATAAATAAAGTCCCCTTTCTGCTCGGCAATACGCTGAGCAAGTGCATCCAATGATTTCACAACAATGGTATCAGCATCCAGATACAAAAACGTTCGGAAAGGTCCTTGGAAAGCCCAAAAATCGCGATCTTGGTGTCCGATGTTGGCCCAAAAGCCGCTGGTTGGGATCGGCATCACTGGCACATCAAAAGGATGATCGTCGAGGTTAAAGCCCTCGCCCGGAATAATCATAATAGGCAAATTCGGACTGACCTGCTGGATACTGCGCACCAACATAGTCGACAGATGGAAGTCACCCGGATAAGTCATCACATAAACCCCAAAACCTTCTGACTCCATCAGCTTTCTCCCGATAGATACAGATTCTCGTTGCCAACAGGCTTATGTTTAGCTGCCACACCACTCTGAATGGCAGGAGAATAGCACGTACTCTCCAGCACCCTCAAGCGTAATTCTTCTAGGCAAAACCTGAGCCCAATCGATAGGGGAATCCAGTGTTTCCAGCAACACTCCGTACTCGTTGCTAAATGCCCGCGCCAACAGAGGCGAAAAGTACTCACGCCATTCACCGGCATTGCGGATACGCGGGTTCCGCGCTTTGCCGACCTTATTCTGTATGCTTTGCGAGCAGCCCTTCAGGTAACCGGCCAACGACTCTCCTGCAGGAATGGCGACCGGTGCCGCTCCATTGACTCGCTCATAATCCTCCGGCCGCGGATTTCAGAAATTGCACCAGTTCTCCGCGGCGCGTTTGTGTTAAAAATGACTTAAAAACACCAGATCTATAGGGTCCCTTACAAAGCAAGTAATCCGAATATCATTGACGCGGTGTAGCGCCAATCGATGGCCGCTAGCTGAGCACACTCCACTGATTTGCATACCGGCAGACCTGGTCCACTCGAAAAAGAATGATTCAACGTGAAGCGTCGGTTGCGACGAACTTACGCGGCTCCTTCCGCGACAGGACCCAAGGCTCTGACATACCAACGATCAGTGCCATCGCCCGGCATAATACGGTAGCGATGTTCAGCGCCAATAATCACTTTGTCACCCAAATCGACCTCTGCGGTAAACGACCCTCCAACACCATTAACTTGTATATTCCCTCTCGTGGCCCACTGCCTGATTCCCGACTCGATGGCCATGCCACCCTGCCACATAAGCTTGTAAAGCGTTGGCTTAGTCATTTCACAGGGCTGGGCATGCCTCAGGCTCACAATCAGAGACTCATTATAAAGACTGAGGTATATTTAGTAGGTACCCGAATCCCATCAGGCACCTGCTGCAAGGAATTCACGATGCACCGAACTGCAGAACAGCCCTTTTATCTTAGAGAAAATTTTGCCCCTGTCACGGAAGAACGCAGCCACAGCAAGCTTCAGCTTGTTGGGAACATACCCCCAACCCTCAACGGCCGCTTCTTGCGTAATGGACCTAATCCAAAAACGGGCTGGTCTGACCACTGGTTTTTGGGTAATGGCATGATCCATGGCGTAGAATTTGAAAACGGCCATGCCAACTGGTACCGCAATCGCTATGTAAAAACCCCGCTGTGGCAAGACCCCGACGCGAATGCGGTAGCTACCTTCATGGACCTCGAAAAATCTGCAGCTAACACCCATGTTATTCACCACGCGGGAAGAATACTCGCCCTTGAAGAAGGACATTTTCCCTGGGAGATCACACCACAGCTCGAGACACTGCGAGCGTGGGATTTCGATGGCAAGCTGCAAACGCCGATGACCGCACACCCTAAGACCTGCCCTAGGACTGGCGAACTCTTATTCTTTGCCTACGGTCTATTTCCACCGTTTCTCACCTATCATAGAGCCAACGCCAAGGGGCAACTCGTGCACAGTGAAGCCATCACCGTACCGGGCGGCACCATGATGCATGACTTCAACATCACAGAAAACTTCGTGATCTGGATGGACTTGCCGGCAGTGTGGGATATTCAGCAGGATGGGACTGGTGGATTGCCAATCAAATGGGATGAGTCCTATGGCGCTCGCTTAGGGGTCATGCCACGTGCCGGCGGTGACAAGGATATCATCTGGTACGATATAGATCCCTGCTACGTCTTTCACCCACTGAACGCCTACGAGGACGGCGACTCTATTGTGATCGACGTGTGTCGCAAAGATAGTGTGACGCGAGAAGAAATCGACGCGCCTGCGCTGTTGACTAGATGGACCATTGACCAAAATGCCGGTGCGGTAGATGAGATGCAGATTGACAATCGACGCACGGAATTTCCCCGGATTAATGAAGCCGTAGTAGGGACCAAGCATCGCTTCGGATATATGGCAGAACTCGCCGATTCCGCTCCCTTTGGTCAACGCTATATCAAATACGATCTCAGCAATTTCAGTTCGATAAGCGCGGAAATCGGCAAGGGCCGAGAGGGCAGCGAAGCAGTTTTCGTATCCGATCCAGATGCCCGCAATGAGGATGACGGCTGGCTACTGGCCTATGTCTATGACAAACCCTCCGGTCGTAGTGAGGTTGTCATTCTAGATGCCAGCAGCATGTCCGATACGCCGATTGCACGCGTATTGCTACCCGGACGCGTGCCCATGGGCTTTCACGGCAGCTGGGTGCCCTTCTGAGGAATATACAGGTGGGGAGCCGATCTTTCCTTACACGTCGCAGATTCCTTGGCAGAGCAAGCCTGTCCATAACCGGTCTATCAACGGGCGGAATCGTCCTTAACGGCTGTGACTCCCCACCACCGGAGCGCTACACGCAGGCTGATATCAATGCTCTGGCCACACAACGGGAGCAGGAACAACAAATACGGGGCAAGAGTATCTATGGCGAACACATATATGACGGCTATCGTGGCCTGGCGGCACTACCGTGGTTCGGTTTAGATGACGCGGGCCAATTGCTATGCATTGATGACAGTATCCCAGCGCCCATCGATGTTCACTGTCATCTGGGCATGTCTGTACTTTTCAAGCCAGAGCTAGACCTGCAAACCAAAACGCCGCGCGTTAGACACCTACTCGATTGCGATGCCGCGAGCCCGGGCTCACCCTTTGACCTGGACATTTATGCCAATGGTAATTTCAGCGAAGAAGCACTGAGCGACTTGCGCGCACATACGATCGCTCAGGGTTTATGGGGCAGTGAATATGCCGCAACACAGACTATTCCCAATTTGCTCCGCGAGATGGACAGCATGCGAGTAGACAAGGCGCTATTACTGCCAATCAAACTCGGCCTACCGTTTGGTGATACCCTAACCGAAGACTGGCGCGATGCAGTCACTTCCATGGGGCATACCAATAGATTACATCCCGGGCTATCGGTATATCCCGGGGCCAAATCTGCCATCGCGGAGATGCGCGAGCACGCTAAGCGGGGTGCTCGTGTGATGAAACTGCACCCGACGGTACAGCGCTTCTACCCGGACCATCCGGAGGCAATGCATTTGTACAACGAGGCCGAGAGACTAGGTCTCGTTATTTTTTTCCACGGCGGGCGCGCCGGCATTGAGCCGGAGTCATCACATCCCTTCGCCATACCGCGACACTACGAGGCAGCCCTCCAAGAGTTTCCCAATGTCCAATTTATACTGGGCCATGGAGGTGCCCGTGACGGTGCCGCTATGCTAGAACTCGCTACACGCCACAACAACGCCTGGCTGGGCATTCACGGTCAAAGCCTAACGCGTCTCGAGGCAATGATCCAACACACTGGCGGTGAGCGCTTGTTGTTTGGTACCGACTGGCCGTTCTATCATATGGGTGCTTCCCTGGCCAAGGTATTGATAGCAACACAAGCAAAAGGAAGAGAAAAGATCAGAAAAGACATCCTTCGTGGCAATGCCATGGCTTTGTTTTCCAGTTTCTGATACGCACCCTAAAATCAAGGTTGAAATAGCGATGGGACACCCATGAAAAGATGCTATCTGCTCGCCCTGACACTCATTGTCACCAGCTGCACCGCGCCTCTTGAACCTATTGAGGGTTGCAAACCGCGCGGTGACATCCGCCCGGTCTGCCACATGCAGACACCAGAGGATATTGCAGCGGCACCTGATGGGCGCCACTTGGTACTTGCACACTTCGGTAATATGGGCGAGAGCATCGGGAGTATTTCTTTGTTCGATACTCGCAACGACTCCCTGCGTGTTCTCTATCCCACATCCGACCCTGACTCAAACGGCTTCAGTGACTGGGGCGAGGCAAGCTGCTCAAATCCACCTGGGGAGAGCATTGGCCCACACGGCACTCATCTGCACCGCCTGGAGGACGGACGCTGGCGTTACCTCGTGGTCAATCACGGCGAGAGAGAAGCGATAGAGCTTTTCGAATTGCTACCAGCGGGCACTGACACACAACTGATTTGGCGTGGCTGCGTAATTGCCGGACCGGACACTCTGATGAACGACGTGGTAGGCCTGACTAATGGCGATATCATATATACACGGATGTTTAACCCCAGCGATTCGCTCGCCGTGGCTAAGTCAGCTCTTGGCATCGCGACTGGGGAACTCTGGCGATGGAATGCAAAAAAGGGTTTAGAGCCACTTCCTACCACCCGAGCAGCACAGCCCAACGGGCTAGAAATCGACGTAACCAATGAACACGTTTACGCCAACATGTACATGGAAAAAGAGGTATGGCAGGTTAGGCTGTCCGACGGCGAAGTCACCGCGCGGTATTCTATACCTAATGCGGACAACAGTGCCTGGGGCAGCGACGGGAGGCTTTGGGTTACAACGCACGACATGGGCATTAGAGATCTTCTGGCTTGTTTCGGCAACAGCGAGGCGCCCTGTCCTGGTGCCTTCAACATCATTGCTCTAGATCCCACAAGCGGTCACTTCGAGAATGTGTTTCATCACGAGGGTCCACCCATGGGCGCTGCGACCATCGCAGTGCCACAGGGGGGGCGCGTCTATATGGGCTCCTTTGTCGGCGACAGGTTAATCTCAGTACCTGATTTCATTACACCGGATATACCGACCGCAAAAGAGCAGCTGCAAAAATCTGTACCGGGAAACTAGACTGCACGGCATTCAGCAATAGGCCTCCGAGTGATTCTGCAGACATGTCATCACTTTACCCGTGAATTTTATCCGGATCTTTCTACGTGGCTTCAAGTACCGGCAGGACCCTGCGGGCTGATGATGCTTGCTCTCTGCCTGCTGCCGCTCCACAGTAGCCTTGCTGACGGGTATCTACACACGGCTAAAGATCGATTGCCGTATATTGTTATTGTGTTATTGGCATAGACAATGAGCACACCATCCCGGCCGAATACTGACAAAGACACGCTTTTCTACTTATTGAAGGAACGCCTTGCAAGTATGGGCGTTATAGCACGCTACAAGTTTGACAAGAACCTGCCTATCGAAGATCTGCATCGCGAAAACAGATTGCGGCACAGTGCAAAGGAGATAGCCACTCTAAACGGACTGAATGCGGACTCGGTGGAGGCGCTATTCGTTACCCAAATGACAATCGAAAAAGAGGTTCAGCAACGCCATCTACAAACGCTCATCGTCCAGGCCCCAGCCAAAGCTGACACCTCAAACCTAAGAGAACATCGTCGTCTAACCCTGACCGCACTGGTCAATGACATCGTGGCCGTTCTGGCGAAATCCCTGGCAATGACGCAGGGTCCTGCTGAAAGAGACTGGCCAGACTTCCAAAAAACCATCGACGCTATCCACGTCACGGAAAATGCAAAGCGAAGGCTATTCAACGCATTGTTACACGTACGGTTGACTGCTTATCCACCGGCCGGGTTTGTCGACGTTAAGGCGTTGATACCGGATATTGTCGTTGATCTTCGCTACCTCGGAAAGAACAATTTTATCGGCCGACCTATCGCCGGTTATCTGGGAGAACGCTTGTTGTTGAGCCGAGAAGCAGCGACTGCCCTACAGGCCGCGCAGGACGAATTGAAAGCATTTGGTTTGGGGCTGAAAGTTTTTGACAGCTACCGTCCACAACAGGCGGTGAATGATTTTGTGCGGTGGGCCGAGGACCTCGACGACCAGGCTATGAAGTCAATTTTCTATCCGGATGTAATGAAATCCAAGCTATTTGAAGACGGCTACATCGCCAAGCGCTCCAGCCATACGCGGGGCAGCACGGTAGACCTAACCATCGTCAATCTCAGCTCAGGAAATCACAACAACGAGTTGGATATGGGCAGCGCGTTCGACTTTTTTAGCCCCCTTTCCTGGTCTATGGACGAGACTATCAACGCTTCCCAGCGCGCGCATCGCATGCTATTGCGAACACTGATGCTGAAGCACGGTTTCGAGCCTTATGCACAAGAGTGGTGGCACTTCACCTTGAAGAACGAGCCGTTTCCCGATACTTACTTTCACATCCCAATTCGTTGAGTAAGCATCCTTGCAGCCGCATACGTCCCACGAATACGGCTTGGGCTTCAATCCAGCTGATGACTTTTTATCTTTAGAGGCAAAAGCAGTGCGGCAGCCATCAGGATCACTCCTGCGAAAACCAAAAGCGCCAGACGATAATCCCCGGTCGCATCGAACAGTCGCCCGACCACCGTGTAGGCAGGCATCACACACAAAGTGATTAAGGGCCCCATGGCACCCAAGGTACGACCAAAACTATCAACACCAAACACTCGCGCTACCATCGCGTTCCATACCGGCAGCAGACCTCCGGTGGACAGTCCGAAGCACGCCGAGGCAATCACTAGCAGCCAGAAAGGCGGCTCCGCCAGCAGCAGCAAAAAGGCCAGAAGCAACAGACTATGGGCACCCCAGAGACCACGTTTCAAGTCAATCCTGTCCGCAGCCGTGCCGAACAGCCATTTCCCTACCAGTCCACCCAGGGCGAGTATCGCTATCAACGATGAAATGGCCGCATCACCATTGCCCAAGCGTGCCGCGTACGGCGCGAGGTTAGCCATCATCGCAGAAAACGCGGCAAACACCATCCCCATGCTCAGGCCGATCAGCCAAAAGGCTCGCGTGCGGATGATGTCGGTCATTCCAGGGGGTGTAGCCTCGACGTGGCTCTGATCTCCATCCATTGGGCAGGCACCCTCAGGATGCAGCCCGACATCTGCTGGACGGTTGCGAACAGTCACCCAAATAAAGGGCATGACCAAGCCTACCGAAGCCAACGCCATGCATTGCAGCGCACCACGCCAACCGAATAACTCCACCCACCAACTCAGCAACGCAGGCACCACCACACCGCCAAAGGAGGAGCCCATAGCAGCCACACCCAAGGCTCTGCCCCGATTAACGGCAAACCAGCGCGACACGGCGGCACTGCCGGCCATGGAGCTGACCATCGCCAGTGCGAGCGCCATGGTGACACCCATGCCAGCGCTGAATACCATGATAGATGAAGCATGGGACGCCATGTACAGACCCATAGCATTCACTAGGCAGCCCAGAGTCATCAAATGCCTTACGGAATAACGGTCGATCAATACACCGGTCACCGGTCCGACGACGAGTCCGAGAAAAGTACCGATGGTAAGGCTGTACATCACTTGCTCAAGACTGGCTGCGAACTCCGCCCGAAGCGGATCAACGAGCACGGTAAAACCATAGGTGAACAAGCCATTGACCAGCACCATACCGACAAATGCACCGGCTACAACACGCCAGCCATAAAACATATGCGATTTTCCTGTTCGAAAATGTCCGTCCTGTGCGACCAATAACAGGGATAAAAAGGGTTCACTTCCGGCACTTTACCTCACTTGCTATGATTCCTGTACCGAACCTTCCACCACAGGCAGTCGCATCATGACGATGAACATAGTATCTAACACCAGTCTGTTCATGCGGATGCCGCTGGCAGCCAGCAGCGTCCGCCGCCGCTGGCTGCAAGAATGATCGCGCCGCTATGCCGTCCTACCTTTTCTTGCTCTGCCCGCCCTACTGCGGATCGACATTGCTATGGAAATTGCTATCAACCTCCTCTAACGTATCCGCCCTACCCAATGAAGGGCAATTCCTACCTGAACTGAAGGAGGTCATGCGGGAGAAGCCCTGGGACGCGCAGCACACACTCCCCTGGGAGATAATAAAACGCGTCTGGGACAGCTACTGGAATCACGACAGGGCCTTGCTGCTGGAAAAGAGCCCGCCGAATATTATTCGTACGCAGGATATCCTGAAACACTTTCAGCCTGCACAGTTTATCATCATGGTCAGAAATCCCTATGCGCAAGCCGAGGGGCTGATACGACGGAACAACTGGCCTGTCAAACGGGCTGCAAACTTCGCTATCATGTGCTTGCACACACAGTGGGCGAATCGTCGCCGCCTGAATTCTTCAGCAGTACTGACTTATGAATCGCTCGTGGGCGACCCCCGCAAGACCTGCGAGACACTCGCCCAATTTCTACCCGCTCTATCAGACCTAGATTCGCACGCTAGCTTCGAGGTGCACTCCATCGATGGCGTGATCAATCGTCCTATCATAGACCTGAACGCGAAGAAAATCGCTACACTCCCCGAGGCAACGATACAGTCGCTCAACGAGGTGTTCAGTCAGCATCGAACCACATTGGACGCCTGGGGCTACAAATTACTTACGACAAGAGGTCCATTATGAGCGAAAACGGTGCAGGTCAAAATCAACATATTCTGCTTGCGGCGCGTCCCAGCGGGGCTATCAAAGCTACCGACTTCGAAATCGTCGACGCACCCATGCCAACACCCGGTGCCGGGGAGATTTTAATCAAAGCAGACTTTCTCGCGGTGGAGCCAGCCATGCGCGGCTGGATGGAGGACCGAGCAAGTTATGTGCCGCCAGTGCGGATTGGCGAAGTCATGCGAGGACAGGGTACGGGTACGGTGGAAGCATCAAACCATCCGGATTTTCCGGTGGGTACGGCAGTAACCGGCATGCTAGGCTGGCGCCGCTATATCGCGACGGACGGGAAGTCGGTGTCACTGCGTAAACTGCCCGAAGGGGTATCACCAGCCGTGGCGCTGAACGTACTCGGACTGACAGGACTCACGGCCTATTTCGGTATGCTAGACCTTGGCAAGCCGGAGACAGGCAACACAGTCCTGGTCTCTGGCGCGGCAGGCGCCACTGGCTCCGTCGCCGGGCAACTGGCTCGCATTGCTGGCGCCCGCGTAGTGGGCATAGCCGGCGGGTCGGAAAAATGCGCGTGGCTCGTCGATGAGCTCGGCTTTGAGGCCGCCATTGACTACAAGCGCGAGGACACTGCCCAACGCGTCGCCGACCTATGCCCACAGGGCGTCGATATCTATTATGACAATGTAGGTGGTGACATCCTCGATATCGCTTTGGACAATCTGGCCCTGCACGCCCGGGTGGTGCTGTGCGGCGGCATCTCCCGATACAACGCAACCGGACCCCTAGCCGGGCCGGCGAATTACTTCAACCTGGTATACAAACGGGCGCGCATGGAGGGATTTATTTTGATTGATTACGCCCCGCGTTTTGCCGCAGCGACAAAGGTGCTGGTCGAGCATCTGAACACCGGGGCACTGCGCCACCGTGAAACCATTCTGGAGGGCTTCGACCAGCTACCCAAGGCGCTTATGCACCTGTTCAGCGGCCTCAATATTGGCAAACAGCTCGTCGATATTACGAGGTAGGACTGGCGTGGATGCCATCAGGTACAATGCTCCCCGTCGACTACTGACTATCGCACGGGGACATCCTTACGAGCGAAACGCTTTTGCAAACTTATTCACAGGCTTAGACGACTTTGATGTTTGCCACGTCGAGCAGCCTGTCGCACAGCGCTTGCTCAACCCCAAGACGGCCCGCGAGTTCGACGTCATTCTGTGTTATGACATGCCGGGCGTGGATTTTACTGCCACCGCACCACCCGGCCAGGTCCTGCCTGATCCATTATTCCAGGAAAATTACCTCGCAATGCTCAGGGCAGGAATCGGCATGGTCTACATGCACCACGCGCTCGCCGCCTGGCCAAGCTGGCCCGCATACGCGGATATTCTTGGCGGGCGCTTTCACTACGCTGCAGCGACTCTGCACGGCAGGGATTGGCCGGATTCCGGCTACCGACACGGCGTAACACACAGAGTCAGACGAGTCGGTAACCACCCGGTTACCAAGGGTATCCCTGACAGCTTTGACATGACCGATGAACTGTACCTATGCCCCATATTCGAGGAACACATCGTGCCTTTGCTGCGCAGCGACTATCGGTTTGAAGAGAGCAACTTTTACTCCGCTGGCCTCGCAGTCGCGGGCCGTATCAACGATCGCCAGGGTTGGTCTCATCCAATAGGTTCCAACCTCGTCGGCTGGGTCAAGAGCCACGGCAGCAGCCCTATCGTTTATCTGCAGGGTGGCGATGATCCCGAGGCTCTGGGCAACACACACTTCAAGCGATTGGTGCACAACGCCGTGCACTGGGTCTGCAGCACACAAGCCCACAGCTGGGCCAGAAAACGGCCACCCGCCCACGCCTGACACTTACCGCGCACGCAATGACTTCCACCAGGCAGTGACAGCGATCGGATAAGTATTCGCCTGTTGGCGTATATTGCCAGAGAGCTCATCAGTGGACGGCCCCGCTGCCGTAGATGGCAGCGGTGAGGCCTGTTGCACGGGGTCGACAGTTTCCAGGTCGAGGCTTGCAATGCACGCAGCGAAACGATCCATCTCCTCTTCATGGTGATTACTGGCCTGGTGTCGCCAGAAGCTCTCTGCATCCCTAAAAGACAAGAGACAATAATAGAAGCCCTGTTCACGGCCACGCCAGTACTCGTAGCGCAACACACCTTCTTCCGTATCATGGGTATGCCGGTACATATTCGCCATCACGTCTTCAAACTCTTTTTCTTTGCCCGGCTGGATCTGAATTTTTGCCAACAGGGTACTCATTGGGCTGTCAACCTCCATCGTATGGCCACTCAGAACGCTAGCAGGCATCCTCGTTTGGGTCCAGGTCGCTGCGATACATAACTCTTCTACCTGCGCCGAAATAATGTTTCGGCCGGCATTTGACTCATCCGACAAGAGAGGCCACCGCAGAATCGATAGGCGCTTATTTACTATTGCCAACCACTCCGCCGGGCGCAGTCTAGCGTGCCACACATCACGCCGCACTTAACGCGCCTTACGAAAGTCCAGCTTCAACGCCAGTGTACCGAGCATGATACCGGGCTGATGCTCAAAGGTATTACCCTCGGCGTACTTCAGACTGCTCAGACGCTGGCTCAACCTCTCCCAGGCAACAGTCTGCTCAATACGTGATATGCCCGCGCCAGGGCAGGTGCGCGGTCCTTGCGAAAACGTCAGATGGCTGCCCAGCGCTTTGCGCTCAAGATCAAGCTCATAAGGACAATCGTACTGCTTTGGATCAACATTGCCGGCACCGAAGCGTATATGCAGTATAGAGCCCGCAGGCACATCAACGCCCTGAAAAACCTCATTCTGAGTAGTGACTCGAGTGGACAACCCCTGCGTAGGCGCCCGCACACGCATAGCCTCTTCGGTGAAAGCGCGTATCTTGCCAGAGTCAGCTCTGAGCCTGTCAAACAGTCCCGGGCGATCGCAAAGCAGCTGTGCTTCTTGCTCCAAGGCGTATTGGGTGGTTTCCAACCCTCCCAGCACCATAAAATAAATAATGCCATAAACTTCCTCGTCAGTCAGTTTGCGGCCCAGTGCCTGATAGTTAATCTGCACAAGAGCACTAATCATATCGTCCTGAGGATTTTTCCGCTTGCTGCTCACCTGATCGGCTAGATAATCGGCAAAGCCTTCCAGCTGCTCCGCCTGCTTCAGGGTCTCCACTTTACTGAGAATGTTCATATGCCCTTTACCGTAAACATACTGCATCACCTGAGCGTCACCCCAGTGCGCTAGGCGATCGACATCATCCCTTGGGAATCCGAGCACACGAGCCATAACACGTTGCGGCAGGGGGCGCGCAAATTCTCCGATAAAGTCAACAGTGCCATCGCCGTTATCGCGATCTATCCAACCGTCAATCAGTTCGTCGGCCAGGTTCCGAATCATGGCCGTATAACGCTTTGCTCCCGGTCCAACCCAGGGATCCGTGAGCTCCTGCCGATGGGCGCGCCACAACTCTGGGGTAGGGCGCAATGTACGCACCGAATCCAACGCCATATTGAAGCGAGACGTATCCGGTGCCGGCTCCTCTCCTCGTTCTAGCATCGTTTGCAACGCTTTCACCTTCAAACTCATCAACGGAATGAAGCGTTCTGAATCCTTTACCACCCGCTCTATATCGGCGTAGCAGGTCAGGACGTAGGCATCCCTGCCGGGCTCTATTCCCTCGCCCGGCAACACCAGCACCGGAGCCTCAGCATGGAGTATCGGATACGCCTTATACCAGTGCTCCTGCGCGCCCGGGCCAAACAGGTCGACATCCGCGAGACTCGTTGGCGATGTGATGACGCCGGTTATTGGATTGATTGTGCGCTCGCTCATACATTACCCAGTGGAGGCTAGTTATCCAAACAACAAAAAGATCGATAGGTTTTTCTATCGGCAGTGTCACAAGTCACTATCTCGTCACGTAATAAAGCAGTTATCCAATCGACGGCTCCCAATAGCAATGCTAGCGCAGTCTTGATCTGGCAGAGCATAAAGAGCGAATTAAGCGCCCAGCTTGATCCAACTGGATGGGATATTTTCTTCAACGAGCTGATTGATGCTTATGCTGATAAAGTCATGCTCGGCGGCTACCTCGGCAGCGAATTTCGACTCGCGACTGCTGCGAGCTACTACCAAGGCTTTCGGGTAGTTGCGCCGAATCCACAAAGCAGTGCGTAAGTTGTCTTCCTCAAGTCCAGTACCCAGGACAAAAACGACGTTTTCACCATCGGGTTTGTGTTCAATCTCCGCGCGCATACGCTGCCAAACTTCCGGATGGGAAATATCTCCTTCGTACACCTTTCTATGGTAGTCCCGGGTGAACGCCATCTGTTCTTCTGCCACCAGTATACGCCGGTGAGCATCACGTTCGATAATCGCCACAGTCGCTAGTTCATTCTGGGCATTGCGCTGCAATTCTTCAAGAATCGTCTGCCCAAAACGACCGAATCCTGCGATAATAACGACATCTTTTTCGCGAGTTTCACGAAACTGTTGTATCAGATGATCACGCACCAGTCCTGCAGCAGCCAGATGATAGGTATTAAATGTCTCACAGCTGTTTGCAACATGGGTGTTCTCCATGGCACGCATGAAACGTAAGCGAACGCAATGAATAACTATGCGCTCACCAATACCAGGCACCATACTGAGCAGTATGCTGGCAGCTTCATAGCTCCTCAAACTGTTGTCCGACAAAAAGAGAATTTTCAATGCCCGTTCCACCTGCAACTGTCGCAGGAAAAACTCATGAGTGATATCACCAATCACAAGTTTCGCCCCAAGCCCTTGCTCAAACTCATCAATGACCGACTGCTCCGGCATCTCGCGAGCCACCACGACAACAGACAATCGAGGATTGTGAGCGCGCAGAACCCGCATATAGCTGAGTGACAATTCTCCGGCTCCCACAACAATGACATGGTCTCTCAGGCGTCGCAATTTCCAGCTCTGCGGTGCCATAGCCTTCAACATCGCACCGATCAGAGTGGATGCTGTGAGTATGGGCGCCCCGAAATAGGCAACCCATACCAATGCCCGAGCAACGAAAGGCCCACCTTGTGGCGTACCTAAATCAACACCCCCCACCACGAAGAGACTGAGGCTGTAGTAAGCCTGCGTGAGCAAGCTCGAGGCGCTCACCTCGGGTCGCTCAGAGACAGTCACGCCCGAGGCGAAGCCGATCAGGGCGCCGAAGAAAAAAAATAAGGCTCCAGCTGAACGCCAGGGAAAGGGCTTCTTGTTAGGATTGGCTCCGCTCACTGCACCATGATGTCCGACTATTCAGGGGCCGATCGGCGTCAGTTTCGTTACAACTATTTTGGGACAGTTACTTACAGTACGCGTAGTTTACTGGATCGGTGCATAATTTGCCTTATTCTTTCGACCGGGTTATTGCTGCACAAAGGCTAACGGTAGAGAATAACTATTTGATGGAGAAGCAGCGCGCCTGGCCGCGGGCAATCGGCCGGTTGCTACGAGCCCTATCCGCCTCCAGCGATCTTGAGAGGCCGTCTTTTGCCCCATGACTGCTCACCTGTCGAGATGCTCAGTGATGTGGTCTCTTCTACTTTGCCGAATGATGAAGGCCCTCCTCAGGAACACCATCAGCTGTAACGCCACCCCATTTTTCCTTTTAGGTTGTCGCTGCCATCAGGTGTTGTGCTAACGACCCAGAATTTATGCCAGCGTCTGTAGGGAGAATGCCACTTTCCGAGCGCAGTCAGGCATCAGCTTTAGCAAGCCGAGCCGACCCGCCAAAACACGCTCATCCATCGATCAGAGGTCAACGTGTGTAAATTCCGCACAGAACACAATCTCCAGTTGACGCCGAGCACAAACGAGCGCATGATGCGCCTCCTCTAGGGCTCGAGCCCTTTACCTCTCAGTGACGGTCATGAAACACCCAGTAGCGACACCAGCAGACAAATGCCAGCACCGCGGCAGCAACGCCGTGATGGTGATCTGCCTGTGGACGCATGGGCTAGGTTCAGGATGCACTTGACGTAAATAAACGCAACAAAAAAGGCCTCCGAGAACCCAGATTCCGGAGGCCTTTTTTATTACACAAGAAAAAACGCCTCCTTATTCTGGGTCCCGGACTAACAGGGATCACAGCAATGAACAGGCCACTTCACAACAATGTAAACACACTCTATCTGTTAGGTTTCTTTAACAGTTTTATGGTGATTACTCCCGTCTACGTGCCGCTGTTGCAAGGTTATGGTCTATCCATGAGCCAGGTATTGCAAACTCAGGCACTGTTCGCCCTCACCATTGCCTTACTCGAGGTCCCCTCGGGGTACATTGCCGATGTGTGGGGCCGCAAGCACGCACTGCTAGTCGGCTCTGTGTTCTTCGCCGTGGGCTTTGTATGCCTTTGGCAAGCCAACAGCTTCGCAGACTTCCTGTTTTACGAGGTGATCTTGGGGATTGGATACAGCCTAATCTCGGGTGCAGACCTTGCCTTGTTGTACGATACGGAAGTGTACCTCCAGGAGCATGATCTACCTGGAGGTAGCGGTGCAGGCAAGTCACTGAGCCGCCTGATCTCCATCGAGGCGGCAGCCTCCGGAATCGCTGGCATTGTGGCAAGCCTATTGATTTTGTGGTCACTGCAGGTGGTTGTCCTGGCACAGGCGCTGATCGGACTGGTACCCCTGTGTTTAAGCCTGCTGCTGGTAGAGGCCCCTCGGCCCAAAGCCGAGATCACCCACAACGACAACGCCCGGTCCATTGTGGAGCTGCTGTTGTTCGGCCAACCCGTCGTACTATGGACAGCAATGGCAATCACGGCGTTCGGATTGCTCGCGGTCTATGTGTTCTGGATTTACCAGAAATACTGGGAGTTCCAGGGCATACCTATCGACCAGTTCGGCTATATCTGGGCCGCTTTCGCATTCACCGTCAGTATCTCAGCGCGTTATGCCAGCTTGCTGGAGCAGCGCCTCGGTACCCGCACATTATTGTGCCTGATCGGCGTCCTGCCCATCCTGGGGCTGGTCGGCATGATACTCGGCGCCGGATGGATGGGGGTAGTATGCGGGTTCGCAGTGCAGATTTCGCGCGGCCTGAGCATGAGCCTGTTTTACGAAGCGCTGAACCGGCGGGTTCCCGGCAATATCCGAGCCACGGTCAACTCGATGGTCAGTTTCGCAGTGAGGATTGTTTTCATCGCCACCGGACCCGCACTGGGTTATGCATTGGATAGCCTCGGCGTCACCTCCACGCTGCTCTTGTTACTCAGTGTCTTTGCACCCGCATTGACACTGGTACTGGTACCGCTGCTAGTGCGTATTCGTCGGGAGCGCTCAGACCAGGAGCAACGGGCCGTTCCGGCCAATTGATGCATGCACACCAAAACCCCACCTGATTTGACTTCTTTTCGGGTGGGGTTTCGCTCCCCCACAGCGCGGCTAATCCAACGCCTATACCAAAGCTCGCGCAATTCAAGCCATTTACGCCAGGATAGGCTGTAATAAGCGGTGCACGTTTACGCGGGCCCGGAGACGCGTCGCCAAAAGGAACATACCCCCCACCTTGCGATGAAAATAAATCGCATCAATGGGTGGTGGGCGCCAGGCGTCATGGTGGCGGGTAATATCCTCCGCCAGTCGCGACAACCGACGTGACATATCGGATTGTGCAAAATCATAGGCAACATTCTCTCGCAGCGGTTCCATACCCACAGCAAGCAGCTGCATTACCATGTCTCGATACTCACCGCCAGGATCACCCATGGCGTAACCCAGTTTTTCAGCCTGTGCCACCAGGCGCGCCTCGTCACCAGCAATAGCAGCACGCACTAGTTTCTTATAATTGTTCACAAATTCTGCCTTGAAACGCCGAGTCGCACCGAAATCCAACAGAACAATCTCACCGGTTTGGTGACGATACAAATAGTTAGCAAAGTTGGGGTCCGTCTGCACCATACGCAACTCAAATATTTCATGCAGCATCAAGTCAAACAGTGCTGTCATTACGCTATCGCGTTCGCTCTGAGGCCTATCTAGCAGCCCTTCTATGGGATCACCATTAACATAGGTCATTGCCAGCACATTACGGTGCGTCAATTCAGGTAAGACCTCAGGCAACAGGTAGCGATCATCGCCGCCCAATTTCTGGCGAAACGCCTGCAGATGTTTTGCCTCTTTCAGGTAATCCGCCTCGTCCTTAAGCTGCGCCTTTGCATCTTCCAACAGAGGCTGTATGTCGACATCCGAGGGCAATAGACCAGACATGCGCAACAAGCTGGCGATATTGTCCACATCACTGTCGATGCTTGCGGCGACCCCCGGGTACTGCACCTTTAGCACAATATCCCGACCGTCCGGCGAAATTGTCCGGTGCACCTGGCCAATCGAGGCTGCTGCGAGAGGTTTCATGTCAAAGCCATAAAACTGCTTCTCCCACTCAGGTCCGTACGCCTCTATCATCGCCTCACACAGCTGCTCCACCGGCATATGGCGGGCGTCATCTCGCAGCCTCGCTAAAATATCAGCCAACTCTTTCGGCAAAAATTCTCCGTTATCCATAGATAACATCTGCCCTACTTTCATGGCTGCGCCGCGCATCGTGGCGAGTTGCTCCGCGACACGCCGCGCGTTGTCGGGCGTCAACAGCAGATCTTTTGCTTTGAGCCGGTTTCCTGCGCGCAATTGTCGCGTCCCCTCGGCGACCATACCTCCTGCAACACCGGTAGCAAGGCGGGCCATTCGCGCGAAGCGGCTTGCCCGTCCCGTCGGGATTGGACGCGAATCAGCGTCGCCCTTGTCATCAGACTTGCGCGCCATGAGCCTCTCGTTCCTGCCAACGGCGGATATGCGATTCCACCATCTCATAGGCGTTAAACTCTGCATCCAATGCCGCTATAAAGTTGTAGACGCCGGTCAGCTTTCGAGCGATAAGTGCAAAGTCCCTGGAGGGAGTGGTGAAATGGCGACTGGTCGTCGACAGCGCCGCTTGCTTGCCAACCCGGCGCATCAATTGGGAACGCGCCCAACAGTACTCCCCCCTTGCGTTAAGGTATTCCGGCGGCAAATGATCCGGCTTGCGCAGGGGCTCCAGCAGATTAAGACAAAAGTCGGTGAACAAACCACGTCCTTCTTCGCTGGCGTCTTCATGCAAACAACCCAGGCCAACTAAACCGGCAGCAAGGCCTTGGCCGTCCTGTCGCTGGCCAGCGGCAATGGTCTGGCGCAGGTGATACAAGAAATCTTGCTGACATTCCAGCACCGAACCGAAATCGAGCAAGACCAAGTCATCTTCCGCCACACGTTTGCGCCGATCTCCCAATCGCAGCAGGTAGTTCCCAAAGTTGGGATCTGTCTGCAACAAACCCCATTGGTACACTTCTTGAAAAAATAATTCGAGCATGCCACGCGCCAGGGCGTTGCGCCGTTCCTGTGATAAGGCAGACACTAAGGGGTCGGACACAGGCATACCCTTGATATACTCCATGGCGATGACCGCATCTGTGCAATACCGACGATACAGGCTGGGTACAGAATATAAGACGGCGGGTTCTTCAATATCCGTCACCAGCGCGCCGACTCGATCAGTAAAATGCACCTCGCGTCGGTAGTCAATTTCGTTGTGCAGGTGTACTCGCATTGATTCGAGCCAATCATCCAACGCTCTGCCCGCCTTGACCCACCGCGCTAGCAACAACATGCGCACCACGGCATCGAAGTCCGCATCAATTACCTGCGACAGACCTGGGTATTGGATCTTCAGGCAAATTTGTTCACCGGTTGCACGCACTCTCGCCAGATGTACCTGCGCCAAGGATGCCGCAGCAATCGCCTCCGGTTCGATATCAAGTTCCACATAATGCTCTCCGAGACTGTCGCGAACCGAGGTCTCCAGTGCATCCCAGTGCAGGGGCTCGGTCTGGTCAGAAAGATCGTGCAGCGCGTCAACGAGCGCGCTCGGCAGAAAGTGTTCACCAAAAAGAGCCAACATCTGACCAATCTTGATATAGGTGCCCTTGAGCTTGCCCAACTCTTTGACAAAATGTCTCGCCTCACGGCGCGCAAAGCCCGAGTCTTCATCTACATTGCCTTGGCCGATAACTCGCTGCACTACACTGTCGACAGCCAGTGCGCCGCCAGCACGTATCCCCGCCAGGGATACGGATAGCGCACGGGGCAACGTATTGCCTTTCAATCCACGATGTTTTTTTGCCATAGATTCGATGGGGCCGCGATCGCTCTCTAGTATAAACGATTGTAAGAGGCCTCGGCAGGGCTGCTTGCCCCACGTACCTGACACGGGATGGACAAAAGGGTTGCTAATCGAGAAGTAGTGCGGCGAGACGCTTGCGATGGTGCAGCGGATCACCAAACTGTTGCTGACTCCATTGGGCGCGGCGAATGTAGAGCTGCGCATCACAGTCCCAAGTAAAACCCATACCGCCGTGGAACTGCACCGCCCGATCACCAGCATAGGACAGAACATCATTAGCCTGAACCTTAGCCATACGACAGGCGGCTTCGGCAGCCTCATTCAGTACCTCATCCATCACAACAGTAGCCGCGTGATAAACAAATGAACGAGCGGAGTCGAGCTCCATCAAGATATCGACACAGGGGTGCTTGAGCGCCTGATAGGCGCCAATCAATTTACCAAATTGTTTCCGCGTATTGAGATATTCGACCACAGTATCCAGACAGGCGCCCGCACTACCTGCCGCCTCAGCCGCCACCAACAAGGCGCCGAGCAACCGAGTATCTGCGAGCGCACCCTCAACGGCGTCGCCGGCCAGGATGTTCTCCGGAGTAAGCCTGATGCCACTACAGTTGAAATTTGCTGATCGACGCGTAAGGTCTACTAGCGTGTTCAACGTCAAGGCCGACTCAGGAAACATGTCGGCGGACACCACCGCCAGCACCATTTCACTATTGCGGCGTGCCGGCACGACAATGAAATCAGCGGCATTTGCATCCGATACAAAGCGCTTCTGGCCATCGAGTTGACCCGTTGCATCGAGGGTGACTTTGATATTAGAGTCTCCCCAGTCGTTGCTTTCCAGCCAAGCAACTGTCGCCACTGCGCCGCCAACAATACGCGACAGCCAAGGCTCTGCCTTATCCGGTCCAACAGCCCGCAACAGGAGCTGCCCAGCGAGGGCAGTGCTGATCAAAGGGGAGGCCAGTAGCGTCCGACCTGTTGACTCAACTACCGGCACCAATGCGCCAACACCAAGGCCTGCACCACCACACGACTCGGGCAGAGCGATACCGCTCCAGCCAAGCTCCGTCATTTCCTGCCAGACGCTAACGTCGTAGCCCACGTCACTCTCAAGCAGCGCGCGCACGGACTCTGCCGGGGATTTATTGCGACAAAACTCCTGAGCCACATGCAATAACATGGCCTGCTCCTCAGTGAAGCGCAGCTCGGTATGTCCAATAAGGTTCATCTCATGCTCTCTACTTGGGCAAGCCGAGAATATGCTCGGCGACAATGTTGGCCTGAACCTGGCTGGTACCGCCTCCGATGGTGGCGGAGAAACTGTTGAAATAAGCTCTCTGCCAGAACCCTCCTTGACGTGCCGCTGGATCACCGACGTAGAGTCCACCCTCCGCCCCCTGCAGACCAATAGCCAACTGGCGCAGACGGCGCGTCACCTCAGAGGCGCGCAATTTGCTCGACAGCGCTATGGAACCAGGATAATCCGTATTCAGCGGGCCGATTCCCATCCGCCGCAGTCCCAGCATCAACGCTTTTTCTTCCATGATAGCCTGCACCACTGCATCACGCACCACAGGATCCTCTAGCACAGGTTCTCCATCCCGACATACACCTTGCAGGCTATCAAGCATATCCTGGACGGTCACCCGAATCATCGACAGACCGCCCGCAGCACCAGCCTCGGCGCCACGCTCATATTGCAAGGTCTGCATGGCAATCTTCCAGCCCTGCCCCTCCTCCCCCATCAGACAGTCCAAGGGGATTCGCGCATCGGTGAAGAACGTTTCAGTAAATCCATACTCACCGGTTATTTTCCGTATGGGCCGCGTCTCAACACCCTCTACATGCATGGGCGAGAGGAAGAATGACAGCCCGTCGTATTTGCGTTCAGCCTCAGGATTGGTCCGCGCCAACAAGATCATATATTTGGCAAAGTTGCCCATGGTGGTCCAAATTTTCTGACCATTCAGCACATACTGATCAGCCTCACGGACTGCCCGGGTCTGCGCATTGCCGAGATCCGAGCCGTGGTCTGGCTCTGAAAAACCCTGGCACCAGATGTCTTCTGCATTGAGAATCCCTTTGAGATATTTCGCTTTCGCCTCCTCCGTACCGATATCTTTGATCAACGGCCCGGCCCAGCCCAGACCGATAACATTGAAACAGATCGGTACGTTGTGCCGCCGCATCTCCTGATCGGCAATAGACTGAAAAACAGGTTCGGCACCTCCTCCGCCGTATGCCTTTGGCCAGGCCATGCCAAGGTAGCCGGCAGACCACAGTCTAAATTGCCACTCCCGCAGGAATTCCAACTGACGCTCGTCGCCCACCTCCATGAAGGACTGAGGTAGTAGGAAATCCGGGTCAGCCGGCTTGTTGACTTTCATCCAAGCGGATACCTCCTCTCGAAATTCGTGAAGCTCCTGTTCTGTTGCAGCCATCCTTATTCTCCTTTTTCCGCGATCTCGAGAGAGCCACCCTTCTCATCCGCTCGCCTGAAAGCAGGCCGCTCCATCAGACGTTGCAAATAAGCCGTCGTCTGTGGCTGATATTCTCGATCAAGATTGAGTGCCCGACCAAGATACAGCGCGTAGCCGATCGCAATATCCGCGATTGTAAACCGGTCGTCTACCAGGAATTCGCGGGTCTCTAGATGACGGTCGAGCCGGCGCAGCCGGGCGAAGTACCACTTCTTGTAATCCTCCGCTACCGACTGCTTTTCAGGCGTTGGCTCCAAGACGTAATACCGCATCGCTATGGTTTGCGGAAAAGTCAGTGTTGCGTCAGCATGATGCAACCAATTCAGGTAAGCGCCATACTCCGCATGCTTTGGCTGCAGGCCGAAGTCATAGCGTTCGTAGCGGTCTACCAAGTACTGACATATGCCCACTGATTCAGTCATCTCAGTATCTCCGTCGACAAAGAAAGGCACTGTACCAAGGCTATTAACCAGTAAATAGTCGCGCTGAAAAATACGGGGTGGGAACGGCAGAATATCCACATCATACTTTAAGCCGAGTTCTTCTAGTGTCCACAGTGCGCGCAGAGAGCGCGCACCCACGCAGTGCCAAAGTTTTATCACAATATCCCCCTAAAGACCGTACTGACGTGCCGCCAAATCACGCATGATCTCTTCAGAACCACCGCCAATGGCGTTGACGCGAACTTCGCGATAAATACGCTCTACACGGTTTCCGCGCATATAGCCAATGCCTCCGAGGATCTGCATCGCTTCCCGCGCGCAAAACTCCATGGTCTCACTGGCCTGTACCTTTAGCAAAGCAATGTCAGCCGGGTTAGGGTGGCCCGCCTCGAACGTTTCGTAACAAAGGCGAATATAGGCCTGAGTCGCATTCAAACGCTGCTTCATCTGGGCGATTTTGTGACGGATTACCTGGTGATCGGCGAGCCTTTTGCCAAAAGTCTGACGCTGCTGCGCCCAATTGACAGCTTCTTCCAGACAGACGCGACCAAGCGCCTCCATCGCGGCGGCCATACCCATGCGTTCACTATTGAAATTAGTCATGATCACCAGGAAACCCTTGTTCTCTTCACCCAAAAGATTTTCAACTGGCACTCGTACATTATCAAAATATAGCGTGGCGGTATCTGACGCCCACCAACCCTGCTTTCTATCTAGCTGCGTGCGTGAAAAACCATCAACATCCGTGGGAATAAGCAACATGGAGACGCCCTTTGCTCCCTCTTGTCCGGTACGTACCGCTGTTGACACCCAGTTGGCTCGCATACCTCCAGTAATGTAGGTTTTGGAACCGTTAACAATATAGTGATCACCCTCCCGCACCGCGGTGGTCATCAATTGAGCGACATCAGAGCCTGCTCCCGGCTCGGTGATGCCCAAAGAAATATGTCGTTCACCCGACAACACTGAAGGCGCTACCAATTCTTTTAGTCTCTGCGATCCCCAATTGAGTACCGGGGGTAAACCAATGCCATGCACCATCAGGCTGGCGGCAATGCCACCGACACCGATACGCGCGAGTTCCTCATTGGCGATCCATCCGTGCCAGGAATCAATCCCCTCACGACTGCCACCAAATTCCTCCGGGTAGCCCAAACCGAGCAAACCCACCGCTGCTGCTTTGGGCCAGAGTTGGACGGGTATTGCTCCGGCTTCATCCCATTCCCCAGCATAGGGCATGATCTCGGTATCGATGAATTTGCGCAGCTGCGCACGCCAGACATGGTGCTCCTCCCGCAGATTAGGGTTAGGGAGTCGCGCACTGTCGAAATCCAGGGACATCACTATGTCTCCTCAGGGCAAAATAAGAAACCAACTCCCAGTCTAGTCAAGAGCAGCCTGGGATGCATGTGCTGGCGCGCCAAAGCTATGCCCGGCGACAAAACAGCGGCGGTACTGCGGGTTTTGGTTGAGCATAGATTTTCACTGGGTTGCAGCGAGGTGACGGCCCCCTTACTTATGCAAGGTGTCGCGAGACCGTGAGTATCTGGCTATATATGGCTGCCTCACCATTCAATCGGCACACGGAAAGCGCAAAATACCCCATAAACTAGGGGCGTGGGACCATGTACTTTGCAATCCGGGCGCAGGGATACTACGCTTGGCCGCGCTTGCGAACCTTGGGACAAGGGATCCGACTATCGATCGAGGCGCAGCAATGAAAATACCAGCGAGGGACCGTCTGAGCGCTGCCACTGCAAAGGCTTGCGTGAAGGCTATCCTTCGTGTGGCGAAGACCCCCCCATCTTGCGTTTCAGATAAAGTCGCCGTCTCACACTACGAGCGCAGACCCTAGGTCGCAACCAACAATGCAGTGCGCCGGGTAATGAGTACCTGGCACCGCTGCACCGGATTGCGGTTGCATGCGTCGAGTGCCTGAGAGATAACAGGGTTGCGATACACGCCATCTTCCACGCGTCTGTAAAAACACAGGAACCATACTGAAAGCAGCGGTATGCCAATCAGGCCGGTGGATTTTGAAAACACCGGCTCATCTAGGCTATCTTGAGACGCTGTTGA